>CBFHPF010000010.1:0-22085 GCA_965657665.1 Alphaproteobacteria bacterium | reverse complement strand
ACCATATCAAGCAGATTAAAGAAAACGGCATTGAGCTGAAATCGGGTGAATTTATCGAAGCCGATATTATTGTCTCTGCTACCGGCCTTGATTTGAACTTCTTGGGCAATATTGAGGTGACGGTCGATAATGAGCCGGTCGAGCCGGCCAATTTGCTGAATTACAAAGGCATGATGTATTCCGGCATTCCGAACCTGCTGGCTTCTTTTGGCTATACCAACGCGTCATGGACGCTGCGCTGCGATTTAACGTCGAAATATCTGTGCCGTCTGTATAATTATATGGACCGCAAAAATATGGCGCGGGTGATGCCAACACCGGATATGAGCCAGGTCGAATATGAACCGCTTTTGGATTTCTCATCGGGCTATGTCGTGCGTAAATCGGCCGAATTGCCGAAACAAGGCAGCATTAAGCCGTGGGTGATGTATCAAAATTATATCGCCGATATATTTTTGACGCGGTTTTCTGCCTTGCAAGACGGCGCGTTGAAATTTACCAAATAGGCTAACCGTGCTGCTATAGCGCGGCATGATAAGCGCCGGTAGGGTCGACATATTGCGCAAATGCCAGCGCACATTATCGGGTTCGCGCTAGCCATTATAATGCGCCTTGGATGGCATCATGCCTTTATCGTCACTCATTACAGGCTCCTCGCTTCACTTATTTCTGCGGCTGGCCACTTACTTTTGCTGCTGGCCGCGTTGTCTAATCGCTTCACGGCGCGCTTCAACGGCATCGCCGCCGACTTGTTTATTGGCGGCGCGACCCACCTCATTTTCTAACTTCAAAGCGTCGCCAAAGCTCGCGGCATAGCCGTCATCCATCAGCTTTTTATAGGCGGCTAATGTGTGCGGCACGCAAGACAACATATCTTCAGCCAGACTGCGCGCCTTATCCAGCAGCGCCTCATGCGGCACGATATGATTGATAAGCCCCCATTCAAGCGCCTCTTCAGCCGAGATGAAATTACCGGTCAGCGAGACTTCTTTGGCGCGTGACGGGCCCAGCAAGCGGGTCAATCTTTGGCTCAATCCCCAGCCCGGCAAAATGCCGACACGGGCATGAGTATCGGCAAAGCGCGTATTGGGTGTGCCGATAAGCACATCGCAAGCCAGCGCTAACTCAAAACCGCCGGTAATGGCAACGCCGTTAATCGCGCCGATAATGGGACCGGAAAATTTGCCGAGCGCGACCACAGGGTCATCAGTGGCGATGGTCAGTGCCGCATCACCACCATTGCTGCCCAACTCTTTTAAATCGAGACCGGCGGTAAATGCTTTTTCTCCGGCACCGGTTAAAATCAGCACGCGAATAGCGTCATCGGCTTCCAGCGCATCAATGGCTTTTGCCAGCGCATCGCGCAGCGCGCCCGATAATGCATTCATCGCCTCAGGGCGATTGAGTGTAACGACGGCATAGCCATCATTGCGCTCTATGGTAATGAGGTCGCTCATTTTCAGCCTTTCGGATAGCCCAATGTGGCCAGCACTTCGCTAATTTCATCAAGAATGGCTGGGTCATCTATTGTCGCCGGCATATTCCAATCTTCGCCATTGGCGATCTTACGAATTGTGCCGCGCAAAATTTTGCCCGAACGGGTTTTCGGTAAACGCTTAACCCGCGCCGCCAATTTAAACGCCGCGACCGGCCCGATTTCATCGCGCACTTTTTGTATGGCCTCGGCAGTGATTTCTTCATCAGGCCGATTGACCCCGTCATTCAGCACTAAAAGACCGAGCGGCACTTCGCCTTTTAGCTCGTCTTTAACGCCCAAAACGGCGCATTCAGCAATGTCATTGTGACCGGCCAGAACTTCTTCCATGCCGCCGGTTGATAGCCTGTGACCGGCCACATTGATGATGTCATCTGTGCGCGACATGACGAACAAATAGCCGTCTTCATCAACAAAACCCGCATCACCGGTTTTATAATAGCCGGGAAAATCTTCCATATAGGCGCTTTCAAAGCCATTTTTATTCTGCCAAAGACCCGGCAAGCAACCGGGTGGCATGGGCTTTTTAATGACGATTGAGCCGGTTTCACCCGTTGCAACCGGCTTGCCGCCCTCATCGAGAACCGCCAGCTCCTAGCCCGGCATGGCCAAGCTTGGCGACCCTTTTTTGATGGGCAGCAATTCAATGCCGACCGGATTGGAACAAATTGGCCAACCTGTCTCGGTCTGCCACCAATTATCAATCACCGGCACGCCAAGGCTGGCTTCAGCCCAGTTAATCGTGTCGGGGTCGACCCGCTCACCGGCCAGATAGAGCATTTTAAAGCCGCTTAAATCATAATCATTGACCAGCTTACCCTGCGGGTCTTCTTTTTTGATGGCGCGGAAAGCGGTTGGCGCGGTGAACAGCGCTTTGACTTTATGCTCGGCAATCACGCGCCAGAAAGCACCGGCATCGGGAGTGCCAATGGGCTTGCCTTCAAAGATGATGCTTGAGGCGCCGATGGAGAGCGGTCCGTATAAAATAAAGCTGTGGCCGACGACCCAGCCGAAATCACTGGCTGACCAAAAAACGTCACCCGGCTCAATGTCATAAATATTTTCCATCGCCCAATGCAAGGCGACCAAATGGCCGCCGTTATCGCGCACCACGCCTTTGGGAATGCCGGTCGTGCCGGAGGTATAGAGAATATAAAGCGGGTCAGTGGCCAGCACCGGCACACAATCGGGACGATTATTCTGGGCACGGGCTTTTTCTTCTTCGGCTTGCCAATGAAAGTCGCGCCCGTTAATCAGCCCTGCTTCTTGCTGCGGGCGTTGCCAGATAAGACAGGCATCCGGTTTGTGTTTAGACAGGTCAATCGCACCGTCAAGCAACGGCTTGTAGTCAACAATACGGCTCGGCTCAATGCCGCACGAGGCCGCTAAAATCAGTTTCGGCGTTGCATCATCAATACGCGTCGCCAATTCAGCCGCAGCAAATCCGCCAAACACAATGGAGTGAACCGCGCCGAGCCGCGCGCACGCCAAAGCGGCAATCGCGGTTTCCGGTATCATCGGCATGTAAATAATAACGCGGTCGCCTTTTTCGACGCCATGCGCTTGCATCATACCGGCAACGGTTTGTACACGGTCCAAAAGCGCGGCATAGCTCAATGTCTGTTGGCTATCGGTGATAGGGCTGTCGTGAATAAACGCCGGACGGTCGCCATGACCGGCGGCGACATGGCGGTCGACGCAGTTGTGACAAGTGTTCATCACCCCGTCTACATACCAGCGATCGCCGCTGTCATTTGTTGCGAAAATCTTTTGTGGTGCTGTCTGCCAATCCACGCGTTTGGCTTGTTCGCGCCAAAAGCCTTGCGGGTCAGACTGCCAATTTTGATATGTTTCGCTATACATAACGCCCCCCTAATCTGCCTATTACTGCAATACGCGCGACGCTTGTCAATTCGCGTCACATCAGGCACACTCCACTTAGACGAGGGAGATTTAAATGACAATGCGCAAGCTTTTTGCTGCGACCGCTCTGGTTGCACCGCTAATTCTATCCGGCCAAGCCATAGCAGGGCCTGAAGACAGGACGGCATTATTCGGCGAAACCCATTTGCACACTAATCTGTCATTTGACGCGTTTATTTTCGGCAATCGCAATGGGCCTGATGAGGCGTATCAATTCGCCAAGGGTGATGCGATTACCCATCCGTCCGGTTTTGAAATGAAAATGCGCGTGCCGCTGGATTTCCAAGCCGTCACGGACCATGCCATGTATCTCGGCATGGTACCGGCCATGTTTGACCCGAACAGCACAGTCAGCCAGCACCCTGTATCGGTGGCCTTGCGCGGTGCTGAAACGGCCACCGAGCGCCGTGTCGCTTTCGGGTCTATGATGCCTTATCTCGGCCAGCAAGTTGAAGATGATTTGCTGGATATGGATATTGTGCGCGATACATGGGCGGAAATTAAAGACGCTGCCGACCGCCATAATGAGCCGGGCAAATTCACCACTTTTATCGGTTATGAATATACTTCATCGCAAAATAACTTTGAAAACCTGCATCGTAATGTGATTTTTAAGGGCGATGCGCCTGATGAGCCGTTTTCGCGGTTGATATCCATGAACCCGGAAAATTTGTGGCGCTGGATGGATAGTCTGCGCGACAAGGGCATGGATTCTTTGGCCATCCCGCATAATTCCAACGGCTCAGACGGCTTTATGTTCGACGATGTTACTTATGACGGCAAGCCGATTACACCGGAATATAGCGCAATGCGCATGCGCAATGAGCCGCTGGTTGAAATCAGTCAGGTGAAGGGCACTTCAGAAACCCATCCGCTACAAAGCCCGCGCGATGAATGGGCGGCTTTTGAAATCATGCCTTATCAAATCGCCACTTGGTATAATAGCCGTATCGACGGCTCTTATGTGCGCCAGGCCTATAAGCGCGGTTTGGAAATGCAGGCGCAAGGGCAGGGCAACCCGTATAAATTCGGTTTGATTTCTGCTTCCGACACGCATGTGTCGGCCGGTGCTTTTGACGAATATGATTATTGGTCAAAAATCGGTCTGGTTGATGCCAATGGCCGATTGCGCGGCTCTGTGCAGCTGAACTGGGTGCAGCGTCTCGGCGCGCAAATTTTCCGCCTGCGCAATATCTGGACACAAGCCAATACACTTGAGAATGCGCGTACCGGCCTCGCACCGAAAAATCCGGCCCCCGGATTTTTGCACATGCAATGGTCGAGCTGGGGCGCATCGGGCCTAGCCGGTGTGTGGGCTGAAGAAAACACCCGCGATAGTATTTTCAATGCCATGCGCCGCAAAGAAACATTCGGCACATCAGGCCCGCGCTTGCGGGTACGCTTGTTTGCCGGTTACGGGCTGGGGGCTGATTTGCTGGATGATGCGCAATTGGTCAAAAAAGCCTATGCGCGCGGTGTGCCCATGGGCGCGGATTTAAAAGCGCGTGATGGTAAAACACCTGATATTTTGGTTTGGGCGACGCGCGATGCCGGTTCGGCACCGCTGCAGCGTTTGCAAATCGTCAAAGGCTGGATTGATGCGAACGGCAAAACTCATGAAGCGGTTTATGATGTGGCGTGTGCGGGCGGGGCAAAACCCGATGCCACAACCCATCGTTGCCCTGACAATAATGCCAAGGTTGATATTTCCGATTGCTCGTATAGTGCCGACACCGGCGCGGATGAGCTGAAAGCGCATTGGCGTGACCCGGATTTTACTGCAGGTGATAATGCGTTTTACTATGCCCGTGGGCTGGAAAACCCGACTTGCCGCTGGTCAACTTGGGATGCGATACGGGCCGGTTCGCCGCCTAATCCGTCTTTAGCAACGACCATTCAAGAGCGTGTGTGGTCTTCACCGATTTGGCTTGAGAACTAAAATCCGATGAAAACTTATTTGCTGAAGCTGGCGCAAGACCGGCTGGTTTGGTTTATTGCCGTCGGCCTTGTGTTGTTTGCCATTGATGCTATTGCCGAGCGGCAAAATGACAAACGCATTCTTGTCGACTTGCCGCTGGTTGAAAAACTGGTGGCGCAATGGCAGGGGCAAACAAAAAGACAGCCGACAGCAGTAGAGCTTGATGCGCTGATTGAAGGTTATATTCGCGAAGAAATTTTGGTGCGTGAAGCCCAAAGCATGGGGCTGGATGATGATGACATTATTATCCGGCGGCGTTTGGCCCAAAAAGTTGAGTTTTTCTTGTCAGAAAATGACCCGCCCGCTTTGCCGGACGAAGCCGAATTGCGCCAATGGTTTGAAGATAATCGGGGGCAATATGACACGCCGCCAAATGTAAGCTGGCAGCATGTTTTCGCCGCTGATGAGACATCCGCCAAGGCACTTTTGGACAAGCTGCAAAAAGATGACAGTGATTGGCGCGCGCTGGGTCAACCTTTCATGCTCAATCGGGCTTATGCACGACAAAATGAAGCCGAAATGGCGCAGCTGATGGGCGGCGAATTTGCCGCCACACTGATGCAAGCAAAAGCCACGACTTCGAATGCGCCTGCAACGCAAGCTTGGATAGGACCGGTGCGTTCAGCTTATGGCTGGCACATTGTTAAAATCACCGCCCGCCAAGACGCGCAAGCCGCCGCCTTTGAGCTATTAGCCAACCGCATTGCAGCCGATTGGCAAGATGAGCAAGCCCGCCTGGCGCGCCTCGCAGCATGGCGCGAATTGCGCGCCTCTTATGACATTGTCATGGTGCCGGTCGAGCAATGATGCGGCTTCCTTCCCGGCATAGGCTTTTAAGCGGGCTGTTTTTCGCTTTGTTTTTGACCGCTTTAGCAGGCGCGATTATGCCCGCCGCCGCGCATGAGGTGCGGCCCGGCTATATCGAACTGACCGAGACAGCGCGCGACACATATCGGGTGATTTGGAAGCAGCCTGTGCGCGATGCCGGTCGCGAGGCAGTGGCCGGTTTGGGCTTGCGGCCTGTGTTTCCTGAAAATTGTGAGCGACTGGCAGACAGCCGCATGCAACGCCGCCCGGGTGTGTTGATTGAACGGTTTCAACTGGCCTGTGCGGGCGGGTTAACGGGGCAGCGCATCGGCGTTGAGGGTTTGCAAAAAACCATCACCGATGTGTTTGTGCATCTGAAATTGCAAGATGGTGAGGCGATGAATATGCGCCTAACAGCGCAGCAACCGGTGGCGATGTTTTCCGGTGGCGGCACAGGTTTAACGGCTTATTTCGGTCTCGGGGTCGAGCATTTGGTGTTTGGCGTTGACCATATTTTATTTGTGCTGGGCCTCGTCATGCTGGTCAGTGGCTGGCGGCGGCTGGTTTATGTGATTACGGCTTTCACGCTGGCGCATTCCATCACATTGGCGGCCTCCATGCTGGCCGATATTCGTGCGCCTTCAGCTGTGGTGGAAGCGATTATCGCTTTGTCGATTTTATTCTTGGCAGTTGAATTATTGCAGTCGGAAGACAAGCGCTCGCCCTTGGCAACGCGCTATCCGCAAGCCGTGGCCTTCGGGTTCGGCTTACTGCATGGCTTTGGCTTTGCAGGTGTGTTGGGCGATATCGGGCTGCCGCGCGACCAAGCTGCACCGGCGCTGGCGCTGTTTAATATCGGTCTTGAGGTTGGTCAGCTAATGGTGATTGCGGTGGCGCTGGTGGTTGGAAAAATGCTCGCGCCATATGTGCGCCGTCAGCCGCTTTTGGCTGAACTGCCGATTATTGTGATTGGCGGCGTGTCCGTTTATTGGCTGCTGACGCGCAGCGCTTCAATTTGGCAAGTTTTTTAAAGCGGCGTTTTAATCTGCTTTATTCAGCAGCTTCAGCTTTATCGTCATCATAAACGGCGGCGCGACCTTCAAGCTCGGCTTTAACGGCCTCAATTTGGTTTGGATAGCCGATAATATCGTCTTGAATGACGCTTTCCAGCATCAGCGTATCAGCGACAAAGCGGTCAGCCGGTTCATTGAACAGGCGTTTGGTGCCGCGTACGGCTTCCGGATTGCGTGTCGCAATGGCGGCGGCTGTGTCCAACGCCGCGTCAACCGGATTGTCGTAAATGCGGGTCAAAAAGCCGTGTTCATAGGCTTCATCAGCCTCAAAAATACGCGCCGTCAGCGCCAGTTCTTTAACAATATCTTCGCGGGCAACGCGGGTCATGACGTGGGTTGTGCCCATATCCGGCACCAGTCCCCAACGGCTTTCCATGATAGAAAACTTTGTGCCCGGCGCGGCATAGCGAATATCAGCGCCCATAAACAGCTGAAAACCCCCGCCCAAGGCAAAACCCTGCGCTGCCGCAATGACAGGCACTTCAACTTCGCGCCATGTGAAAGCAACTTTTTGCGGCCGATTGGCCAGTCCGTGTGTGCGGTCCGCCAGCTTTTGGCGGCTATCACCTTCGGTAACACCGGCGCCATCGCCACCTGCCATTTTGGCGAAATTGCCCATATCAAGACCGGCGCAAAAGGCTTTGCCTTCGCCCGACAACACAACGGCGCGCAATCCGGCCATTGATTTAACTTGTTCACCGGCTTCAATCAGCCCGTCCATCATGTCGGCGTCCAGCGCATTCATTTTATCACCGCGCACCATTTTGACGTGGGCGACGTGGTTCTCGACAGAGATATCAATACGATTTTCCATTTGTCTCTCCTCAGCCGCAGCTTTTAAATGGCGGCGCGCCCTCTATTTATGGCGGGCGATAAATTGCTCATGCAAAAAAGCATAGCGCGCATGATTGTCTTTGTCAGGGGTAAATTGCCGCAAGGGTCGATAGGCATTTTGGGCGGCTTGCGTCAAATCTTCAAACCGACCATGCGCCGTTGCTGCCAATAATGCCGTGGCGAAAGCGCAATCGCCTTCTTCACCGGCGAGAAGCTCAGTGTTCACCATATCCGCCAGCATTTGGCAGAAAAACCCGACTTGTCCGCCGCCGCCCAACACATGCATATGCTTTGGTGTGTGGTTTAAGCGCGCTGTCATATCGTGCCAAATCGCGGTTAGCACATGGCCGACCCCTTCATAAGCGGCGCGGGCTATGGCCTCAATGCCGTGACCGCGCGTCAGGCCATAAATTTCGGCGCGCAAATCGCTATCCCAAAACGGCGCGCGCGCGCCCGATAAATACGGATAAAACATCATGCCATCGGCACCCGGCGCGGCTTTTTTGGCGGCTTCGGCAAATTGTGCTGCGCTTAATTGCGGGGTCAATGTCTGGCGCATCCAGTCTATCGCGCCCATGCAATCGCTCATACCGGCAGCGTGATAATGCCATGGCGCAATAATGTGCGGATAAAAAGACACTGGCGCAAAGCTCTCCATCTTGTCAGAGGCAAATGCCAGCACACCGGCAGAGGCCAGTTTGAGGCTCGCCATATCGGCGCTTTGCGGCGCGGCGCATAACCATTCGAGCGAGGTGTCAATCGCGCCTTGATAAACCGCCACATCTTGCGGCAAGCCGAAACGGCGCGCGGCTTGCTCAGTCACGCGACCGGCTTCCTCATCCGGTGCGTGCAATGGCGGCCAGACAGTTTCTTTTAAGCCGCTGAGGGCTTGTAAAGCGGGCGACCATTGGCCCGATTTATCAGCCAGCATGCCGCCAACCGCTTCGGTCGTATCGCTGCAATGCAGGCCGGTCAGTTGAAAGCGCAACCAGTCTTTGGCGAAAAACAGCTTCTCCGTAGAGGCGATGATATGCGGGCGGTGTTCGCCTAGCCATAATAATTGCGGCAGCGTCCAAGTCGGGTTAGGGCGGTTGCCGGAAATCGCTTCAATTTCTAAGTTTTGAGATAAATCTGCCGCTTGTTTTTGGGCGCGCTGGTCGCTCCACATAATCGCCGGTTGCAAGGGCGCGCCGCGCTTATCGCATAATACGGCAATATGCGCCCCGCCGGAAAAACTGATGGCTTTTATGTCGTTCAAATCGCCGACTTGTTTTTGTAAATCATTGAGAGCCGCTTCGAGCGCGCTCAACCAATCTTGCGGGTCTTGTTCGGCATAGCCGGATTGGGGATGCGTCGTGGTAATGGCGGCACGGCTTATGGCACGGCGCACGCCGCCCGCGTCAATGAGGCAGGCTTTCAGGCTACTCGCGCCCAGATCAATTCCCAGAAAACTTTCCATAAAAACTTATAGGCGAAAAAAGGGCGCCTGCAAAAGCAGACGCCCTAAAATTCAACATTGTTGAATTCGTGATTGGAGTGTAGGCCAATCCGTTATTTTTTTCGCACGCCGTTGGACAGCGAAGGCTGCTCCACGTCCACCCGGTTACGCTGGATTAGAAACCCCAAATACTTCCGTTCACTAGACAATGGATCACCTCCTTTCGGTTGTTTAAAGAAACATAAAAACCTTACGGTGATTTGATTCACCGGATAAAGCGTTTATTGTGTCGGCAATGGAGGAAAATATCATGTTGCGATATCAAATTATTCCGGTGACCCCGTTTCAGCAAAACTGCACGGTTTTTTGGAATGAAGAAACCAAAAAGGGTGGCATTGTTGACCCGGGCGGTGACTTGTCTTTGTTGGATAAATTTATCGATGAACAAGGTATTGAGATTGAAAAAATCCTCGTCACCCATGGACATCTCGACCATGCCGGCGCGGTGGCTGACATGGCGGCGGCACGCAATGTGCCGATTATCGGCCCGCATAAGGATGACAAGTTTTGGATTGATGGCATGCCGGAAGCGGCGGCCGCTTATAATTTTCCTGAGGCCAAAGCCTTTGAGCCTGACCAGTGGTTGGACCATGGCGATGTGGTTGAGGTTGCAGGTGTGTCTTTTAATGTGGTGCATTGCCCGGGCCATACACCCGGTCATGTGGTGTTTGTTCAGGCTGAAGATAAAGTCGCTATGGTTGGCGATGTGCTGTTTCAAGGCTCTATCGGGCGCACAGATTTTCCCAAGGGCGATTATAACCAGCTTATTTCGTCAATTACTGAACGGCTTTGGCCGCTGGGTCTGGACATTACGTTTATCCCGGGCCACGGCCCAACCTCGACTTTTGCGCAAGAAAAACAAACCAATCCCTTTGTCTCCGATACGGCGATTAATTAATGGCGTTTGAGTTGGATGCGCGTCTGGCGGCTGATACGGCCTCGCTGGGGGTGATTGATTTTGTCGATATTCGCTTGATGCGCGATGCGCGTTATTTATGGCTGGTGCTTGTGCCGCAAATTGACGGCGCGGTTGAATGGCAAGATTTGCCGCAAGACCAATCGCGGCGTCTGCATGATATTTCAATGCAAGTGGCTGATGGTGTGCGTGATATCGCCACCGCCGATAAAATGAATATTGCCGCTTTGGGTAATATGGTGCGTCAATTGCATGTGCATATTATCGCCCGCCATGAAGGCGATGCGGCGTGGCCGGGTCCGGTTTGGGGGGTCGGTGAAGCGACGGATTATGCGCCCGATGCGCTGGCTAATCTGTCCGATAGGCTGCGAGATGCGCTGAAGCTGTAACCGCCTTACCTTATCGCTTATGTGTCGCTTATCATATGAGCCTTGTTGCGCAAGTTTGGCGGCCTATATGCGGGTTATGGATATTTTGCGCGATAGTTTTCCCGATGCGTTTAACGCTTTGGTGTTTGGTGCCGCCGGTGGCATTGGCGCGGCACTGTGCGCCGCCTTGGCGCCGCGCTGTCAGCTCACGGCTTTGACGCGGGCGGATGCGGATATTACCGATGAGGCCGCGCTTGCCATGCTGGCTGAAAAGCTGAAGGCGCACGCGCCGTTTCATCTCATCATCAATGCGACAGGTCTTTTGCATGATGCCGATGGCGGCGTGCGGCCGGAAAAAGCAATGAAGCAAATTGACGGTGAGAAAATGGCCCGCGTGCTGGCGGTAAACGCCATTGGTCCGGCGCTGATTTTGAAATATTTCGTGCCGCTTATGGCGCGCGACGACAAAGCGGTGATGGCGCATTTATCGGCGCGGGTCGGCTCGCTGTCTGATAATCGGCTGGGCGGTTGGACTAGCTATCGTGCGGCTAAAGCGGCGCAAAACATGATTGTCAAAAATGCAGCGATTGAAACGGCGCGGCGCGATAAAGATAAAATCATTGTCGGTCTGCATCCGGGCACAGTCGATAGTCGTTTGTCGGCCCCGTTTCAGGCCAATGTGGCGGATGATAAATTATTCTCACCGGCGCAATCAGCCGGTTATTTGCTGGCGGTGATAGACAAGCTTAGCGCGCAAGATAGCGGCTATGTGTTTGCTTGGGACGGGCAAAAAATACCGGCCTAATTATTGGCCTAATCGCTTAGGCGCGGCCTATAGGCGGCGTGGAGACTTCGGCTTCCAACACGCCACCAATGGCTGCTTCCAATAAATCGCGCGCCAAATCCGTTGTCATATTCGGGTCAGAGGCAATCATCCGCGCCCGCACAGCCAAGGCCATCGCCATGGCCTGCAGCACATCGCCATTGGCCATATTATCGCGTCGCACTTCATGGCTCACGGTTTCGAGAATATCGCCAAGCAATTGATGCACGCGCATCGGCGCTTCGGTTGACGGGTGTAGCGGAAACGTAATGTCATATTTTTCCGCTGTATCGGTTATGGCAGTGAAGGGCAGGGGGCGAGCCATGGGGTTCTCCTAGCTGGTTTCGAGCCGACGAAAATCGGCGGGTAATTGATGACCTTGAAAATCAATGTGCACAATATTCGCTCTGTGCCGCCGACACCAGACCTGCACGCCCCAATCGGTAAAACCGATATCCATAGCGGCATAATCTTGCAGGCTTTGCGGCGGGTCCAAAGCGGCGAGTTCATCGCTGCATTTGGCGCAAGCGACATAGCCGGTGATGGATAAAGACAGCGCCTCAATCGGTAAAGTCGGCTCTTTTGTCTCACTCATTTTAAGGCTCCTAAAAACTTTTCTGCGCTTTCAGCAATGGCAGATTTTTTCGCATCATCCATTTTGTCATAAGTGCGATACACCATGCCCATGCGCGGATTGCCGCCCAGCGTATCGCGGTGGCGGGTCATGAAATCCCAATATAAATAATTAAACGGACACGCTTCATCGCCGGTCGGTTGCTTCACTTTATATTGGCAGCTGCTACAATAATCGGACATGCGATTAATATAGGCGCCTGACGCGACATAAGGTTTTGAGGCAACAACGCCGCCATCAGCAAATAACGCCATGCCGTGCGTATTGGGCAATTGCACCCATTCATAGGCATCGGCATAAACCTCTAAATACCAGCGATTGACGTCTTCTGGCGCAAGACCTGCCAGCAGGGCAAAATTGCCGGTAATCATCAAGCGCTGAATGTGATGAGCATAAGCATGGTCGCGGCTGGCGATAACCGCCTCGCGCAAACACGCCATATCCGTGTCGCCATCATAATAAAAAGCCGGTAGGGCGCGCTTATGGGCGAAGAAATTTTCATGCGCATAATCGGGCATTTTCAGCCAGTAAATGCCGCGAATATATTCACGCCAGCCGATAATTTGTCGGATAAACCCTTCCACCGCATTCAGCGGCGCGTGACCCTCATGATAGCGCGCCTCGGCACGGCGACAAATATCCAGCGCATCCAGCAAACCCAAATTGAGACTGCTGGCAACCAGCGCGTGATAAAGAAAAGTCTCGCCGCTTTTCATCGCGTCTTGATAGTCGCCAAAATTCGGCAGGCAATTATCCAGAAAATCTTCGAAATGCGCGTCGGCTTCGGCCGCTGTTACCGGCCAGCCAAAACCTTCAAGCGTGCCGAAATGATTGTCGAAATGCCGTGCCACCAGCGCCAACACATCTTGCGTGATAGCGGTGGGGGCGGCGCGTTTACGCATTGGCAGCACATGGTCTTTGGGCAATTTTTTGCGATTATCAGCATCATAATTCC
Organism: Alphaproteobacteria bacterium; assembly: GCA_965657665.1. GTDB lineage: Bacteria > Pseudomonadota > Alphaproteobacteria > RS24 > RS24 > UBA8337. Next base: position 8,781 of record CBFHPF010000010.1, on the reverse strand, counting down.
ATTGCCCGCCAAGTGGCTCTTTTCCATTCGTGCCATCCATCAGCAAGCCGGTTTTGCGGCGCATCTCGCGATAGAAAAACTCCATCCGCAATTGCTTTTTGCCATCGGCCCAATTGTCGAATTCCTCAAGCGTGGCGATAAAACGTGTATCAGGCAAAATATGTACCGGCATATCAAAGCGGGCTGACCAATCTGCGAAATCTGCCGCCAGCCTGTATTCGCCGGGCGCGGTCACAAAAATGCGCTGATAGTCGCCTGCTGCCAATTGATGTGCGACAGCATCGCTGAAGCTTACGACTTGTGGGTTGTCGCCATAAGTCAGATAAGTGACGTGGCGGCCTTGGTCGCGCAAATGCTCGGCGAAATGGCGCATGGCAGAAAACACTAGCGCGATTTTTTGCTTATGGTGGCGCACATAAGAGGCCTCATCTGCCAGCTCAGCCATCAGCACATCGCCATCGGGCGCGGCGGCGAGGCTGGATAAATTATCGCTCAGCTGGTCGCCCAGAATAACAATCAAATCTTTTGCTTTGCGCGTCATATTCTTAATCAATCGGCTCTTTGTTACTCTTTATTGCTCTTTGTTACTCTTTGTTTCGGCGACATCGCTCGGAGCAATATTTGACATTGTCCCAATCGCGCGCCCATTTTTTGCGCCAAGCAAACGGCTTGCCGCATGTCAGGCAATCTTTGTGCGGCAAGTCAGCTTTTTTGCGCATTCCCATATGGTTGAAATGGCGCGCGACATGCGGCGGTCAAGCCCATGCGGCTTTATGGCAAATCACACGCTAGAAATAAGCCGTATATATCTTACGAAAGACGTTCCGCATTATTGACAAAATTCGGCTTGCAAGCCAATTTGTCGGCGAGGGAGACTTGATTCCATGGCTTTAAAAATTTCGCGTGCACTTTCCATATTCTTATTGTCGAAACGGATAAATTCCGTACGGCGCAGTTTGAAAGCGGGCCTTCGCAAGTTTTCCGGACAACGCGCTGTTTTATATTATTTCCATCAGCCGGATGACCCATACAGCCAGTTGACAGCGCAAGTGCTGGCCGACTTGCAGTCACGCTATGATGTTGAATTAAAGGTGATGTTGGTCGATGCACCCAATGATGATGCCGCACCGGAGCGCGAGGCGTTAATTGCCTATAGCCGCCGTGATGCCGCGAAAATTGCGCCGTTTCATGGTCTTGAATTTACCGACACCGGCGAGCAACCGTCTGAAGCCAGCTTTAAATTGGCACGGCGGGCTTTGGCAGCGTCTAGCAATCGGGCGAAAGTGGCGGCGGAAATTGGCCGCGCCTATTGGGCCGATGATACGGACCGTTTGGACCGTATGGCGATGGTGTCGGAAGAAAAAACCGCCGATGAGTTCAGTGAAGGCACGAAATTACGCGAAAGCCTAAGCCATTACCTCGGCGCGATGTTTCATTTCGAAGGTGAGTGGTATTGGGGTCTCGACCGCCTGCCATATTTGGAAGAGCGTCTGGCCGATGAAGGTATGCGGGTCAGTGGCTGTCGCCAGCTGGTGCATTTTCAGGAACGCCCGGCTTTTATGAGTAAACCAAGCAATGGCCGCCGCTTGACAGTTGAGTTTTATCCTTCGGCGCGCAGTCCCTATACGGCTGTGTCAATGTCTGAGACATTGGACCTACCCAATCATTATCCGGTGGATTTAAAAGTGCGCCCGGTACTGCCGATGGTAATGCGCGACTTGCCGGTGCCGCCGCGCAAGGGCATGTATATTTTGCGCGATACAAAACGCGAAGCCGACCGTATCGGCGTGCCATTTGGCAAAATCGTTGACCCTGTCGGCGAGCCGGTGCGGCGGTGTTATTCGTTGTTTGAATGGGCCGAAAAGCAAGGCAAAGGTGGCGCCTTATTAAAAGCGTTTACCGAATTGGCATGGGCTGAAGGGGTTCAAACCGGCACAGATGAAGGCATGCGCAAAACCTGCGAGCGCGCCGGTCTCGATTGGGATGAGGCGCAAGGCATTATTGATAATGAAGACTGGCATGGCTGGGCAGAAGAAAATCGTCTGCAAATGATGAAGTCTGATTTATGGGGCGTGCCGAGCTTTCGCTTGCTGGATGAAAACGGCAAAGAATTATATGCAGGCTGGGGGCGCGACCGCATATGGTTGCTGGCCCATGAAATTCAAAACGCGCTGGCAGATTAATCGCGCTTTCGCATGAGGCCCGTCATGAGGCCCGTCATAAGGTCGGTGTAAAGACCGGTCGAACCGGCCTTTACACGGGCATAGGGAAAGCGAGGGACCATGACAGGGAGTTCCCTAACCCCGCGCGGAATAACGCCGACACATTGCGTAAGCTAGAGCTATGGTAGACCGCTAGCCATGTCGTCCGCACGCAACCAAATGCAATGCCTGTGCAGGCTAGAAATTACTTCATACACACAACAAACGCTTTCGCCATGCCGCTGTTTGATTAAACTGGGCGTGAAGGAATCATGCCACAGCGGCATATGAGTTGATTGAGGTCGATTTGCAATTTGATGAGTTTTCATATGCGTCGGAGGGCAATTCATGGCTGCGCAATGTGGCCATTCGCGGCATTGAGCGTGTGAGCGGTCAGCCGCATCTCAAGCGTATTTATCAGGGTTATCAGGCGCAAAACCGCCCGCATCATGAGTTCTGGCAGCAGGCCATTGACCTTTTGCATTTGGATGTGCGTCTGAGCGGCACGCCCTTATCTGATATTCCAACCACCGGACCGCTGGTGGTGGTTGCCAATCATCCCTATGGCGTGTTGGATGGCATTGCTATTTGCTGGCTGGTTGCGCAAGTGCGGCAAGATTTTAAGATTTTGATTAATAATGTGTTGTGCCGCGCGCCGGAAATGGCGGCGCATGTTTTACCGGTAGATTTTGACCCGACACCTGAGGCGCTGCAAACCAATTTAAACTCGCGCAAGCAAGCGCGTCATTGGCTCAAGCAAGGCGGCGTGGTGATTGTGTTTCCGGCCGGGGCCATATCAACAACGCCGCGTTTTATCGCTCGCCAAGCCGAAGAGTTTGATTGGGCGCCCTTGACCGGTCAATTGATCCGCAAGGCACAAAGTCCGGTTTTGCCGGTATATTTTAGCGGGCAAAATTCATGGCTGTTTCAAATGGCCAGCCATATCAGCCCGTCGGCGCGTGTTGCGCTTATTTTTCATGAGGTGAAGCGGCGCATGGGCACACCGCTGCCGATGGTGGTCGGCGATGTTCTGCCGTTTGCTGATTTGGAGCCGCATTTGCCGCCGAAAAACCTGGCGGCGCATTTGCAAGCTCATGTGGAAGATTTGCAGCAGTTTTTACCGGAAAATCAATAATTGTGTTTTGACGAAAGCTGAAAATCTGCTTTCATAAGCATAGCTTTGGGGCGTTGAAAATGGCTTTAACGCCGAAATAATCTTGTCACTCAGGGAGAGAGAGATGGAAAACTGTTTAAAATTCTACATTGACGGTCAGTGGGTTGAGCCGACTGATCCGAAACCATTCGATGTCATCAATCCGGCTAATGAGCAAGTTATCGGCCAGATTATGATGGGCAATGAAACCGATGTGAACAAGGCTGTTGCTGCCGCTAAAAAGGCGTTTGTCAGCTTTTCACAAACAACAGTGCAAGAGCGCCTCGACCTGCTGGACGCGATTATGGCAGCCTATCAAGAGCGTTATGCTGAAGTTGCTGCGACGATTTCTGCTGAAATGGGTGCGCCAATGGCATTGGCAACCAATGCACAAGCTGCAACGGGCATGGGCCATTTGGCGACTGTGCGCGGTCTTTTGGCTGACTATAAATTTGAAGAAATGCGCGGCCATACGAAAATTAAAAAAGAGCCGGTTGGTGTTTGCGGTCTCATCACGCCGTGGAACTGGCCGATTAACCAGATTGCTTGCAAAGTGGCACCTGCCCTTGCTGCCGGTTGCACAATGGTGCTGAAGCCGTCTGAAATTGCGCCTCTCAATGCTGCTTTGTTTGCTGAAATTCTGGATGATGCGGGCGTGCCTGCCGGTGTGTTCAATCTGGTTAATGGCGATGGCCCAAGCGTTGGCGAGGCCATGTCGCAGCACCCTGATATTGATATGATGTCATTTACCGGCTCAACCCGCGCCGGTATTGCGGTTGCCAAAAGTGCTGCCGATACGGTGAAGCGCGTGGCGCAAGAATTGGGTGGCAAGTCAGCCAATATCATTCTTGACGATGCTGACTTCGAAAAAGCCGTCGCCGGTGGTGTGATGCACTGCTTCAACAATTCCGGTCAGTCATGCAATGCACCGACCCGTATGTTGGTTCCGGCTGAGCGTCATGATGAAGTGGTAGCGATTGCCAAAACCGTTGCCGAAAAGGTGAAGGTTGGCGACCCGAATGCGGATGACACAACCATTGGTCCGGTGGTCAGCCAAATGCAGTATGACAAAATTCAAGGGCTGATTGAAAAAGCCATTGATGAGGGTACTGAACTGGTGACCGGCGGTACAGGCAAGCCGGACGGGCTGAATGCCGGTTATTACGTCAAGCCGACGATTTTCGCTAATGTGACCAACGACATGACCATTGCACGCGAAGAAGTGTTCGGTCCGGTTTTGTCTATTCTGAAATATGAGACCGAGGAAGAGGCGATTGAGATTGCCAATGACACGGTTTACGGCTTGGCCGGTTATGTGCAGGGCGGCGATCAGGCACGGGCTGAAAAAGTCGCCGGTCAAATTCGCGCCGGTCAGATTAACATCAACAGCGCGTCGTTGGATATGATGGCGCCGTTTGGTGGCTATAAGCAGTCAGGCAATGGCCGTGAGTGGGGTGATTTCGGGATGGAAGATTTCCTCGAGATTAAAGCCGTTATCGGCGCTGCTGCTGAGTAAATATTAAAGAAGGCCGACGGGGCGACCTGTCGGCCTTTTTGTATCTTTTTATGGAGACCGCCATGCTGTCTAACAGCTATCCGATGCTGCAATTCAATTTGGGTGAAGAGATTGACATGATGCGCGACAGCATTCGCAGCTTTGTCGATGATAAAATCATGCCGCGGGCTGATGAGATTGACCGCACCGACACATTTCCGCGCGATTTATGGAAACCGCTTGGCGAGCTTGGTTTGCACGGGCTGACAGTATCGGAAGAATATGGCGGCGTGGCGATGGGCTATACGGCGCAGGCCATTGCGGTAGAAGAAATATCGCGCGCCTCGGCTTCGGTCGGTCTGTCATATGGCGCGCATTCTAATTTATGCGTTAATCAGATTTACCGTTGGGGCAATGAGGCGCAAAAGCAGAAATATCTGCCGAAACTTGTTTCGGGCGAACATTTGGGTGCGCTGGCTATGTCCGAGACCGGTGCCGGTTCTGATGTTGTATCGATGAAGCTGAAGGCTGAGAAAAAAGGCGATAAGTACATTCTCAATGGTGGCAAGTTTTGGATTACCAATGGCCCGTCAGCCGATGTGCTGGTGGTCTATGCCAAAACCGAGCCGGAAGCCCATTCGCGCGGCATTACGGCTTTTTTGATTGAGAAAGATTTCAAAGGGTTTTCCTGCGCGCAAAAACTCGACAAGCTGGGCCATCGCGGCTCAGAGACCGGCGAGCTGGTTTTCGATAATTGCGAAGTGCCGGAAGAAAATGTCATGGGGCCGCTCAATCAAGGCGTTGAAGTGCTGATGAGCGGGCTGGATTATGAGCGCGCCGTGCTGGCGGCGTGGCCGCTTGGCATTATGCAAGCCTGCCTCGATACGGTGTTGCCTTATATGCATCAGCGCGAGCAGTTTGGCCAATCTATCGGCACGTTTCAGCTGGTACAGGGCAAGCTGGCTGATATGTATACCAAGCTGTCGGCCTCGCGGGCTTATGTGTATGCGGTCAATCAGGCATGCGACCGTGGCGAAACCACCCGCAAAGATGCGGCGGCTGCGATTTTATTTGCTGCTGAAAATGCCACCCAATGCGCGCTGGATGCCATTCAGCTGATGGGCGGCAATGGCTATGTGAACGATAATCCGGTCGGGCGTTATTTGCGCGATGCCAAGCTGGCTGAAATCGGCGCGGGCACATCAGAGATTCGCCGCATGCTTATCGGGCGCGAATTGTTTAACGAAACGGCTTAACTGCGCGTCTAGGTGACGGAGCGGGTTTGGCGGCTGGTTTCAATCAGGCGCAAGCTGATGGCGACGGGTATCAAGCCGACCGCAATAATCAGTAAGGCCGGCAGGGCGGCGTCTTCTAATTGGCCGACCGAGGCATACATGTAAACGCCGGTTGCCAAAGTGTCGAAGTCGAAGGGCCGCAAGATTAATGTCGCGGGTAATTCTTTCATCACATCGACAAAAACCAAAATCGCGGCAGTCAGCAAAGGCGCGCGTAATAGCGGTATATGCACCCGCGCCAGTGTCGCGGATTTGCCGCTGCCCAAGCTGCGCGCTGCCATATCAAGGCCCGGCGATAAACGCCCAAAACCGGCCTCTAATGTGCCATAGCTGAGCGATAAAAAGCGCACCAGATAGGCAATTAAAAGCGCGGCAATGCTGCCGCTTAACACAATCATGCCGCCACTCATATCCGCCAACACGCCCAGCATCACCATAATGCCGATAGCCAACACTGTGCCGGGCACAGCATAACCAAGCGCTGCCATTTGCCCGAACCGCTTAACAAGCGGCGGGCCGCTGCGCGCTGCATAGGTCAGCCCAAGGCCGAGCAAACAAGTGAGAAACGCCGCCCCTGCCGCCAAGCCGACCGAGTTGAGCGCGGCGCGGCTAATAGCGGGTGTGATGTAACTGCCTTCGGCCTGTCCTAATAATAAGGCAACCGGAATGAGGAAGCCGAACACAATCGGCAAGGCGCAAAACATACTCATGGCGATTTGGCGCGTTGGTGTGGCAGGAAAATCAGGCAAGCTGCGCTGGCGACCGCTGCGGATATGATGACCGGCTTGGCCGCGCTGGCTGCGTTCCAGCCACAACAAGAAGGCCATGAAGGCAAGAAGACTAAGCGCCAATTGCGCCGCGCCGCCGAGATTGCCGCGCACCACCCATGTGTCATACACGCCCATGGTTAAGGTGTTGACGCCAAGATACTCAACCGCGCCGATATCGTTCAGACATTCCATCATCGCCAAGGCCATGCCAACCGTGATGGCGGGGCGTGCCATTGGCAGGGCGATGCGGGTGAAGCAGCTGAACGGGGTTGTGCCCAATGTGCGCCCCGCTTCAATCAATATGGCGGATTGCTGAATAAACGCGGCGCGCGCCGATAAATAGACATAAGGATAAAGCACCAGCGACAGCAAAATAATGGCTCCGGGCAGCGAGCGAAACTCCGGCCAGTCGAGATGCGGCAAATGGGTTTGCCAGATTTGATATAGCGGCCCGGCTTGGTCCAACACATCGCCATAAGCATACGCCATGAGGTAAGTGGGAATGGCGAGCGGCAATAGCAGCGCCCATCCTAATAATCGGCGTAGCGGAAAGCGATAAAAAGTGACAAACCACGCGCTTGCCGTGCCGATAAGGCCGCATAAAACCGCGACCCCCGCCATCAGGGTGATGGTGGTTTGCGCTTGAGCAGGCAATATAGTGGCAAAGAGATGACCCCATATCGGCGCTTCGGGATTGGCGGCGAGCCATATCAGCGCGATAAACGGCAAAAGCGGCAAGGCGGCTGCCAGCATACTCAGCCCGTTCCACGGGTCTTTGAGAAAGCGCATATTCACGGGCGCGGGCTATATTTGCGAATAATTCTCATTTGCGAAACATAGGCGAGGCCTGCGCAAAAGAAAAGGTCTGTTTCGCCGCATGCGGTTATAGGTGTACGCGACTTATTGCTTAACGACTTATTGCTTAACGACAGGCTTGTGCTGCCGCCATTAATTCGCGGGCAATCTCTTCAGCTTCTTCAGGCAAAAAATCCATCGGGATTTCCTGCGCTTCAGTCGCAATGAAAATCCGCACCATTTTCTGGTCGGTGGCACCGATTGATAATTCGGCCGTAATTTCAGATGGTGTGTTGATGCCCATTTGTCGCTCCTAATCTGTGTGATTGTCTTATCGCTTTTACCGCGCGGTGTGAAGAGCGCGAGAAAATGAAGCGACAATGCACTCGCCGCTTGAATTTTGAGAAAAAGGTGACTATTTTCGCCCTCACTTCATCGCCCTTTGGGGGCGTGAGGCTCGGTGCAGCCTTAGCTCAGTCGGTTAGAGCGCTAGATTGTGGATCTAGAGGTCCCCCGTTCAATTCGGGGAGGCTGTACCATTTTCTCCTTCTTACAGAATCAGATGTGAAGCGGCGTGCATGTCGTCCTGTAGGCCAGCACATTTGTGTCGATGGGAAGCCGTCATAACTGGATGCTTACCGCCCAAAAGGCTATGTTTTCCGGCATTTATGGCTGTCACATAAATCTAACAATGATTTCACAAAACTGAGACATTTGGCGCGCATTCACTGTACCGCACAGGGAAAAACAGGTGTTATCCCAATATTTGCAATTGAGAATGAATTGCAATAAGGATGTGCAGTTAGGGGCAATAGGCGCATCGCTTGTTGTGTCATGCGTTTGTATAGGAGTTTATCATGAAGAACGTGCTTTTAGGGTCTGCCGCTGCTGCTGCCCTTATGATTGCACCGGCTGTTGCCGGTCCGATTGCGGTAACCGTAGGTGGTTACCAAAACACTATGTTTTATTTAACTGACCAAGACGACTCAGTTGGCGCTGTTTGGGATCAGCACATCCTCGAAGATGGTGAGATGATCCTGAAAGGCAAAGGCAAGACCAAAGGCGGTCTGAC
>CBFHPF010000009.1:0-22984 GCA_965657665.1 Alphaproteobacteria bacterium | reverse complement strand
TTATGTGCAATACGCTCATGCGCGCATTTGTTCGGTGTTGCGCAATGCTGCTGAGGCCGGATTTGCCGCGCAAGATTTAACCGACGCCGCTTTGGCGCAAACTGATATCAGCAGTTTGAAAGATCCGGCTGAAGTCGGCTTGATTCGAAATCTGGCAAATTATCCGCGCATGTTGAGCGCGGCAGCAGAAGCGCGCGAGCCGCATCGTGTGGCGTTTTATTTGATGGAATTGGCGGCTGAGTTTCACGCGCTTTGGAATTTAGGCAAGGAACGCCTTGATTTGCGCTTCATTCAGGAGGATGACCGCGAAGGCTCGCTGGCACGTCTGGCGCTCATTCGGGCGGCGGCGACGGTTATTGCTTCGGGCCTCGATGTTATCGGCGTGACACCTGAACATGAAATGCGGTAGGTTTATTGCAAAGGCGGGAACAGTCTGATCGGAGAAACCTGCAACCATGACAATGTCGCAAAACGACCCCGGCGGATTTGAACGCAACTTCCTCGACAGCGATGTCGACTTGGAAATTGCACATCCGTCTCCCGGTGCTGAAATTTACTCGCGCAGTTCGTCTTTCAATCTGCCGTCCGCGCGGATGGTTGGTGCCGTTATTTTGGTGCTTGGCGCGACCATGGGCGGCACATATTTTTATGCTTTTCAGCAAGGCGTGGCGGAAGGCCAGCGTAGCTTGCCGCCGGTTGTGTTGGCTGAAAATACGCCAATTAAAGTGCCGGCTGAACAAGTGCCGTATGGTGTCGTCAAACCTGCGGATGATTTGAATATTTATGGCGTGATGCGCGGCGATAATCCGGCGCAAGCTCCCGCCGCTAAGCCGACACCGGCCGATAATGCCAATGGTTCGATTGAAAGTCTGATTGCCCGCACGGATGACCCGTTTGCTGAGGCCTTGGCAGCGCCGAAAAATGCTCCTGAGCCGCGTAACTCTATCGAAGTGCTGCGCGATAGCGGCAATGTGAAGGTTACGCCGCCACGCCCTGAGCTTAATCGCGCGCCGCGAGCCGCTCAACCTGCTGAAAAACCTGTTGCAGCCAAGCCGCAACAAGTAGCGAAAGCGACACCCGCACCCAAACCGATTGCGAAACCCGTTTCGAAACCCGTTACAAAGCCTGTTGCTAAGCCTGTGACAGTAACCGGCAATGGGCGACAAGATTTCATGGTGCAATTGGCGGCCTCTCGGTCGCGGGCTTTGGCGCGCGGCGTTTATGCCAATTTGCAAAAGCAATATGACGATGTGCTGGGGCGGCGCGATGCTTTGTTCTTGCGCGTCGACCTTGGCGATAAAGGGATATTTTATCGCGTCAATGTGCCGGGCTTTGCCAGTCGCGATGCCGCCGGTCAGTTTTGTGCCAATCTGAAAAAACGGGGTCAGGACTGCCTTGTCAGAAAACAGCCATAATTGCCGTCCGGTAATTTTCGGCTTTGAAGGGCTGAGCCTCACTGAAGCGGAAGGCGCATTCTTCCATGAGGCGCGGCCTTGGGGCGTCATTTTGTTTGCCCGCAATATTGATAGTCGAGAACAGCTTCGCGCCTTGACTGACCAATTGCGCGAGATGTCCGGCAATCCGCATTTACCGATATTGATTGACCAAGAGGGCGGGCGTGTGGCGCGTTTGCGACCGCCGCTTGTGGCGGCGTATCCGCCTATGGGCCTATATGGTGAGGTGTATCAGCAAGACAAAGCGCGGGCGGTTGAGGCGGCGCGGCTCGGCGCTGCTTTGCTGGCGCAAGATTTGTTTGAGCTTGGCATCACCATTACTTGCGCGCCGTGCCTCGATTTGCGGTTGCCAGATATGAGCGATGTGATTGGCGACCGCGCTTTTGGCGAAAATGTCGAAACTGTTGTGACGCTGGGGCGTGCCGTTATGGACGGGCTGGAAATGGGCGGTGTTTTGCCCGTGGTGAAGCATATTCCGGGCCATGGTCGCGCCACTGTCGATAGTCACTTTGACTTGCCGGTGATTGAGGCCGATGTGCCGACGCTGCAAGACACTGACTTTGCGGTGTTTCGCCAGCTTAATGCCGCGCCAATGGCGATGACTGGTCATTTGAAATACACCTCGATTGATGCGGCGCAAGTTTCGACTTTATCAAAGCCCGTCATTGAAGGCGTTGTGCGCGAGCATATCGGTTTTGATGGGCTGCTGATGACGGATGATATTTCCATGAAGGCTCTGAGCGGCGATATCGGGCAATCCGTTAAGCAATCGCTGGCGGCAGGGTGCGATGTTGTTTTGCACTGCAATGGCGACCGCGCGGAAATGCAGACGGTTTTTGAGGCGCTGCCTGACACACCATCTGAGGCTGCATCGCGCCGCTTGCACAATGTGGATGCGGCCCTTGCTGATTTGCAATGCTCGGTGCCGCAGGGCGCGCGCAAAGTCTGGGGAGAACTGGTTCGCGATATTTTCCCCGATGCGCAGAACGCGCTATAAGGCTCTATGGAAGACAAGCAAACTGATTCTACGCCTCAACTGGATGAGAAGCCCGACGAGAAGTTGGGCGAACAAGCAAGCTCCCGGCCCAATGAAGACACCGGCTTTCAAGAGGGCATAGACTATCAGCCTGCCGCGGCAGGTGAGGGCGAGCTTGATGTTGCGGTTGAGGGCTATGAAGGCCCGTTGCATGTGCTGTTAAATTTGGCGCGGTCGCAAAAAGTCGACCTAAAACAAATATCGATTTTGCAATTGGCTGAGCAATATCTCGACTTTATTCGTCAGGCGCAGGATTTAAAGATTGAACTGGCGGCCGATTATCTGGTCATGGCTTCTTGGTTGGCTTATCTGAAGTCGCGCCTGTTGCTGCCACCACCGCATGAAGACGATGAAATGAACCCCGAAGAAATGGCGGCGCATTTGGTGTTTCGTCTGCAGTGTTTGGAGTCGATGCGCGACGCGGCAGCACAACTTATGGGGCGCGATTTGCTTGGACGCGATTTCTTTTTGCATGGTCAACCGGAAGGTATTCGCATTAAGCGGCAAAGCGTTTACGACGCCAGCCTGTATGAGGTGCTGGCGGCTTATTCAACGCAGCGTTTGCGTAATCATTATGAAACATGGACGCCGCCGAAAATGGATGTGCTGTCGATTGAGCGCGCCCGCATGCGGCTGGAGCGTCTGCTCGGCAAGATGGATGATTGGGCATCAATGGACGCGTTGGTGGCGGCTGAAATTCGCGACCCGCAAAAACGCCGCACGACAATTGCCAGCTCATTTAGCGCGATGCTGGAATATGCCCGTGATGGTCGGGTAGAACTGCAGCAGGGCAGTAATTTTGATACATTATTGGTGCGCCGCGCGCGCCCTAAGCCCGCCGATTCAAATGCCGATACAAACAAAGGTTAAGTGATGCAGGAAGAACAAAATAATGAAGCCGTTGATGAAGTTGATGAAGCTGTTGAGTCTGTCGATACTGTAGACACGGTCGAGACGCTGCCAATAGAGGCTGAGCATATTCGGATTGTTGAGGCGGTTTTGTTTGCTGCCGAAGAGCCGCTTGATATCGCCAATATTGCCGACAAGCTGCCTGAGGGTGCGGATGTCGCCGGTATCTTGCAAATGATTGGCGAGAAATATGAAACAGCCGGTTTTACCTTGCAGAAAATCGGTCGCAAGTGGACGTTTCGCACGGCAACAGATTTGGCGCATGCGCTGCAAAAGCATGTTGTGCAGCAGCGTCGCCTATCGCGTGCTGCGCTTGAGACGTTGGCGATTGTCGCCTATCACCAGCCGGTAACGCGGGCTGAGATTGAGGATATTCGCGGCGTGTCAGTATCAAAAGGCACGCTGGATGTGCTGCTGGAAAGCGAATGGGTGAAAATTCGTGGTCGCCGCCGTGTGCCCGGTCGGCCCGTGACTTATGGCACGTCTGATAATTTCTTGCTGCATTTCGGGCTGGAAAGTTTGAAAGATTTGCCGGGCCTCGAAGAATTGAAAGCCGCCGGATTGCTGGACGACCGCTTGCCGCCGGGCTTTGCCGTGCCGGCCCCCAATCCGGATGAAGACCCTGATGAAGATCCGTTGGTCGCGGGCGATGACGGGTCAGACGAATTGGCACCGCTGGAAATGGATCTGCCGGAAGGCGTTGACCCTTCTGAAGGGGCAGGTGACGACTTGCCAGAGGATGGCGCATCGGCATGAGCAGTGCGCTGAGTTTCGCCAATGTGTCGTGCCGTTTTGGCGACGACCTTGTTGTCGACAATGTCAGTTTTGATATTGAGGCAGGCGAGATTGTTTGCCTGCTTGGCCCATCAGGTTGCGGTAAAACAACAAGCTTGCGTTTGGCAGCCGGTATGGAAACGCCGAGCCAAGGCGAGATTTCTTTGCGCGGTGAAACCGTGTCGACACCGCAGCAGGTTGCGCCGCCGGAAGCGCGTGGACTGGGTTTTTTGTTTCAGGACTTTGCGCTGTTTCCGCATTTGTCGGTTTATGACAATGTCATTTTCGGCATAAATAAACTGCCCGCCAACGAGCAAAAGCAACGCGCGCTTGATTTGCTGAAAGCGGTCGGCCTGTCCGGCTTTGCCAATAAATTTCCCAACACGCTGTCAGGCGGGGAGCAGCAGCGCGCCGCTTTGGCCCGCGCTATGGCCCCCAAGCCAAAATTGGTTCTGATGGATGAGCCTTTTTCAAACCTTGACCCGCAATTGCGCGACCAGATGCGCGATTTGACGCTTAAGTTGCTGAAGGAAAACGGCGCGGCAGGTTTGATTGTGACGCATGATGCCGATGATGCGCTGCGTATGGCTGACCGTATCGCAGTGCAAAATAGCGGGCGTATTTTGCAAATGGATACGCCGCAAAATATCTATCATCAGCCAGTTGATTTGCATGTCGCGGCGATGTTCGGGCCGGTCAATCTGATGGCGGCTGAAGACGGTGCTGGTGAAATTGGTGTGAGACCCGAGGCTGTGTGTTTGGATGGTACAGCTGCCGATTATCAATTCGAAGCTGATATTGTGTCTGCTCGCGCCCTTGGTGCCGATTGCCTATGCGTATTGGCGCGCGAAGACGGCTCACAATGGCAAGCCTTATTGCGCCAAGTCGCGCCACCGCAAGGCAAAAACAAATTCTTTGTATCTCGCAGTGCCTTTATGCTATTCAAAAGCATATAAAGAGGGGACGCCACATGGGAATTAGTTGGGTTCAAATCGTTGTTGTTGCAGTGCTTTTGGTACTGTTATTCGGGCGAGGCCGTATTTCTTCGCTGATGGGCGATGTGGCGCGTGGCATTACCAGCTTCCGCCAAGGGCTGAAAGAGGGCGTTGAAACGCCGGATACGGATGCCGAAAATGGTGGCCAGACGATTGAAGGCGAAGCCGTCAGCAAATCTGAAGACAAGTAGCGGAGCCAGCCTTGTTTGACATTGGCTGGACCGAAATGTTGGTGCTGGGCATCGTGACCCTGCTTGCCGTAGGCCCGCGCGAATTGCCGGGCCTTTTGCGCACAATAGGCCGTTATGTCGGCCAAATGCGCGATATGGCAAGTGATTTTCGCAGCCAAATGGATGATGTTGCCGAGGAAATTGACGCGCGCAGCCAGTTAAAGAAATTGACGGAAACAACCTTGGGCGATGCCTCGGAAATTCCTGATTTATTCGACCCCGCAAAATTCAACAAAGATTATGCGTCGGGCGATAAAGCGCCGGAAATCGCCGCTGAAGACAGCGACAAGCAGGAAGACAAAAATAGTGGCTGAGCGTGAGAGCGATCTGGCGGCCGGTGAAATGGCTTTGTTCGACCATTTGGTTGAATTGCGCAATCGCTTGCTTTGGGCTTTGGCGGCTTTTGGCGTGGCCTTCGGGGTTTGCATGTTTTTCGCCGGTGAGATTTTCACCTTTCTGCTGTGGCCGTTTGAGCAGGCAATCGGCGAGCAGGGTGAATTGGAACTGATTTACACCGCGCCGCATGAGTTTTTCTTTACGCAAATTAAGCTCGCCATGTTTGCCGGTTTGATTGTTGCGTTTCCCGCCATTGCGTTTCAGCTATATCGCTTCATTGCGCCGGGCCTTTACAAAAATGAGCGCGCCGCGTTTTTGCCATATCTGATTGCGTCACCGGTTTTGTTCGTGTTGGGCGCGTCTCTTGTTTTCTTTTTGGTCATGCCAATGGCCTTTGAGTTTTTTCTGTCGATGCAAATTAGCGGTGATGGCAATGAGGCCGATGTGCGCATGGTCAATCGTGTCAGCGAATATTTGTCCTTCACTATGATTTTGGTATTGGCTTTCGGGCTGTGTTTTCAATTGCCTGTCGTGTTGACCCTGCTGGGGCGCGTCGGTTTGGTGACGGCTGATGGGCTGCGTGCCAAACGTCGCTATGCGATTGTTGGCGTTTTTGCCGTGGCGGCTTTGCTGACACCGCCTGACCTTATCAGCCAAATCGGCCTCGGTGTGCCGACTTTGCTGTTGTATGAGGTGTCGATTTTATGCGTCGCCGCCATGCAGAAAAACCGTGATGACATCATTGATGATAGTGTCGACGATATTGTCGACAGTGATGCCGACGCATAAGCTATCTTTTCCATCACCATAGCTTTATAAATCTGTCAGGAATCAGCGCTAGAGATACTGCCATGCATGACATAAATGCCATTCGCGAAAACCCCGACGCTTTTGATGCGGCGCTTGCCACACGTGGTGTTGCAGCCCAATCAGCCGCTTTGCTGGCGAAGGATGAAGAGCGCCGCGCCGCCATTCAGCAAGCGCAGGATTTGCAAACAAAGCGCAATGAAGCCTCAAAAAAAATCGGCCAAGCCAAGGGGCAGGGCGATGAAGCAGAAGCGCAGCGTCTGATGGATGAAGTGGCCGGTTTAAAAGCACAGTTGCAGGAGGCCGAAGAGGCCGAGCGCGCTATCAGCGCGTCATTGACCGATATGCTGGCGGCCTTGCCGAATATACCGCTGGCAGATGTGCCGACCGGCGCCGATGAAAATGACAATGTTGAAATTCGCCGCCATGGCGAGCCGAAAACCAATGTCGCGGCGCGCGAGCATTTTGACATTGGCGAGCCTTTGGGCATGGATTTTGAGACGGCAGCCAAGCTATCCGGCGCGCGCTTTGTTTTGTTGCGCGATAAGCTGGCGAAGCTGGAGCGCGCTTTGGGCAATTTCATGCTGGATTTGCACACGCAAGAATTTGGCTATCAGGAAATGACGTTGCCGGTGCTGGTGCGCGATGATGCGGTTTATGGCACGGGTCAATTGCCGAAGTTTAGCGAAGATTTGTTTCGTACGGAAAATGGCTATTGGCTAACGCCGACGGCTGAGGTGACGCTGACCAATTTAGTGCGCGAAGCAATTACCGATGCGGTTGAGCTGCCATTACGCTTTACCGCTTTGACGCAATGTTTTCGTTCAGAAGCCGGTTCGGCAGGGCGCGACACACGCGGCATGATACGCCAGCACCAGTTCTCAAAAGTCGAGCTTGTATCAATTGTCGATGAGGACAGCGGCGAAGCTGAATTGGAGCGCAAAACGCAATGCGCCGAAGAAGTGCTGAAGCGTTTGGACTTGCCATATCGCGTCATGCAGCTTTGCACCGGTGATATGGGGTTTGGCGCGCGCAAAACTTATGACCTTGAGGTTTGGCTGCCCGGGCAAAATGCCTATCGCGAAATCTCCAGCATTTCGTATTGCGGCGATTTTCAGGGGCGGCGCATGAATGCGCGCTATCGTTATGAAGGCGAGAAACAAACCCGTTATGTGCATACGCTGAACGGCTCGGGTTTGGCGGTTGGGCGGACGCTCGTCGCGGTGCTTGAAAACTACGCCAATGAAGACGGCTCGGTACGCGTGCCGGAAGTTTTGCGTCCGTATATGGGTGGTCTTGAAACAATAGGAGTTGCTGATGAGTAAACCGATTGGCCGGATATTGGTCAGCAATGATGACGGCATTAACGCGCCGGGTCTTGAAACGTCGATTAAAATTGCTGAGCAATTATCGGATGAAGTTTGGGTTATCGCGCCAATGGAAGAAAAAAGCGGTGCGTCGCATTCGCTTAGCCTTGGCCATCCGCTGCGCATGCAACAATTGGATAAGCGCCGTTTTGCAGTCGGTGGCACGCCAACCGATTGCGTCATGGTGGCGACACGCTATTTGATGAAGGATTATTTGCCTGATTTGATTTTGTCGGGGGTTAATTGGGGGCAGAATATTGCTGAAGATGTCAGCTATTCCGGCACAGTTGCCGTCGCCAAAGAGGGCACAGTGAGCGGTATTCGCTCTATTGCGATGAGCCAAACAGTGTTTTTCGGCGACCCGACCGGATTTCCCGACCCGCGCTTTGAAGTGGCTGAAAAATATGCAGCCGATGTGATTTTGAAGGTGCTGGAAGCTGAGTGGACAAAAGGCACGTTCGTGAATATCAATTTTCCGCATATCGAGCCGAGCGATACACCGCGCGTGCGTATCACCAAACAAGGCAAGCGCGAAAAGTCGATTTTGGGCATTGATGCGCGCTTAGACCCGCGCGGCGGCACATATTTTTGGTATGATTTTGAGCGGCATATTTCCAAGCCCGAAGCGGGCACGGATTTGGAGGCGATTATGCAGGGCGATATTTCGGTAACGCCGTTGCATATGGATCATACAAGCGCCTCTTTGACGGAGAATCTGCTAAAACTTTTTGGATGATGCATTTGGCAAGCCAACAAAAATATACGCCTCGCATTTTGCCGCCTCTTTTCGTCTTATTCGGTCTATTGGCGGCATCATGCGCACCGGTAGAATCCGGCTCTTGGTATGACTCACAAAAAAGCCAAAAAGGCCGCAGTTTTATCGACCAATTCAAATATGAGCGACAAGTTCGTTCGGTCAATGTGCCGCTAGATGGGCTGGTCACTGTCGGCAAGGGCGAGACTTACTATAAGCTGGCCTTGCGCTATAGCGTGCCGTTGCGTGCGCTTTTGGAGGCCAATAAAGCGCGTCCACCCTATACGCTTAGCCCGGGCGACCGCGTGAAGGTGCCATTGCAGGCGTTTTATGAGGTTCAGCCGAAAGACACGCTCTATTCGATATCGCGGCGTTACGGCACGG
Source organism: Alphaproteobacteria bacterium (assembly GCA_965657665.1). Lineage (GTDB taxonomy): Bacteria > Pseudomonadota > Alphaproteobacteria > RS24 > RS24 > UBA8337. The sequence goes on along the minus strand of CBFHPF010000009.1, from coordinate 13,938 downwards.
ATGTAGCCTCGCTGGCAAAGCTCAATGGCTTGGGCGCGCCTTATGCGATTTCAGTGGGACAAAAGCTGCAAGTGCCGGGCAAGCGCCAGAATATTGCCGGTGCGAAGCGCAAAATTGCGCGCGTCAAACCGCAAGCAACCAAGCCAAAGCAATCTGCTGCCAAATCACCAGCGAAAGCACAAGCCAGAGCGCAGGCCAAAGTGAAGACTAAACTGCCCGAAGCGCCGCGCCGTGTCGGGCGTTTTCAAGTGCCGGTTAAAGGTTCGGTCATTTCGAATTTCGGCCCGAAAGAAGGCGGCTTGCACAATGATGGTATTAATATCGCTGCCCGCACCGGCACGCCGATTAAAGCGGCTGAGAATGGTGTTGTTGTTTACGCCGGTAATGAATTGCGCGGCTATGGTAATTTATTGCTGGTGCGCCATAGTGATGGATGGGTAACGGCTTATGCGCATACATCTAAATTCCGCGTTAGGCCGGGCGACAGGGTGAAGCAAGGGCAGGTTATTGCTGAGGTCGGGCAAACCGGCAATGTTGACCGTCCGCAATTGCATTTTGAGCTGCGAAAAGGCACGCGGGCCGTAAACCCCAATTCACTGATTTAAAATGGGGATTTGAGCTTGGCCGCGAATCCTTTGAAATAGCGGAAAGTATTGGACTGGCCGCGCTTCTTGCGTATAGTCGCCAGCACGAAAAGGGAGAGACTAATGTTGATTTCACCGGCTTATGCACAATCGGCTTCCGGCGGTAGCGCCATCTTCGAAATGCTGTTTCCGTTGGCGATGGTATTCGCGATTATTTATTTCATGATTTTGCGCCCACAAGCCCGCCGTCAAAAAGAACACACATCGATGATTGAAGCGATTGGTCGCAATGATACGATTGTTACGCAAGGCGGCCTTATCGGTAAAGTTGCGAAAGTCGGCGACGACGAGTTGGATGTCGATTTCGGCGACGGCGCACGTATCAAAGTTGTTAAATCAATGGTCATTTCGGTTCGCGGTAAAAACGAACCGGCCGATAAAGGCTAATCGCACCCCATGCTGCATTTCTCACCACTCAAAACCGCCGGTATCGCGCTGGCTCTCTTCTTGGGTTTCCTGTTTTCGCTGCCCAATTTTATCAGCGAGGAAGCCCGTTTATCCATGCCGCAATTCTTGCCAAGCGGTAAGCTGAACCTTGGTCTCGATTTGCAAGGCGGTTCGCATTTGCTGCTGTCAGTCGACACGGATTCAGTTCAGCGGGAGCGTCTGGAAGATTTAACCTCCGATGTGCGTTTGGCGTTGCGCGGTGAGCGTATTGGCTATACCGGCTTGGGTCGCATTGATGGTGGCGTTACCGTCACCATTCGCAAAGAAGAAGATAAGCAAAAGGCGCAAGAAGTGCTGTCCGGATTGGCGCAGCCGATTACCGCTAATGTGATTAACAGCTTTAGCCAAGGCCTCGATTTGGATGTGACCAATAGCGACGGGCTGACCTATAAGCTGATGGTGACGGATGAAGCGGTGTCGGCGCGCAATATCCGTACTTTGCAGCAATCGATTGAAATTATTCGCCGTCGCGTTGACGAATTGGGCACGACAGAGCCAACCATTCAACGCCAAGGCGATAAGCGTATTTTGGTGCAAGTGCCGGGTCTTGATGACCCGCAACGACTGAAAGCGCTGCTCGGTCAAACCGCTAAGTTGAACTTCCATCTGGTTGACCAAACCATGAGTGCCTATGAAGTCGAGAACGGCAAGCGTCCGCCAGCCGGTTCGCGCGTTTTCTATACGGATACAGAGCCGGCTGTGCCGTATCTTATTCGCCGCCGCGCTATGGTTAGCGGTGAGCGTTTGGTGGATGCGTCGGTCGGGTTTGACCCGCAAACCAATGCGCCGGAAGTCAATTTCCGTTTTGACTCCGTTGGGGCCAAGAAATTCGGCGAAGTGACCAAGGCCAATGTGGGCCGTCCTTTCGCCATTGTGTTGGATGAAAAAGTTATCTCAGCACCGATTATTCAGACCGCCATTCTAGGCGGGGCAGGCCGCATTACCGGCAATTTCTCAGTGCAGGAAGCCAATGATTTGGCAATTTTGCTGCGCGCCGGTGCATTGCCCGCGCCTATGAGCATTTTGGAAGAACGTACAGTTGGCCCGGGCTTGGGCGCAGATAGTGTTGCTGCCGGTCGCATCGCATTGATTATCGGCTTCTTGGCTGTCATTGGCTTCATGATTATCAGCTATAATTTATTTGGTGCTTTCGCCAATGTCGCGCTGATTGCTAATTTGCTGCTGATTATGGCTGTGTTGTCGGGTCTTCAGGCAACGCTCACCTTGCCGGGTATTGCCGGTATTGTGCTGACAGTCGGCATGGCTGTTGATGCCAATGTGCTGATTTTTGAGCGTATTCGTGAAGAGATTGCGGCCAAGAAGAACCCGATTATTGCCATTGATACCGGCTATAATCGTGCGCTCGGCACTATTCTCGATGCCAACATCACCACGCTGCTGGCGGCGGTGATTTTGTTCCAGCTTGGCTCCGGCCCCATTCGTGGCTTTGCCGTGACCTTGGCGATTGGCATTGTCACATCCGTATTCACCGCTTTTGTGTTGACCCGCTATATGGTGGCCCTCTGGGTGCGCCGTCAGGGTAAACCCGAAGCCTTGCCGCTATAAGCCGGGGAGAGAGACGATGAAGTCATTGAAACTTGTTCCGGCGGATACGCATATCCCGTTTATCGGCAAACGTAATATCGCTATGGCGATATCGGTTTTGTTGATTATCGGGTCAATTGTGGCGTTTTTCGCCAATGGCCTGAATTTCGGTATTGATTTTAAAGGCGGCACACTGATTGAAGCCAGCTCGGAAGAACCGGTTGATATCGCTGCCTTGCGCGGACGTTTGAGCAGCATGCAATTGGGCGAAGTGCAAATTCAAGAGTTCGGCAAAGACACCGATGTGCTTATTCGTATCGCCGAGGTAGAAGGTGCGGTTGACGCTTCTAACGATCTGAATGCCGTTGAGCAGGTGCGCAACGAGTTGGCGGAAGATTTTGATATTCGCCGCGTCGAGATTGTCGGCCCGCAAGTCAGCGCTGAGTTGATACAAACCGGTATTTTGGCAGTTGTCGCGGCGATTGCCTCTATGCTGATTTATATTTGGTTCCGTTTTGAGTGGCAGTTCTCGGTCGGCGCGGTATTGGCTCTGGTGCATGATGTGGTGTTGACCATCGGCATTTTCGCGCTGTTGCAGCTTGATTTTAACCTATCCATTTTGGCGGCGATTTTGACCATTGTCGGTTATTCGATGAATGACACGGTGGTGGTGTATGACCGCGTGCGCGAAAACTTGCGCAAATATAAGAAAATGGATTTGGCCGAACTGCTGGATATCGCGATTAACGAGACTTTGTCGCGTACGGTAATGACCTCTGTGACAACCATGTTGGCATTGGGCGCGCTTTATATTCTCGGTGGGGAAGTCATTCGCGGCTTCACCTTTGCGATGATTTGGGGCGTTCTGGTCGGTACTTATTCGTCGATTTTCATCGCATCCCCCTTGTTGATGATTTTGGGGGTTAAGCGCGATTGGTCGGGCACACAAATTAATTAATTTTGTTTACCGCTCGGCGAAGTGGTAATCTTAAATCAATGACAGATTCGTCAACAGGGAGGCTGATATGGCAGCTATTTTGACTTCGCTCCGCAACACGGTTATTGCGGGTTTCGTTCTGGCGTTCCTTTTGGAGCTTATGTATCTGAATAATGGCGGTGCCTTGGATACTAATTTCTGGGCGTTCACATTCCGTTGGCTGCACGTGCTGGCCGGTATTATGTGGATTGGTCTGCTGTATTATTTCAACTTCGTGCAAATTCCGAATATGCCGAATATTCCCGATGACCAAAAACCGGCCATCGGTAAGGTTATTGCACCGGCTGCTTTGTGGTGGTTCCGTTGGGCCGCTATGGCAACGCTGATTACCGGCCTCATTCTCGGCTATCTCAATGGTTACATCCATGATGCGATGACACTGGGTGCGATGAATGATTTCGAAGTGCCGAAAAACACTGCTATCGGTATCGGCATGTGGCTCGGCATTATCATGTGGTTTAACGTCTGGTTTGTCATTTGGCCGAACCAGAAAAAAGCCCTCGGCATTGTCGAAGCCGATGCAGACACAAAAGCAGCCTCAGCCCGCACGGCGATGCTGTTCTCGCGCACCAACACATTGTTGTCAGTGCCGATGCTGTTTGCCATGGTTTCAGCGCAAAACCTTTACTAAGCGCTGTGATGATTTTGGAGGGGGCCGCCTTTTGTGCGGCCCTTTTCGTTTTTGGGACACGATAAAATGCAAGCGGCCGTTGACTTCGATATTTTGCGCCAAGAATTGCGCGGGCTGGATGGGGACTTATATCTCTGCCATTTGTTTGCGCCTGCCCAAGCGCGCGATGCCTTGCTGACGCTGTATCATCTCTATGCCGATATTGCCCGCATTCCGGCCACGGTTTCAGAGCCGATGGTTGGTGCGATACGCTTGCAATGGTGGCGCGATTTGCTGGATGCGGTGAGCCGTGGAGAAAGTCGCGGTGCGCCGATTGGTGAGGCGTTGTTGCTTCATCCGCTCGACGCAAAAGGTGTTCTGCCGCTGATTGACGGGCGCGAGGCGGCTTTGCCGGAAGGCACGCGCTCGCTTGAGCAGCTTGAGGCTGAGGCAACAGAAATCGGCCCGGCACTGATGCGATTGGCGTGTCAGATTATTGGCGCTACCTCAGATGATGCGCTGCTGCAAGAAGCCGGAACTGGTTTTGAGTTGATGCGTCTTGTGCCCGAGGCCGGTGAAGCGGTTGCGGCGCGGGCAGGGGCCTTATTGAGCGAGGCTTGTACGGCGTTTAATCATCTACCACGGAAACAGAGAAAAGCTTTGTTGCCGGTGTTTTTGCCGGTTGGGTTGGCACGCCATCAGGCCGCACATTATCCGACCATGCGTGGTTTGTTGTATTATCAGTTCGCGCTTTTGAAAATGGCACTGTTCGGAAAATTATAGCCAAGTCGATTTTTTGTGTTAGCGTGACGGCATAACAACAAAAAGAAAGAGCGGACTATGGCTATCGTATTTTATCCTGGTGAAAGATTTGCCGTATTTGTTGACGGGGCGAATTTTAATTTTTCAAAACGCAATATTTCGATGTTTGTCGATGACCTGCGATTGCTGAGCTATTTTCGTAAAAATAGCGGCAGTAGTATCTTTCTGCGCATTTATCATTATGAAACCGTACCGCGCGATGACGGATCTGACGACCGCGCAGGTCTCATTACGGCCATTCGTAAACGGCTGGATTTCATGGAATATAACGGCTTCACCATTGTTTCTAAGCTGGCGAAGGATTTCATCAGCGAGTCCGGAGACACTTTTATGAAGGGCAATATGGACGGCGAAATGATTGTCGACATGATGGATATCAGCGCCAATCTTGACCATATCATCTTGTTTTCCGGCGATGGCGATTTCCGCTATGCGGTGCATAAGCTGCAACAACGCGGTAAGCGTGTGACGGTTGTGTCATCTGAAGGCTCGATTGCCAATGAGCTGAAGCGGCAAGCTGATGTGTTTGTCGATTTGGAAGATTTGAGGCCGTTTATCGAGTCCGAAATGATGCCGCATCGCGAACCGGCTGAATAATCAGGCGACCCAGCTTTTGAAATCGTCGCGTGCGCGACCGGTAAAGGCAAGCTGACGGGCTTGCTTTTTGGCTTGCATACGCGCTTTGCCGCGCAGTCTTTTGCCATTCTCATCAACCGGTGCGGGTAAATCATCAAGTATTGGCATCAGCCCAAAATTGACATTCATCGGCTGAAACGAAGAGGCCTCAGCATTAACCGTAATATGCGCCAGCAAGGCACCGAAAGCCGTAGTTGCCGGTGGCGGTGTGATTGTGCGGCCTTGCATTTGCGCCGCTGCAAAACGACCGGCCAGCAAGCCAATGGTCGTGCTTTCCACATAGCCCTCAACGCCGGTGATTTGACCGGCGAAGCGGATATGCGGCGCAGACTTAAGGCGCAATGCGCTGTCCAGCAAAGTCGGGCTGTTAAGAAACGTGTTGCGATGCAGACCGCCAAGGCGGGCAAAGCGCGCATCTTCAAGTCCGGGTATCAGCTTAAACACATCAGTTTGTGCGCCATATTTCAGCTTGGTTTGGAAGCCGACCATATTAAACAATGTGCCCAGCGCATTATCTTGGCGCAATTGCACGACGGCATGCGGCTTGATATCGGGTTGGTGCGCATTGGTCAGCCCGCGCGGCTTCATCGGTCCGTGCCGCAGCGTGTCACGCCCGCGCGCGGCCATCACCTCAATCGGCAAGCAGCCGTTAAAATATGGCGTGTTCTCTTCCCACTCTTTGAAGTCGGCGGTATCGCTCTCAATCAGCGCGTCAAGAAACGCATTATATTGCGCCTCATCCATCGGGCAGTTGATGTAATCCTTGCCGGTACCGCCGGGGCCAACTTTATCGTAGCGCGACTGGTGCCAGCAAATATCCATATTCACGCTGTCATGATAGATAATCGGGGCAATGGCATCGAAAAAGGCCAGCTTATCGCGACCGGTCATTTCGCCAATAAGCTCTGAAAGAGCAGGCGAGGTCAGCGGGCCAGTGGCGATAATGACATGCTGCCAGTCGGCGGGAATATCAGTGACTTCTTCGCGCTCAATCGTGATGTTGGGGTGCGCCTCAAGGCGCGCCGTCACGCTTTGCGAAAATCCTTCGCGGTCAACGGCCAGTGCGCCACCGGCCGGCACTTGATGTGCGTCTGCGCTGTTCATAATCACACTGCCGCAATCACGCAACTCAGCATGCAACAAGCCAACGGCATTGGTTTCGGCATCGTCGGAGCGGAAAGAATTGGAGCATACCAACTCAGCCAAGCCATCCGTGACATGCGCATCGGTTTTGCGCACCGGACGCATTTCATGCAGCACAACTTGCACGCCGCATTCAGCCGCTTGAAAAGCCGCTTCCGATCCGGCCAAGCCGCCGCCAATAATGTGAAGAACATCACTCATGCAGATGAGATAGCGGTTTTTTGCTGTCGGGGGAAGGGCGGCGTAATGTCCTTAGGATTGTTTTTTGAGAACCAGCAAAGTGAACATATCTAGCGGGCCGAAGCGTTGCTCGTCGATAAGCTCCAAGCCGTTATCTTCGGGCGCTAAATGCGAGCGGCAAAAATCGGAATGAAAGCCGATTTTGCGCGAGGCCGGGGCAATGCTGCGTTCCAGCATGGCAAGGAAACGCTGCGAGTCTGCTTCGGCGCGAAAATGATTGAACAGATAGATTTTGCCGCCGGGCCGTGTGACGCGGGCAATTTCGCTCAGCACAGCAGCAGGGTTTGGCACAACCGACATAACAAAAGTCGCCAGCACACTGTCGAAATGACTGTTTTCAAAGTTCATATTGGCAGCGTCCATCTCAAGCAGAGCGCTTATGTTTTCGAGCTTGTGTCGCATAACGCGGCGGTGCGCCCGCGCCAGCATATCGGCAGAGAGGTCAATGCCGGTGACTTTCACATAAGGCGCGAAATAGGGCAGGGAAAGCCCCGTACCCGTGCCGACATCCAGCACTTTATGGCCGTGTATTTCAAGGTTGAGCCGCTTGACCACTTGTTTGATATATTTGCGCCCGAACAGCGCGAAGGTGAAATCATAATGCCCGGCCCAGCGCGCATAAGAACGACGCACGTCATCCGTGCGAATAGGTGTGTGAACTGTCATGTAACATCCCGTTTTTGTTGTTTTTATCTGGGATGATTAGATTATTCGGCAGCCGCCTTTTTCGCAACTGCTTTCTTACGCGGCTTTAACAGTGGCGCCAAATATTGTCCAGTATATGACTTTTTCACTTTGGCGACCTCTTCCGGTGTGCCTTTGGCAACAATTTCGCCGCCGCCATCGCCGCCTTCAGGCCCGATATCAATAATCCAATCGGCGGTTTTAATAACTTCAAGATTATGCTCAATCACCGCGACGGTATTGCCGTTATCAACCAGCTCGTGCAGCACTTCCAACAGCTTGGCAACATCATGGAAATGTAAACCGGTTGTCGGTTCGTCGAGGATATACAGCGTGCGACCGGTGGCGCGCTTAGACAATTCCTTGGCCAGCTTTACGCGCTGCGCTTCACCGCCTGATAGCGTTGTCGCTTGCTGCCCGACTTTGATATAGCCGAGGCCGACGCGTTGCAGCGTCACCATTTTATCGCGCACCATCGGCACAGCTTTGAAGAAATCCGCCGCTTCATCGACAGTCATATCCAGCACATCAGCAATGGATTTATCCTTAAAGCGTACTTCCAGCGTCTCGCGATTATAGCGCTTGCCCTGACAGCTATCGCATTCGACATACACATCGGGCAGGAAGTGCATCTCAATTTTAATCACGCCGTCGCCCTGGCAGGTCTCGCAACGACCACCTTTGACATTGAACGAAAAGCGCCCCGGCTTATAGCCGCGCGTTTTGGCTTCCGGCAATCCGGCAAACCATTCGCGTATCGGCGTAAACGCGCCCGTATAAGTAGCGGGGTTGGAACGCGGCGTTCGCCCAATCGGGGATTGGTCAATATCAATCACTTTGTCGAGTAAATGCAGGCCATCAATCGTCTCATGCTCGGCCGGTGTGGCGCGCGCATTGTTGAGCTTTCGCGCCAAAGATTTATACAGCGTATCAATCAGCAGGGTAGATTTGCCGCCGCCGGACACGCCGGTGACGCAGGTAAATGTGCCGAGCGGAATTTCAGCCGAGACGTTTTTCAAATTATTACCGCGCGCGCCCTTAACCGAAATCACCTTATTGGCTTTGGTGTCGCGGCGTTTTTTTGGCACCGGCACTTCCATCTCGCCAGTCAGATATTTACCGGTCAGGCTTTTGCGCGACGCTTTAATCTTCGCGGGCGTGCCTTCAGCGATAACTTCACCGCCATGCACACCGGCACCCGGCCCAATATCAACCACATGGTCAGCCGTCATAATGGCTTCTTCATCATGCTCGACGACAACCACCGTATTGCCCAAATCGCGCAATCGGGTCAGTGTGTCCAGCAACCGCGTATTATCGCGCTGATGCAGACCAATGCTCGGCTCATCCAGCACATATAAAACGCCGGTCAGCCCTGAGCCGATTTGCGAGGCCAGACGAATACGTTGGCTTTCACCGCCTGAAAGCGTGCCGCTATTGCGCGACAGGGTGAGATATTCCAGCCCGACATCATTGAGGAATTTCAGCCGCTCGCGAATTTCCTTCAAAATGCGCACAGCGATTTGCTTTTGCTTGGCAGTCAGCTTTTTTTCCAGCCCGTTAAACCAATCTTCCGCAGCGCGAATAGACATTTGGACCACTTCGCCAACATGCAAGCCGGCAATTTTAACCGCCAAAGCTTCCGGCTTAAGGCGATGCCCGCCGCACACTTCGCAATTGGTGACCGACTGATATTTTTCGATTTCCTCGCGCGCCCAATTACTGTCTGTTTCGCGATAACGCCGCTCCAGATTGGGAATAACCCCCTCAAACGGCTTTTTGGTTTTATAGCTGCGTAGGCCGTCATCATAGCTGAAGGTAATCACTTCATCACCTGTGCCGTACAAAATCACCTGCTTGGCTTGTTCGGGAAGCTCTAGCCATTTGTTCGACATTTTAAAGCCGTAATGCTTCGCCAGCGCCTCAAGCGTTTGGGTGTAGTAGGGCGATGAGGTTTTCGACCATGGAGCAATTGCGCCCTTATAAAGCGTCAGCCCGCCATCTGGTACAACGGCAATCGGGTCGACAAAAAACTGCGTGCCGAGACCGTCGCAAGACGGGCAAGCCCCGAATGGGTTATTGAATGAAAACAGGCGCGGCTCAATTTCATCAATGGTGAAGCCCGAAACGGGACAGGCAAAGCGAGCCGAAAAGATAATCCGCTCCGCCTCTTCGCCGTCTTTCGGCTTATCAGCCATCTCAGCCACGGCAATACCGTCTGTCAGACCAAGCGCGACTTCCATCGAGTCCGCGACGCGGTTGCCAAGGTCAGGCTTAACGACCAGCCGGTCGACCACAACGTCAATATCGTGCTTGAGCTTTTTATCCAGCACCGGTGTTTCGCTGATTTCATAAAACGCGCCATCGACTTTAACGCGCTGAAACCCACGTTTTTGCAGCTCGGCAAAGTCGCGTTTATATTCGCCCTTACGGCCACGCACGATAGGCGCAAGCAAATAAAGCCGCGTGCCCTCTGGTAGCGCCATAACCTTGTCGACCATTTCGCTGACGGTTTGGCTTTCAATCGGCAAACCTGTGGCGGGTGAGTAGGGAATGCCGACACGGGCATAAAGCAAACGCAGATAATCGAAAATCTCCGTCACCGTACCAACGGTTGAGCGCGGATTGCGCGAGGTGGTTTTCTGCTCAATCGAAATGGCGGGCGACAAGCCGTCAATCTGGTCAACATCAGGCTTTTGCATCATCTCCAGAAATTGCCGCGCATAGGCCGACAGGCTCTCAACATAACGACGCTGGCCCTCAGCATAAATTGTATCAAACGCCAATGAGCTTTTGCCTGAGCCGGAAAGACCGGTAACAACAATGAGCTTATCGCGCGGCAAATCGAGCGATACATTTTTAAGGTTATGCTCGCGGGCGCCGACAATGCGGATTTGTTTGGCTTGTGGTGTTTTTGGGGTTTTACGTGCGGGCATGGTTTCCTCTCGGTTGAGCGGTAATTTAGACCTTTTTATCAACTTGTCGAAAGCGCATTTTGCCCCGCCCTGCAGGGGAGCCGATGGGCTGTGGATTAATCCACAGTAAAGCCGCATAGCATGGGTGAAGTTTTCAGCCGAGTCGCCTAGGGTCAGTGAACAACAAGGAGAAAGATCATGGCTGGAAGCGTGAATAAAGTGATTTTGGTTGGCAATTTGGGTGCCGACCCTGATGTGCGTAGCACTAAAGATGGCCGTCCGGTTGTTAATCTGAGCGTGGCCACCAGCGAAAACTGGCGTGACAAGACGAGTGGCGAGCGGCGCGAGAAGACCGAATGGCATCGCGTGGTGATTTTTTCCGAGGGACTGTGCCGCATTGCCGAGCAGTATCTCAAAAAAGGCTCGAAAGTATATGTCGAAGGCCAGCTGCAAACGCGCAAGTGGCAAGACGATAACGGCAATGACCGTTACAGCACTGAGGTGGTTTTGCAGAACTATGGCGGTGTGATGACAATGCTCGATACGCGTAATGGTGGCGGTGATTTTCAGGCCGTCGGCAACGATTCGCCTGCGCCAAGCATGGCAGCCCCCGCGGGCGGCGGCATGAATGATGACATCCCGTTTTAAGGTGTAAAAACCTAGTTAAAACAATGGGTTATTTTGGCAATCGGGGCGCTGTTTTCAGTGTCTCGATTGTCGCTTTTATGGTAATGTTTTACCAAGAAATCAGCGCCGTTGACGCGGCGTTTTTGACCACTGAAAAAGGCTAAAAGCGTGACAGATACGCCCGAAAATCCGACAGATAATGACGATGAAGTCGTCGATATTATTGCTGAAGATGACGCTCCGGTTGCAGCTGGCGGCGGAGATGACGGCGGTGATGATGGCGGCAACGGTGATGGTGACGGGCCGGTCGGCTTTGTACCCGGCGCAGATGACGGCGACATAAACCCCATCAGCATTGAGGAGGAGATGAAGACCTCCTATCTCGATTATGCGATGAGCGTTATTGTTTCGCGCGCTTTGCCGGATGTGCGTGACGGCTTGAAGCCGGTTCACCGCCGCATTTTGTTCTCAATGAATGAAAACGGCTATGATTACAACAAGCCGTATCGCAAGTCGGCGCGTGTGGTTGGTGATGTTATCGGTAAATATCACCCGCATGGTGATCAGTCGATTTATGACGCTTTGGTGCGCATGGAGCAGGACTTCTCGATGCGTTTGCCACTGCTCGACGGGCAGGGCAATTTCGGTTCAGTTGATGGCGACCCTCCGGCCGCTATGCGTTACACTGAAGTGCGGATGGCCAAACCGGCGCATGCGCTGCTGGAAGATATCGATAAAGACACAGTCGATTTTCAAGACAATTATGATAATTCGGAGCGCGAGCCGGTTGTTTTGCCGGCGCGCTTTCCAAATCTTCTGGTCAATGGTGCCAACGGTATTGCGGTTGGCATGGCGACCAATGTGCCACCGCATAATTTAGGTGAATTGGTTGATGCGGCGCAGGCAATTATTATTAATCCTGAGTTAACCGAAGAAGAGCTGCTGCAAATCGTACCCGGGCCGGATTTCCCGACCGGTGCGCTTATTCTTGGCTATAGCGGGTCGAAATCTTCGGTTCTGACCGGTCGTGGCTCTATCATCATGCGCGGACGCGCGGCAGTAGAAGAAATTCGCAAAGACCGCGAAGCGATTATCATCACCGAAATTCCTTATCAGGTGAATAAAGCGTCGATGATTGAGAAAATCGCCGAGCTTGTGCGCGACAAGGTTATTGAAGGCATTGCGGATTTGCGCGATGAAAGCGACCGTCACGGCATGCGTGTGGTTGTTGAGTTGAAGCGCGATGCGGTTGCCGATGTTGTACTCAACCAGCTTTATCGCTTCTCGCAGCTACAAACCAGCTTTGGCGCTAATATGCTGGCGTTGAACAATGGTAAGCCGCAATTGATGAATTTGCGACAAATGCTGGATGCGTTTATCGCTTTCCGTGGCGAGGTCGTCACGCGGCGCTCTAAATTTGAGCTTAATAAAGCGCGTGACCGGGCCCATGTGTTGGTCGGTTTGGCGATAGCTGTTTCTAATATCGATGAAGTGATTGCGCTTATTCGTAAAGCACCGTCGCCGGCAGCCGCACGCGAACAATTAATGGAACGCGATTGGCCGGCTTCAGATGTGGCCGAGCTTATTGCTTTGATTGACGACCCGCTGCACCGCGTGACGGATAGCGGCACGTATAAGCTGAGCGAGGCGCAAGCGCGCGCTATTTTGGAGTTGCGTCTGCAACGTCTAACTGCGATGGGCCGCGATGAAATTGGCGATGAGTTAACGGTTCTCGGCGAGCAGATTTCAGACTTGCTGGATATTTTGCGCAGCCGCGAGCGCGTTATGGCGATTATTCAAACCGAATTGGCTGAGGTGAAAGACGAGTTCGCCACGCCGCGTCGTTCTGAATTTATCGAGCATGATGGCGAAGTTGACGATGAATCGCTCATCCCGCAAGAAGATATGGTGGTGACTGTCAGTCACGCCGGTTACATCAAGCGCGTACCGCTATCGACCTATCGGGCGCAACGGCGCGGCGGTAAAGGGCGTTCTGGTATGGCGACCAAAGACGAAGATTTCGTCAGTCGTATTTTTGTTGCCAATACCCACCAGCCGGTCTTGTTCTTCTCAACCACCGGCATGGTTTACAAAATGAAGGTTTGGAAGCTGCCTGCCGGTAGTCCGCAATCCAAAGGCAAGGCGCTGGTTAATTTGCTGCCACTGCAAGAGGGTGAGGGTATCGCCGATATTATGGCACTGCCGTCTGATGAAGAGACATGGGGCGATTTGAACGTCATGTTCGCTACGAGTTTCGGCAATGTGCGGCGCAATGATTTGTCAGATTTTGTGCAGATTAACCGTAACGGCAAAATCGCAATGAAGCCTGATGAAGGCGAGCGCATTGTCGGTGTTGAGACTTGCTCTGATAAAGACGATGTTTTGCTGACCACCTCCAATGGGCGGGCCATTCGCTTTCCGGTCGAGAAAGTGCGGGTATTCCGCAGCCGTAACTCAACCGGCGTGCGGGGTATTAAGCTGGAAGACGACGCACATGTCATCTCATTGGCTATTTTGCGCGGCAGCGATGCGACACCGGCTGAGCGTGCAACTTATCTCAAGCAAGCCGCCGCCATTCGCCGTGCCGCAAACGGCGAAGAAGGTGAAATTGACGACGTTGTTGTCGAT
>CBFHPF010000008.1:0-24723 GCA_965657665.1 Alphaproteobacteria bacterium | reverse complement strand
TAAGACTGGGGTACGAGCTAGGATTTCGTAGGAGCCAATAACGCTTGTCGCCAAATAAGTATGGCTATCTGATTAAAGAAGTATTGTTCGATAGCGCAAAACGACATAAAAAGCACGTATGCCTATTTATGAAAAATACAAGTTTATTGATCTATTCGCTGGCATTGGCGGCTTTCATTTGGCACTCGAGGAGTTGGGTGGAGAATGTGTTTTTGCCTCTGAAATTGACGTATACGCTAGGCAAACTTATGAAGCAAACCATCGCTCCTCCAATCCCAAATTATTCGAAAACGGATATTTTGCAGGCGATATTTCAGAGGTAAATGAAAACGAAATTCCAGATTTCGATATTCTATGCGCAGGTTTCCCTTGCCAGCCTTTTTCGCAAGCGGGCTATAAAAAAGGTTTCCAAGATACAAGAAATAATAGAGGAAATATGTTTTTCGAGATTGAAAGAATACTTGAGGCGAAGAGGCCTAGAGCATTTTTTCTCGAAAATGTTAGGCACCTTCGAAACCACGATGATGGCCGAACGATGGAGACCATAGAGAAGTTGTTACGACAATTGGGTTATTCCTTCTACTGGCAGATTATTAAGGCATCAGACTTTGGCCTTCCTCAAAATCGTCCTCGTATTTTCATTGTAGGGTTTCTGGACGATGAAAGAAAATCGTTCGAATTTCCGGATGCCATTCCACTTGAAATGTTCATGTCAGATATTTTCGGGGAGCCTTGCAACAAATCCATCGGATATACACTGCGGGTTGGAGGTAAAGGTTCGGGGTTAAACGATCGGCGAAATTGGGACACCTATATGGTGAACGGAAAAATAGTAAGGCTGAATTCTACTACGGGAAAAAGAATGCAGGGGTTTCCCGAAGAATTTGAGTTTCCTGTCTCTGAAACCCAAGCAATGAAACAGTTGGGCAATTCAGTTGCCGTCCCTGCTGTAAAAGCGACCGCCCAAAAGATTTTCGAATATCTAAATGGCTGACGGAAACGAAAAGGCACCCAAGGCAAACAAAGGCGAGTGGTCCGAGATATATGCCTTGGGAAAACTTTCGTTGGATGGAGAGTTGTCGCTATTGGATGCGAAACTTAAACCGAGCAGAAAAAAATTTAAAATCAATTCCGTTTTTCGGCCAGATATCAAAATCAGTCTCGAAGAAGATGGAAACATATACGTCCGCCATCCCGCAGGGAAAGAAATTATCGCTCGCCAAGACTTGAAGTCGCATGTGGATGGTCTTTTTAAGGAGATCAAGAGGGGAACAGGTGCATTTGAGAGCGCTTCAGGCAGCAGACTTCTGTCCATTTTTAATACCAAAAACGTAAAAGCACCTAGCGGCAAAAAAGAGGACATACGACTGCTTGTTCATGACTTTAAGTCTAACCAGGAAACAGATATCGGACTAAGTATAAAGTCTCAACTCGGCGGAAAAGCTTCATTGCTCAATGCCTCAAAGGATAACACGAACTTTCAATATTCCTTTGAGTTAAACGAACACTCTCAGGCAGACATAATTCACGAACTATCGCACCTAAAAGCAAAGGAGGCCGTCTACAAACTCGGTGAGTTGGGGGTAGGAATCAAATTCGACCAGGCGTGCGGACCCGTATTTGACGGGAACTTGAAAAAGATCGACAGCCAAATGCCCTTCATTGTCGGGCAACTGGTCCTGGAGTATTACTCTGGCAGAAAAAGCAAAATCTCAGAACTCGTTGATTCGGCAGTTAAGAAAGGTTTGTTCGACAAACTTCCTATTTTGCTCGATCGGTCCGATATTGAATACAAAGTAAAGCACATGCTCATTAATATAGCCCTTGGAATGGTGCCAAATACGACATGGGACGGTTATATGCGGGCGGATGGTGGATATCTTATTGTCCTTGAAAAAGGTGGCTTAGGGTGCCTCCATGTTTACAATCTGGATGCTTTAGGAACCTACCTTTTTGAGAACACCAAGCTGGACACGCCATCTACCTCTCGACACCAATTCGGCAGGGTCTTTCTATCTGATGAAGACAAACTCAGCATAAAGCTCAATTTACAAATTAGAGACGCCTGATTTTTTTTAAATGGAGCTTATTTAAAAAATTTACCAAGCTAGTGCTCAGGGCATTTTCTTTTGCCTAGAATTCGATACGTTCCATTCGGCTTTTTAAAAAGGTCAAATCATACCCCGCCCCATACCTACTCCCAACATTGTTTGCCGACCACCCACCCAGCTGGTCAATCATCTCGGTCGGGCAATCAACCGCTCGTAGCCTGTCTCTAAACGCATGTCTAAAGCCGTGGACAACGGCATCGTTGCTAAAATGAGCCTTTAGCCATTTGTTAAGCGCAGCACTGGCAGAGTTTCCATTGCAGCCTTCAGCGTTTGTGTAGCGTGGGAAGCACCACTGTCCTTCCACTTCTGAGACAAGCCTCTGGGCAGCCCATAGAGCCGCTCCTACCAGCGGTATTTGTCTTTCACTTGATTGTGTCTTGAGCCTGCGCCACAGGTGTGGCTGCACATTGATATGCGGCACCTCATGCTCCAAACAAATATCTGCCATCGCCAAGCCTGTTGCCTCAGAGAGCCGCATGCCCGTGTCACTTAACAGCGCTACCAACCAACGCAAATCATCATCCAGCTCATAGCAGGCGGCTTGTATCTCTCGGATAGTAGAAATCGGAATGGGCATGCGTTTTTTTCGGGACGATTGAGGCATATGAACCAACGCAAACGGGTTCTTCATATCCAAACCATATTCAGCAATAGCAAAATGGAAGACAGCGTTAACAGTTGCAAACATGCGCCGCACAGACAGGACAGTTAATCCTCGTGATAGCAATGCATCCCTCACCTTGCCTGCTTCAAGCGTGGTGTAGTGAGTGAGTTTTAAATCGCCAATCTGGTCTATAACGACCTGAATATTGCGTATAGCGGCTCGTTCAAAGGTTTTAGGCTTACCGACACTCCTTATCTTAAGATAGCTGTCTCGTGCTTCTGAGAGCCTAGGTTCACGCTTTCTTGGCTCAACCTTTGCTACCAAAACATCTAAGTTGGTTGGAATGGGTTTGTCTTCACCCCAAAGCATGTCGAGCTTTACGGTCAAAGCATGCGACAGGCTCAAGCCTTCGTTTAAGGACTTTGTCCCCAACGAGACGACAAGCCGCTTCTTTCCATAGATAGCCCGCATATTGGGCGGTATACGGCGAGAATAGTAATAGACATCTCGCTTGGTAAATAGATAGGAAGGTGACTGGTCTACCATATGGTCTACCCTTTCTTGCATCGAAGTCGTTTTCACTTCAATTACAAAGGGTTAACCATAGGGCTAAAAAGAGATGGTGCGGCCGAGAAGACTCGAACTTCCACGGGTGTTACCCCACAGCGACCTCAACGCTGCGCGTCTACCAATTCCGCCACGGCCGCACGCCATTACCGAATGTCGGCAGAGCTGTTAGCTAGCAAATATCAGCCCGCTAAACAAGCAGGGAAAACTAGATGCCGTCGCCGTCAATATTCAAATGGATGCCGCATTCGTCTTTTTCGCTGTCAGCCCAGCGACCGGAGCGGTAGTCGCCGCCTTCCGCCACTTTACTGGTGCACGGCATGCAGCCAATAGATAAATAACCGTCTTTGACCAGCGGATGACGCGGCAGATTATGCGTTTCGATATAATCTTTTAATTGCGCGAGGTCCCAATTAGCCAGCGGATTGATTTTATAGCGACCATCCGTGTCGCGCTCGATGATATTCATCTGTGCGCGGGTGGTGGTTTGAAACCGTTTGCGACCGGTAATCAGCGCATCAAAGCCCGCCACAGCGCGGGCTTGCGGGCGCACTTTGCGCAAATCACAACACGCATCCGTGTCACGCTGCCATAGGCCACCTTTGGCGTCTTCCACCGATAATTCGCGCGGGTCCGGCCCGACGGCGCGCACATCCATCAACCCTAAACGGTCCTGCAGGCGGTCACGATAACGCAAAGTTTCGCCAAACAGCTTACCGGTGTTCAACATGATAACCGGCACAGTCGGGTCAATTTCCGAAATCATATGCAGCAAAATCACCGACTCTGCGCCGAAGGACGACACAATCGTAATGCGGTCGATAAATTGCTCCTCAATGGCATGGCGCAAAATCTCTTGCGCGCTCATGGTCTCATACATGGCGTTGAGATGCGGTAAATCCACCGCCGCAATATCGCTTTTTTCGACAGGCAGCACAGCCATTAGAGCCACCCTTTCTCATCAATCACCTGATTGGTGCGATCGATAAGTGTTTTGAAATCGGTGCCCTCAGCCCGCCATCCATCGCGCAGCGATGAAAGCTCGGCAAGGCGTTCGCTCCATGCTTCGGGATAATGCGTTTCCAGCGATGTTTTCAAGCGCCGCGCCAGCCCGGGCGAATGACCGCCTGTTGACGCGGTCAACAGCATATCGCCACGCCTTACAATGGCCGGCACATGAAAGTCGCAAAGCGGCTTCACATCCTCAACATTGACCAATGTTTTATTGGCACGGCCCTGGGCGGTAAATTGCTCAGCCAGCGCATCGTCAACATTGGCGACATATATGATATGGCACGCGGCAATCTCGCTCTCGCTCGGCCATTGCTCAACCAGCCTGTCACCGGCCAATTGACGCATTTCATCCTCAGCATTTTCAGCGAAAACGCGCACAAATTGAGCCCCTGCCGCATCCACCATTTGCAAACGGCGACGCGCTTGTGGGCCACTGCCGATAATGGCGAGGGTCAATTCACTGACATCGATGATAACCGGTAACATAATGCGCTCCTGTTTTATTCTATATGAGGCATACCATCCTATTTATCAACCTTTTTGTGTGAATATATTTATTTTACATTTCTTTTTGTTTTAATATCTGCCCGCGCAAATGCTATCAAAGATTATGCAAAATGAAATGCCCGAAATCATTATTAGCGACACCCCCATACCCTACCCTGATGCGGTGGATTTTATGGAGCAGCGCGTGGCGGCTATTGCGGCGGGCGAAGCGGGCGAATGCCTATGGTTTTTAGAGCACCCCCCGCTTTATACCGCGGGCACCAGTGCCAATCCGACTGATTTGGTTCAGCCTGACCGCTTTCCGGTTTACCAGAGCAAACGCGGCGGCGAATATACCTATCACGGTCCCGGCCAGCGCGTTGTGTATATCATGCTTGATTTGCGACAGCGCGGCAAAGATGTGCGCTGCTTTGTCCGCCAAGTCGAGAACTGGGTTATCAGCACTTTGGGTGACTTTAATATTCATGGGCATATTACTGATGGGCGGGTCGGCGTATGGGTGCCGCGCCCCGATAAGGGCACCGAGCGCGAAGATAAAATCGCCGCTATCGGTATGCGCAT
The DNA here is from genome assembly GCA_965657665.1 of Alphaproteobacteria bacterium. Classification (GTDB taxonomy): domain Bacteria; phylum Pseudomonadota; class Alphaproteobacteria; order RS24; family RS24; genus UBA8337. Next base: position 19,359 of record CBFHPF010000008.1, on the reverse strand, counting down.
TCGCCATTGGGTGAGCTTTCATGGCATCTCGATTAATGTTGAGCCTGAGCTTGAGCATTTTGGCGGCATCGTGCCGTGCGGCATTACCGACCAAGGCGTCACCAGCATGGTTGATTTAGGCTATCCAGTGGCCATGGCTGAATTGGACAAAGCATTGCTGGATAATTTGGCCGCCAGCTTCGCCCCGCCCAATAGTGTCTGATTAGAAGCCTAGTCGAACTCAATCATCACATCGTCGACCGCCAGCTTGTCACCGGCCGCGCACAGCACTTTTTTGACAGTCAGGTCCTTTTCGGCGCGTAAGATATTTTCCATCTTCATCGCCTCAACAACCGCCAATGCCTCACCCGCTTTGACAGCCTGCCCGTCTTCCACGGCGACAGAAACAACAACACCAGGCATTGGGCACAACAATTCTTTATCGCTTGTGCCGTCGGTCTTTTCGGGCATATGCACCATCAGCTCTTGCGCCGCCAGACGACGCACATAAACCGCTTTAGCAACGCCACGACCGGTCAGCACAAAGCCTTCAGGGTGACGGTCAACACTCAGGCAAATCAGCTCGCCATTTACCGTGCCACGGAAGAACATATCGCCGGGCAACCAACTGGTCTCAAGGTCAATATCAACGCCGTTTAGTTTGACGCCGCTTTCGGTGCGGGCGGCGGTAAAGACATAATCGTCCACTTGCACAGCTTGCTCGATTTCAGGCGTGTGCTGATGACCGGGCAGAACTTGTGAACTTTCCGTCGCGCGCATTTGCGCTAAATGCGACATGGCAAAACCAATGACAGCCAGCGCCTCGATACGCTTGCCGTCAACCGGCGCGCCTTCAAAACCATCGGGATATTCTTCTTCGATAAAGGCCGTGGTCAGCGCGCCATCGCGAAAACGCTGGTGCTGCATAATCGCGCCGCAAAAATCAATATTATGGCGAATGCCATCAATGCGGAAATTATCCAGCGCATCCGCCATGGCATCAATCGACGCCAAACGGTCAGGCCCGTGCGTCACCAGCTTGGCAATCATCGGGTCGTAGAACAGCGAAATCTCGCCGCCCTCATAAACGCCCGTATCATTGCGCACAGTGATGCCATTTACCTGCTCTTCCACCGGCGGGCGATAGCGGCTCAAGCGACCGGTAGACGGCAAGAAGCCGCGATACGGGTCTTCCGCATAAATGCGGCTTTCCATCGCCCAGCCGGTTAGCGTGACATCTTTTTGCGACAAGCTCAGCTTTTCACCGGCAGCGACATTAATCATCTGCTCGACCAAATCGATACCGGTAATGAGTTCAGTTACCGGATGCTCAACCTGCAGTCGCGTATTCATTTCAAGGAAGTAGAAATTCTTATCGCCATCGACAATAAATTCAACTGTACCGGCAGAGCAATAATCAACCGCCTTGGCCAGCGCGACAGACTGCTCGCCCATCGCCTTGCGCGTTGCTTCGTCGAGAAATGGCGACGGCGCTTCTTCAATGACTTTTTGATTGCGACGCTGAATGGAGCATTCGCGCTCGCCCAGATAAATCACATTGCCGTGCTTATCGCCAAGGATTTGAATTTCAATATGGCGCGGCTGGGTAACGAATTTCTCAATGAAAATACGATCATCACCAAAGCTGGAAGCCGCCTCGTTTTTAGATGACTGAAAGCCCTCACGCGCTTCATCGTCATTCCATGCAATACGCATGCCTTTACCGCCGCCGCCGGCGGAGGCTTTAATCATCACCGGATAGCCGATTTGATTGGCGATTTTCACGGCTTCTTCAGCGTCTTCAATAAGACCCATATGGCCCGGCACTGTTGAGACACCCGCCTCAGATGCCAGCTTCTTTGAGGTGATTTTATCACCCATCGCCTCAATAGCACCGGCCGGTGGGCCGATAAACGCCACGCCCGCTTTATCCAGTGCTTCGGCGAATTTTTTGTTTTCACTCAAAAAGCCATAGCCCGGATGCACGGCTTCCGCGCCGGTTTGTTTGATGGCATCGAGAATTTTATCAATAACCAAATAGCTTTCAGAGGCCGGTGCGCCACCAATATAAACAGCTTCATCGGCATGGCGCACATGCAAGGCTTGCGCGTCAGCATCAGAATAAACGGCGACGGTTTGAATACCCATGGCGCGCGCTGTTTTAATAACTCGGCAAGCGATTTCACCGCGATTGGCAATTAGAATTTTGTTAAACATATCAGCGACCTACAGAGGAATATTGTCGTGTTTTTTCCACGGATTTTCGAGCTTTTTGGACGATAAAAGCGCCAAAGCCCGAGCGATGCGGCGGCGAGTATTATGCGGTTGGATAACCTCATCAATATACCCGCGCTCAGCAGCAACAAACGGATTAAGGAAGCGTTCCTCATATTCTTCCGTATGCTTGGCAATCGCCTCATCATCGCCAATGGACGAGCGGAAGATAATTTCCACCGCGCCTTTCGCGCCCATCACGGCAATCTCAGCTGTCGGCCATGCGTAGTTGAAGTCACCGCGCAAATGTTTTGACGCCATCACATCATACGCACCGCCATAGGCTTTGCGGGTAATCAGCGTAATTTTCGGCACAGTCGCTTCAGCATAGGCAAACAAAAGTTTCGCGCCGTGCTTAATCAACCCACCATATTCTTGGCTGGTGCCCGGCAAAAAGCCCGGCACATCAACCAGCGTGACCAGCGGAATTTCAAACGCATCGCAAAAGCGCACAAAACGCGCTGCTTTTCGGCTGGCATCGCTATCCAACACGCCCGCCAATGTCATTGGCTGGTTGGCAACAAAGCCGACGGTCTTGCCTTCCATGCGGCCAAAACCGGTGATGACGTTTTTGGCAAAATCTTTTTGAATTTCAAAGAAATCGCCTTCATCCACCACCTTGGTGACCAGTTCCATCATGTCATAAGGCATGTTGGGATTGTCGGGGATGAGCGTATCCAACGAGTGCTCCGTGCGGTCGCGCACGTCAAAGCTCGGCCGCTCCGGCGCACCCGTGCGATTGGATAACGGCAGAAAATCGATTAAGCGGCGCAGCTCAGCCAGCGCCTCAACATCATTGTCATAAGCACCATCGGCAACAGATGATTTGCTGGTATGCACTTTCGCGCCACCCAATTCTTCAGCCGTCACTTCTTCATTGGTCACGGTTTTGACCACATCAGGGCCGGTGACAAACATATAAGACGTGTTGCGCACCATGAAGATGAAATCAGTCAAAGCAGGCGAGTAAACATCGCCACCGGCGCAAGGGCCCATAATCATGGTGATTTGTGGGATAACACCTGAGGCCAGCGTGTTGCGCTGAAACACTTCGGCATAGCCGCCCAGCGCATCGACACCTTCTTGAATACGCGCGCCACCGGCATCGAGAATACCGATAATCGGCACACCATTGCGCAGCGCCATATCTTGCACTTTATTGATTTTCTTTGAGTGCGCGCGCGATAACGAGCCGCCGAAAACAGTAAAATCTTTCGCGAACAAATAAATCGGGCGACCATTAACCGTGCCCCAACCGGTGACAACACCATCACCAGGCACTTTATTGTCCTGCATGCCGAACTCTTGGCAGTCATGCTCGACGAACATATCAATTTCTTCGAAACTGTCGGGGTCGAGCAATAATTCAACGCGCTCGCGCGCCGTAAGCTTGCCGCGCCCGTGTTGCGCCTCAATACGTTTCTCACCACCGCCCAATCGGGCGACGCGACGGCGTTCTTCCAACTCGCTGACAATATCCCGCATAAAGCCTCCCCGCTTATGTCTTCAGGGCAGATAAATACCGTGCTACTTGGTGTATTTCCAGTGAAATGTTGGCCAGCCTTTGTTCGGCCTCAGCATCACTGCCCCATTCATTAATTTGATACAAATCGTCGAGAAAAGCCAATTTATAAGCTGTTTCAGCGTCAATATGACCCTCATCAAGGGCGAGCGTCAAAATCGCTGAGCCGAGCAAAGCTGCCAGATGAGCCAAACCGGTGACGCGAAATGCATCATCACCGGCAATCGCCGCCAAGCGAGACTGGTTTTCAGGCGGTTGGTTGATAGGTAAAATGCCGGAGGTAACCTCAAACGACATATCATAACGCGTTCGCGCCCAATTCAGTACAGGGTCCCAAAACGCCGCCTGATGCGCCACTAATTTCTGCGGGTCTGCGGCGCGATAGCACAATAAATCGGACATGCCATAAGCGGCAAAAGCGGCTGCGGTTTCGCGCAAAACTGCGCTAACGCGGTCTTGCGCCGTTGATACCAACCGCATATGCAACATTGTGGTGGTGTCGATATTGTCGTCTTGCGCGGCCCACTCATCGGCAACTAATTGCGCCAATGCCTCGCTTGGCAAAATGAGCGGCTTTTTGGCCGGTGTTTTCAACTCATGACTATCGAGTTTGACAATGAAACCCGCTTCTCTCGACGCCACACTAACCGTTTCGTAAAACCGCTTGGTCATGCAGCATCCGGCTGAAATTCCGCCAGCAAAGCGCGCAGGTCTTCAGGTGTTTCGGCAATCGCATCAGCACCGGATTCTTGCAACTCTTCTACTGTCTGATAGCCCCAACCGACACCGACTGCCGTCGTTCCGGCGGCCTTGGCCATCATAATATCGAAGCTGGTATCGCCAACCATCAAGGTCTGCGCGGCGGTAACACCGGTTTCGCGCATCGTATCCAGCATCAAATCAGGGGCCGGTTTACCCGGTCCGTCATCAGCGCTTTTCAGCACCTGAAAATAACGGCGAATCTCATAGGCATCGACGACGCGGTTGAGGCCGCGGCGCGACTTCATGGTGATAATACCCATCAGCGTGTCATCCATGCCGCCAAGCTGTTTGATTTGCGCGTGCATGCCGTCAAACATCACCTGCCCGCGATCATCTTGCTGCACAAGCTGCTGATAGGTTTCGCGATAAACATCCAACATACCGGCGATTTGGTCATCGGTTGCATCGGGCGCATGGCCGCGCATGGCGACATCGACCGGCAAGCCGACAGCATAGAGAATATCGCGGCGCGACGGCGCGACAAAGCCGAACTCACCCAAAGCCTCTTCCGTGGCGGTGATAATCGTCTGCTGGCTATCAACAAGTGTGCCATCACAATCGAAAACAATCAGGCGCATCAAATGTCCTCTTCAAACGGGTCTATACCATCTTCCATATCGAAGTTTAGCATATCCCATGTTTCAGCCATATGACCGGCGAGCGGTGCCTCAACCTTCAGCACGCCACCCTGCGGATGCGGCATCATAATAGAACGGGCGTGCAAGTGAAGCTTTTTCGGCAAGATACCGCCATATTCTTCGTTTTCATTCTCAACACGATATTTGCCATCACCGACGAGCGGATGCCCGATAGCCGCCGCATGCGCGCGAATTTGGTGGGTCCGTCCGGTCAGCGGGCGAAACGCCATCCAGCAAAACCGCTGCCCAACGCGGGCAATCTCGGCAAAATCCGTATGCGCTTTCATCGCGTCAGGGTCTTTTTTATCGACCGGACGCACGCGCTCGCCGCCATCCCCTGCCGCCCGCTTGGCAAGCGGCACATTAATATGACCGCGCGACGGGCGCGGCACGCCATAAACCAAAGCCCAATAAATTTTTTCAGCTTCGCGACCGGCAAATTGGCGGGTTAGAAATTGCGCCGCTTTTCTATTGCGCGCCAGCACTAGCACGCCCGAAGTGTCGCGGTCGAGGCGATGCACCAAACGCGGCGGCTCAGCTTCATCAAACTGTAAACCGGGCAAGGCCGCATCAATATGAATATCGGTTTTGCTGCCGCCCTGCACGGCTAATCCCGACGGCTTATTCAGCACCATGACGTCTTTATCGCGGTGAATAATCGCATCTTGTAATTGCTCAACCAGCGTCGTCGGCACAGATACCGGACGGGCTGCCCGCGAGGCCCCTTGCGCCGGCACTTCGGGCGGCACGCGCACGGTTTGACCGACGCTAATACGTTCCGCCGATTTGCTGCGCTTGCCATCCAAACGCACCAAACCGCGGCGCAGTAATTTTTCCAAGCGCCCTTGCGTGAGCGCCGGAAAATGCTTGCGAAACCAACGGTCGAGCCGAAGACCGTCATCTTCCGGCTTAATTGTGATATTGCGAACACCGGCCATCAGCCTGCCTTTACCAGCATATAGCCGCCAATAAAAAGCGCGACACCGCCGATTAAAGAGCCACCGAGATAAGCTGTCGCAGCAAAAAATTCGCGCTTATCCAGCAGCATGAAAACATCCATTGAAAAAGCTGAAAACGTTGTGAAGCCGCCCAATAAACCAACCGCCAAAAACAACCGCAACCCGTCGTGAAGCCCTTCTTGTGGTGCCGCCTGACGGGCCAGCCAGCCAATCAGCAGTCCCATCAACAAAGAGCCAAGCAAATTGACACCCAGTGTCGCAACCGGAAAGCCTGAAGTGGTTTTGAGCGTCTCGCCCACCGCATAGCGTGCACTGGCACCGATTGCGCCCCCCAAAGCCACCCAAAGCACGGCTTGCAGTGTCATAATGCTCTCCTCAGGCTGTTTGGCGTTCAAATTACCATAAAAAAAGACACGAAAACGAGGTTTCCGTGTCTTTTAAACCATTTACGAGGCCCTTAAGCGGTTGCTGCAACCAGCTCCTCGCCTTCGTCACCAACCATAACAGGACCTGAATCTTGGCCTTTGGCTTCCGGGTCGCGGTCAACAAATTCGATGACTGCCATCGGGGCGCTGTCGCCATAACGGAAACCGGCTTTCAACACGCGGATGTAACCACCCGGGCGGTCGGCATAACGCTCGGCCAAAGTGTCAAACAATTTGGCCGCCCATTTCTCGTCCGGCAATTGTGCATAGGCACGACGGCGGGATGACAAGTCGCCTTTTTTGCCGAGTGTCACCAGTTTTTCAACAAACGGGCGCAGCTCTTTTGCCTTCGGCAAAGTGGTCACGATTTGCTCGTGCTTGATAAGCGCAACCGCCATATTGCCCAGCAACGCTTTACGGTGGCTGGCTGTCCGGTTCAGTTTGCGTCCTGCTTTTGCGTGGCGCATAACGACACTCCTTCTTACTCTTTCGAGCCTTAGTAATTATCCTCGAACTTTTTAGCAAGCTCTTCGATGTTTTCCGGCGGCCAATTCGGCACATCCATACCCAGATGCAGACCCATTTCAGCCAGTACTTCTTTAATTTCGTTCAACGATTTGCGGCCGAAATTCGGTGTGCGCAGCATTTCGCCTTCTGATTTTTGAATCAAATCGCCGATGTAAACGATATTGTCGTTTTTCAGGCAATTGGCCGAACGCACTGACAATTCCAGCTCGTCGACTTTTTTCAGCAAAGCGGCTGAGAAACCGGTTTCTTCAATGGCTGAGCTTTCCTCAACCTGAACTTCCGGCTCTTCAAAGTTAATGAAGCTTTGCAGCTGGTCTTGCAGAATGCGCGAAGACAAAGCCAGCGCATCTTCCGGCGTGACCGTGCCGTCAGTTTCAATGTCCATAGTCAGCTTGTCATAATCAAGCACTTGGCCTTCACGTGTATTCTCAACATTGTAAGATACACGGCGCACCGGGCTATACAGGCTGTCGACCGGAATCAAGCCAATCGGCGCATCATCAGGACGGTTCTTTTCAGCAGGCACATAGCCGTTACCGGTATTGACGATGAACTCAAAACGCACTTCCGCGCCATCATCCAGCGTGCACAAAACCAAATCCGGATTATGGATGGTGACGGCAGCATTTTCTTCAATATCACCGGCTGTGACAACGCCCGGGCCTTTTTTGCTCAGGGTCAGGCGTTTCGAGCCTTCGGCGTCGAGAGACAATGACATTTTTTTGATATTCAAAACAATATCAGTCACGTCTTCGCGCACACCCGGAATGGATGAAAACTCGTGCAGCACGCCGTCAATTTGAACGGCGGTAACAGCCGCGCCTTGGATTGATGACAGCAGAACACGACGCAGCGCATTACCCAAAGTCAGGCCAAAACCACGTTCCAGCGGTTCGGCGACGATGCGCGCTTCGCGGCTTTCATCATGGCCCGGAATAATGTCCAGCTTGGTGGGCTTAATAAGCTCTTGCCAGTTTTTTTGGATCATGATGGTTCCTCTTAAATGTAAAATATGGGGGTCAGAAAGGGCCGATTAAACGCGACGGCGTTTCGGCGGACGGCACCCATTATGTGGAATCGGTGTTACGTCACGGATAGACGTGACGGTGAAACCGGCAGCTTGCAAAGCACGCAACGCACTCTCACGACCTGAACCTGCACCACGCACATTAACTTCCAGCGTTTTCACGCCGTGCTCCATGGCTTTACGGCCAGCATCCTCAGCAGCAACCTGAGCCGCATAAGGCGTAGACTTGCGAGAGCCTTTAAAACCCATTGAACCGGCAGATGACCAGCTAATGGCGTTGCCTTGCGCATCTGAAATGGTGATGAGCGTGTTGTTAAAAGTCGAATTGATATGCGCAACACCGGCTGTGATGTTTTTGCGTTCGCGACGACGTACTCTGGTTTTCTCAGTAGCCATTGGTTCCTACCTATTTCTTTTTACCGGCAATTGCCTTGGCCGGACCCTTACGGGTGCGGGCATTGGTATGCGTGCGCTGACCACGAACCGGCAGATTACGACGGTGACGCAGACCGCGATAAATACCCATATCCATCAGACGCTTAATGTTCATTGAAACTTCGCGGCGCAAGTCACCTTCCACCAAATAATCGGCGTCAATGGTTTCACGAATTTGGATGACTTCAGCATCCGACAATTCGTTCACGCGCTTTTCAGCCGGAATACCGACTTTTTCGCAGATTTCTTTCGATTTGGCGTCGCCAATGCCATGAATATAAGTCAGGGCAATCACCACGCGCTTCGCGGTTGGAATGTTAACACCAGCAATACGAGCCACTTGCTTCTCCTTTTCACCGTTTCCGGTGGACGCCGTCCTGCCTCCAAAATGGCAGAAAACCGGCAAAAATGCAGGTTCTTCCGATAATTTACCGTTTGACCTCGAAAGCGCGGATTATATGAGAAATCATCCGCCAGTCAACCGGAAAGCATTGGATTCGCCTGTTAAATCTCCTTCAGCACAGCATGTATCTGCGCCGTTACCTCATCCATATCCTGCATACCGTCCAGCGTCTTCAAAATGCCCTTTGAGGCATAATATTCAGCCACTGGCGCGGTTTGCTCTTCATATACACGCAGACGATGCTGCAATGCTTCTTCAGTGTCGTCTTCGCGCGGCCCATCGGCACTTTCCGCTGCCCGCTTCAAAATACGACCAATCAGCACTTCCGGATCAACGGCCAATTCGACCACACCATCCAGAGCAATGCCCTTTTCAACCAGCATTTTGTCCAATGCCTCGGCTTGCGCAACATTGCGCGGAAAGCCGTCCAAAATAAATCCGTTTTGGCAATCAGGCTCGTCAATACGGTCCGAAATAATACCGACAACAACCTCATCGGGAACCAAATCACCACGCGCCATAATGTCTTTGGCTTGTTTGCCAATCTCGGTCTCGGCAGCCACAGCGGCGCGCAACATATCGCCGGTCGACAATTGACGAATATCGTAATGGTCTTCAACGCGTTGTGCTTGCGTGCCTTTGCCGGCACCCGGAGGGCCCAAGAAAATCAGTTTCATCGTTTTTTGCCCCCCAATTTAGACTTCTTAATCAAGCCTTCATATTGATGAGCAAACAAGTGACCCTGCACCTGGCCGACAGTATCCATCGTAACATTCACAACAATCAACAATGAGGTACCGCCGAAATAAAACGGCACGCTATAGGCGTTGATGAGAAATTCCGGCAACAGACACACCAGTGTCAGATACAACGCACCGACAACAGTCAAACGGGTCAGAACATAATCGATATATTGAGCGGTGCGCTCCCCCGGACGAATACCGGCAATGAAACCGCCATAACGCTTCAAATTATCAGCCGTATCATTCGGATTGAAGACAATCGACGTATAAAAGAAGCAGAAGAAAATAATACCGGCCGCATAAGTGACCATATAAAGCGGCTGACCACGACCCAACAGAGCCGCCGTTGTGCCCAAAGCACCGCCCGTCGCATCGCCTGAGAAATTAGCCAGAGTGATAGGCATCAGCAGCAAAGATGAAGCGAAAATCGGCGGAATAACACCGGCAGTGTTCAGCTTGAGCGGCAGATGCGAGCTTTCGCCCTGTGTCATACGATTGCCCATTTGACGCTTTGGATATTGCACCAGCAAACGACGCTGCGCACGCTCCATGAAAATGATGAAGGCAATCACGGCAATCACCATGATGATGAGAGCCAAAATGATGAAGGTTGACAGCGCGCCTTGGCGGCCAAGCTCAAGCGTACCGGCCAAAGCGGACGGCAATTCAGCAACAATACCGGCGAAGATAATCAGCGAAATGCCGTTACCGACACCGCGCGCCGTGATTTGCTCGCCCAACCACATAAGGAAGACCGTGCCACCAACAAGCGTGATAACCGCACTGGCGCGGAAGAAGAGACCCGCCTCAACGACAACCCCTTGCGCGCCCTCCAGACCGACGGCAATGCCATAGCCCTGAACGGTCGCAAGCAACACGGTACCGTAGCGGGTATACTGGTTAATTTGTTTGCGGCCTTGCTCACCTTCTTTTTTCAATTGCTCCAAATGCGGCACAACCGAAGTCAAAAGCTGAATAACAATCGACGCCGTAATATACGGCATGATGTTCAAGGCAAAAATCGCCATACGGCCAACCGCACCACCGGCAAACATGTTGAACATGCCGATAATGCCGGATTGTTGCTGGTTGAAAACAGCCTGCAGCGCTTGCGGGTCAATGCCCGGCAGCGGGATATATGTGCCAAGACGATAAACCAGCAACGCACCCAGTGTGAACCAGATGCGTTTTTTCAGCTCATCCGCAGTGCGAAAAGCTGAAAGGCTCATATTGGCAGCAAGCTGTTCAGCAGCTGAGGCCATGCGGGGCGCTCCTTAAGACCTTAAGATTCGTCAGCGTCGTCTGAGGCTTCATCTGCCGCTTCGGCAGGTGCTTCCTCTTGAGCTTCGGTTTTGACTTCAGCTTTTGCTGCCGCTTTCGGTGCTTCAGCAATAGCAGTAGCAATCAGATTGACTTTACCGCCAAGCTTTTCAACCGCTTTTTGAGCCGCCTTCGACATGCCGACTACTTCAAAGTCCAGCTTATCTTTCAGCTCGCCCTTAGCAAGAATGCGCACGCCATCAAGCTCGCGGCGCAAAACACCTGCTTCAACCAAGCTGGCAGCAGAAACCGTTGCACCCTTTTTCAGCTTACCGGCATCAATCGCTACTTGCAGGCGACCGAGATTAACGGCATTGAGCTTTTTCGGGTTCGGCACATTAAAGCCACGTTTCGGCAAGCGCATGTGAAGCGGCATTTGACCGCCTTCAAAGCCCTTAATCGCAACACCTGAGCGCGAAGTTTGACCCTTCACACCACGACCGGCGGTTTTACCCTTACCGGAAGACGTACCGCGACCGACACGCATGCGCGACTTGCGGGCACCTGCATTATCACGAAGTTCATTCAGTTTCATAACCAGTCTCCAGCGCCTTAGGCGTCGACGACGCGCACCAAATGCGCGACTTTTTCAATCATGCCGCGAACGGCAGGTGTGTCTTCCAACTCACGACGGCGGCCGCGCTTGTTCAGCCCGAGACCGATAAGCGTGGCGCGTTGGTCTTGCGGGCGACCAATTGGGCTGCCTGTTTGTTCGACAATAACGGTTTTTGCTTTCGCCATAATCGTCTCTCCTAGTTGGCCGCTTCAGCGTCAGCTTCGGCATCAGCCGCAGCTTCGTCGCGACGACGGGTAATCAAATCACTGACTTTCTTACCACGACGGGCCGCAACTGAACGCGGGCTGCCTTGCTTACGCAAAGCGTCGAAAGTCGCGTGAATCATGTTGTACGGGTTTGACGAACCAATTGACTTGGCAACCACATCCTGCATGCCCAATACTTCAAACACGGCACGCATCGGACCGCCGGCAATAATACCGGTTCCGGGAGGTGCTGCACGAAGCTCAACCTTACCGGCGCCATGGCGACCGGCGATATCGTGGTGCAATGTACGGCCTTCGCGCAGCGGCACACGGATCATGTGACGCTTGGCGTCTTCAGTTGCCTTACGAATGGCTTCGGGCACCTCACGGGCCTTACCATTGCCGAAACCGACACGACCACGCTGGTCACCAATAACAACCAGAGCTGCAAAACCGAAACGGCGACCGCCCTTTACCACTTTTGCAACGCGGTTGATGTGAACCAGACGGTCGACAAACTCGCTGTCGCGCTCGTCGCGGTTATCTCTATTATCGTTTCTTGCCACGCTTTTTCTCCTCTTATCCGGCTTAGAAGCTCAAGCCGGCTTCGCGAGCTGCTTCGGCAAGTGCCTTAACGCGCCCATGATAGATATAACCGCCGCGGTCGAAGACAACGGTTTCAACACCGGCCTTTTTTGCCCGCTCGGCAATTTGTTTACCGATAACGCTTGCAGCATCAACATTGCCGCCGCTTTTGCCGGAAAAATCTTTGTCTTTGGTCGAAGCAGCTGCCAGCGTACGACCCGCTTCATCATCGATGATTTGAGCGTAAATGTGCTTCGCAGAGCGATACACAGAAAGGCGCGGACGACCATTGGCCACTTTACGAAGCTGGCGGCGTACACGCTGCTTGCGACGTTCGTCTGATGACATTTTGATACCCATGACGGACCCCTACTTCTTCTTGCCTTCTTTGCGGAAGACATATTCGCCTTCATACCGCACACCCTTGCCTTTATATGGCTCAGGAGAGCGATAGCTGCGAATTTCCGCAGCCACTTGACCGACTTTTTGCTTATCGATACCCGAAACAATAATTTCGGTTTGCGACGGGCACTCAATTTTAATGCCTTCCGGCACCGGATAATCAATATCGTGGCTGAAGCCGAGAGACAGCTTCAAGGTTGTGCCCTGCACTTGTGCGCGATAACCCACACCTTGCAGTTCCAACTTGCGACTGAAGCCGTCAGACACGCCGACCACAATATTTTCAACCAAAGAGCGGCTCAAACCCCAAAAGCTTCGTGCCGTTTGTGATTTATCAGCCGGTGCCACTGTGACGCCATCATCGCCTTGTGCGACGGTCACATTATCTGACAGAATAACGGCCAGTTCGCCCTTCGGGCCTTTGGCGGCAACATTTTGACCGTTCAGCGTTACTTCAACGCCTTGCGGAATAGTCACCGGTTTTTTGCCAATACGAGACATTTTTTTATCCTTTCCGAACCCGCCTTAGAAGACGCGGCACAGAACCTCACCACCAACATTATTTTCACGTGCCGCATTATCCGACATCACACCCTTAGGGGTTGAGATGATGGAAATGCCCAGACCGTTGCGAACAACCGGCATGGTTTTGACCGACGAATAAACACGACGGCCCGGCTTGGAAACGCGCTGAATTTCTTGAATGACCGGCTGGCCCTCATAATATTTCAGCTCGATATTCAGTTCACTCGTGCCATTACCCATATCGCTTTGTGAGTAACCGCGAATGTAACCTTCATCTTGCAGCACATCGAGAACCCAGCAACGCAGTTTGGACGCCGGACTGATGACTGTGGTTTTACCCCGCATTTGCGCATTGCGGATACGGGTCAGCATATCACCGAGAGGATCGTTCATCGTTATCCCTCCTTACCAGCTTGACTTGACCATGCCCGGAACCAGCCCTTTGGAGGACAGTTCACGAAGCGCGATCCGCGACATGTTGAGTTTGCGGTAATAACCGCGCGGACGACCGGTAACACCGCAACGATTGCGGACACGGTCTTTAGCCGAATTGCGCGGCAGTTCTGACAATTTCAAACGCGCTTTAAAACGCTCTTCATTTGACAGCGAGCTGTCTTTTGCAATTGCCATCAGTGCAGCGCGCTTGGCTGCATATTTATCGACCAGTTTCTTGCGCTTTTCGTTGCGCGCAATCATACTTTTCTTCGCCATATCTCTCTCCCCCGCTCTAATCGTTGAACGGAAAGTTGAAGGCCCGCAGCAATTCGCGTGCCTGGTCGTCATCTCTGGTGGTGGTGGTCACGATAATGTCCATACCCCAAATTGTGTCGACTTTGTCATAATTGATTTCCGGAAACACAATGTGCTCTTTCAGGCCCATGGCGAAATTGCCATTGCCGTCGAAGCTATTTGCATTCAGACCACGGAAGTCACGCACGCGCGGCAGAGCCACAGTGACCAAACGGTCGATGAATTCATACATGCGCGCACCGCGAAGCGTAACCTTCACACCGAGCGGCATTTGCTCGCGCACTTTAAAACCGGCAATTGAATTACGGGCGCGGGTAATAACCGGTTTTTGACCGGCAATCGCCTGCATGTCTTCAAAAGCAGAATTGATTTTCTTTGTGTCCTGCGTGGTTTCGCCGACGCCCATATTGAGCACGACTTTTTCCAAAGCAGGCACTTGCATCGGGTTTTTCAACTCGAATTGCTCGATTAAAGCGCCACGAATAACGTCCTGATAATGCGTCTTCAGGCGCGGTACATAAGCTGTATCAGCCATCGATTACTTCTCCTGAACGTTTTGCAATGCGCTGTTTGCTGCCATCGTCATTGATTTTAAAGCCAACACGGGTCGGTGAACCGTCTTTCGGGTCAGCGACTGCCAGATTGGACAGATGAATTTTGCTCTCGCGATTAATGATACCGCCTTGGTTTTGCGGGGTCTGCTTCTGGTGACGCTTCACCATGCTCACACCCTGCACCAATGCGCGGTTTTCGCTCGGGAAAACAGCCAGCACTTCGCCGGATTTACCCTTATCGCGGCCAGTGGTCACAACCACCTTGTCGCCTTTTTTGATTTTAAGCTTAATCGCCATTACAACACCTCCGGTGCCAGCGAGACAATTTTCATGTGATTGCTTGAGCGCAGCTCACGGGTCACCGGGCCAAAAATACGTGTGCCAATCGGCTCACCTGCTGTATTGACCAGAACCGCAGCATTGCGATCAAAGCGGATGATACTGCCATCCTGACGGCGAATTTCTTTCGCCGTGCGCACGATAACGGCGCGCATTACATCACCCTTCTTCACACGACCGCGCGGAATGGCTTCCTTCACTGACACAACAATAGTGTCACCGACTGAAGCGGTTTTCCGTTTGGACCCGCCAAGAACCTTGATGCACTGCACCCGGCGTGCGCCGCTATTATCGGCAACATCCAGATTGGTTTGCATCTGAATCATAACGTGACTCCTTATTCACCGGCGCCGGAAATAACTTCCCAGCTTTTCAATTTCGACATTGGACGGCATTCACGAATTTCAACCGTGTCGCCAACCTTCACCGAATTGTTCTCATCATGCGCGTGGTAGCGCTTGGACTTCCGAACCGTCTTTTTCATGACCGGGTCGGTAAAGCGGCGCTCGACGTTGACGACAATTGTCTTGTCGCCCTTATCGCTAACCACTGTGCCTTGCAGAATACGTTTTGGCATAGTCTTCCCTTACTCCGCTGCTTCGGCGCTTTGCGCGTTTTGTGCTGTTTTCAACCGCGCAATAGTGCGACGCACTTCACGAATGCGAGACGCGTTTTCCAACTGACCGGAAGCCTGTTGAAAGCGCAGATTGAGCTGTTCCTTTTTCAACTTAACGACTTCATCGGCAAGTTGATCGGCTGTCATATCTTTTACTTCAGACATTTTCATATCAGCACCTATTGACCTTCACCCGGACGCGACACAATGCGTGTCGATACCGGCAATTTGGCAGCCGCCAATTTCAGAGCTTCATGAGCAACATCGGCGGGAACACCGTCGACCTCAAACATGATGCGGCCCGGCTTCACACGGCACGCCCAATATTCCGGCGAACCTTTACCTTTACCCATCCGAACTTCAGTCGGCTTTTTGGAGACCGGCACATCCGGAAAAATACGGATCCATACACGACCGGCACGTTTCATGTGACGGGTGATAACACGACGCGCTGCCTCAATCTGACGCGCTGTAACACGCTCCGGTGAGGTTGCTTTCAGGCCGAATGAGCCGAAAGTCAGCGTTGTACCGCCTTTGGCATTACCGTGAATACGGCCCTTATGCGCTTTGCGGAATTTGGTACGTTTCGGTTGCAACATGGTTTAGTTCCCTGCCCCTTGGCGTTGCGGGCGACCATTATCGCCGCCACCTTGCTCTTGGCGACGGTCACGCGCCATCGGGTCGTGCTCCATAATCTCGCCTTTGAAAATCCAGATTTTGACACCGCAAATACCATATGCAGTCATCGCTTCGGCTACGCCATAATCAATATCGGCGCGCAATGTGTGCAGCGGCACACGACCTTCGCGATACCATTCGGTACGAGCAATCTCAGCACCACCCAAACGACCGGCGCAATTGATACGAATACCACCGGCACCCAGACGCATGGCTGACTGAACAGCACGCTTCATGGCACGGCGGAAACCGACACGACGCTCAAGCTGCTGGGCAACACTTTCGGCCACCAGCTGTGCATCGACTTCAGGCTTACGCACTTCAACAATGTTCAGCATGACTTCGCTATCGGTCATTTTACCGATGCGCTGTTTCAGCTTTTCAATGTCAGCGCCTTTTTTACCGATGATGACACCGGGACGCGCCGAGTGAATGGTCACACGGCATTTTTTATGCGGGCGCTCAATGACAACGCGAGACAGGCTAGCCTGACGCAATTCTTTGAACAGCATGGTGCGGATTTTCAAATCCTCATGCAGCAGGTCGGCATATTCGCCTTTGCTTGCATACCAGCGGCTTTCCCATGTGCGGTTAACGCCGAGGCGCATACCAATCGGATTGACCTTCTGTCCCATTATGCTTTCTCCTCAACTTCGCGCACCACAATGGTGACTTGGCTGAACGGCTTCAAAATACGAGCCGCACGGCCTTTGGCGCGGGCGCGGAAGCGTTTCATGACCAGGTTTTTGCCGACATAAGCTTCGGCAACGACCAGACTGTCAACGTCCAGATTATGGTTGTTTTCAGCATTGGCGATGGCGCTTTCCAGAACCTTCTTGACTTCACCGGCGACACGACGACGCGAGAAGGTCAAATCGTTCAAAGCCTGCTCGGCTTTTTTACCGCGAATAAGCTGGGCAACCAGATTGAGCTTTTGCGGGCTGGTGCGGATATTCCGACCGACCGCTTTCGCCTCATTATCGGGCAGCTGACGTTTAAGTGATGCTTTACCCATGGGTTAACCTCTCTTCGCCTTTTTGTCGGCGGTGTGACCGTAATAGGTGCGCGACGGTGCAAATTCACCGAATTTATGCCCTACCATGTCTTCCGTAACCGATACCGGAATATGCTTTTGACCGTTGTGAACACCAAAAGTCAGACCGACAAACTGCGGCAGGATCGTCGAACGACGGCTCCAGATTTTAATGACTTCATTGGTGCGTCCGCTCTCGCGCACAGCTTCCGCTTTCTTCAGCAGATAGCCGTCAACAAAGGGACCTTTCCAAACAGAACGTGTCATCGCCAGATAACTCCTAACGTTTCTTCTTCAGGTGGCGGCTGCGCAGGATATATTTATCCGTTGCTTTATTGGAGCGGGTACGGCGACCTTTGGTCGGCTTACCCCAAGGCGTAACAGGATGACGACCACCCGATGTTTTACCTTCACCACCACCATGTGGGTGATCGACCGGGGTCATGGCAACACCACGCACGGACGGACGCTTGCCAAGCCAGCGATTACGGCCGGCTTTGGCCAATTTAATGTTCGACTGGTCAGGATTTGAAACCGCGCCAACTGTCGCCATGCAAGTGCCAAGGATGAGACGCTGCTCACCTGACTGCAGACGCACAATCGCGTAACCGGCATCACGACCGACCAATTGAGCGAAAGTACCGGCAGAACGGGCAATCTGACCGCCCTTACCCGGCTTCAACTCAATATTGTGAATAATCGTACCAATCGGAATTGACTTAAGCGGCATGGCATTGCCCGGCTTCACGTCAACTGCTTCACCGGCGATAACCTTGTCACCGGCAGCCAAACGCTGCGGAGCCAAAATATAGGCCTGCTCACCATCAGTATAAGTAACAAGCGCGATAAACGCTGTGCGATTGGGATCATATTCCAGACGCTCAACCGTCGCTTCCATGTCAAACTTACGACGCTTGAAATCGATGATGCGATATGAACGCTTGTGACCACCACCACGACGACGCGCCGTAATGCGCCCGGCATTGTTGCGCCCGCCATTTTTGGTCAGACCTTCAGTCAGCTTTTTAACCGGCTTACCGCTATGCAGAGCAGAGCGATCTACCTGAACCAGACCACGCTGGCCCGGTGTCGTCGGTTTATATGTCTTAAGTGCCATCTTGCCCTACCCCTTACAGACCGGTCGTCACGTCAATTGCGTGACCGTCTTCAAGCGTAATGATCGCTTTTTTAATGTCGTTCTGCTTGCCCGGTACACCGCGAAAGCGCTTTGTTTTACCCTTGCGACGCAATGTGTTGACGGCTTTCACCTTCACATTGAACAACGCCTCAACGGCTTCCTTGATAACTTTTTTATCGGCATCCAAGGCGACTTTGAAAACAACCTGGTTGTTTTCGCCGGCAATTGTTGATTTCTCAGTGATTACCGGTGCGCGGATGACGTCATAATATTGTTCGCGGCTCATTTGAAACGCTCCTCAAGGCTCGACAATGCGGCTTTGGTCAAAACCAGCTTGTCGCGACGCAAAATGTCGTAAACATTAATGCCTTGCGCCGGCAACACATCAACATGCGCAATGTTGTGGGCCGCACGGGCAAAATTTGTATCCACTTCGCTGCCATCGATAATCAAAGCATTATCAATACCCAGCTTGGACAATTGGGCTTTCAGACCGGCCGTTTTACCGTCTTTCGACTTGGCATCTTCCAAAACCACCAAAGAAGCATCAGCTTGCTTGCTGGAAAGCGCCATTTTCAACGCCAAAGCGCGAAGCTTTTTCGGCAGGCCGGTTGCATGCGAACGGACAACCGGACCATGCGCCTTACCACCACCGATAAAGATGTTTGACTTACGGTTACCGTGACGAGCACCGCCACCACCTTTTTGGCGACCGAATTTTTTCGATGTGCCTGAAATCTCGCCACGCGGCTTGGTCTTGTGCGTACCGGCTTGACGTTTGGCAAGCTGATAAGTGACCATGCGCTGCAGAATATCAGCGCGCGGCTCAATGCCAAAGATAGCGTCATCAAGATTGATTTCGCCACCGGCTTTCGCTTCAAGCGTTGTTACTTCCGCTTTCATTATTCGCCATCCTTCTTGTCTTCGTCAGCCGCATCATCAGCAGCTTCAGCTTCCGGAGC
>CBFHPF010000007.1:0-25580 GCA_965657665.1 Alphaproteobacteria bacterium | reverse complement strand
ATGGTTTTTCAGACGCCCCGCCCCGCCCGATAGGCCAATTGACCACGGCCGCCATGTGGAACAAGCTGATGGTTGAGGTGCTGGGTTTTGAGCGCTATGTCGCGCAAGGCGGCGATTGGGGCAGCGTTGTCACCTCGCTCATCGGTCTGCATCATGGTGTCAATAAAGGCCCCGATATAGGCAAAGGCTGCGCGGCCATTCACATAAATATGTATGGCCTGCCAAGCAATGGTCAGCCGCAAAATGACGAAGAACAAAAATGGATGGAAGCCACCGCGGCAACCATGCAAGCCGAAAGCGCCTATTTGCAATTGCAAATGACCAAGCCGCAAACGCTGGCCTATGCGATGGCGGAAAGTCCGGTTGGCGCGGCGGCATGGATTTTGGAAAAATTTTATAGCTGGAGCGACCTGCCCGAAAATAATGGCAAGCCGGATTTGCTGGCCCGCTATACGCCTCATGCTTTGGCCTCAAATTTGATGATTTATCTGATGACCGGCAGCTTCATGTCAGCGATTTGGTATTATCGCGGCTATATGGAAGAGATGCCGCATATTCCGCCCGGCGACAAAATTGAGGTGCCGGTCGGTATCGGTAAGTTTAATGATACTTATCTCGACTTTCCGCCGCGCCGCATGATGGAAGAAAGTTATAACGTCACGCATTGGGCGACGTTTCCCGATGCCGGTCATTTCGCGGCGATGGAAAACCCGACGCAATTTGTCGGCGCGGTGCAGGATTTTCTGGCAACTCTTTAGAAGATATCGCCAAAAAAATTGCTGCTAAATAATGCCGGTGCGCCCCATATCGAGGAATTTTTGCTGCCGCTCAGCACGCAGCTGATCGCTCGATTTACCGGCCATTTGCGCCAGCTCATCGGCGACAGCGAGGCCGACATCAGACATGGTTTTTTTGCGGTCGCGATGCGCCCCGCCCAAAGGCTCGGGCAAAATCCGGTCAATCACGCCCAGTTCGTGCAAATGCTGCGCCGTCACTTTCAACGCCTCAGCCGCCTTATTGGCATGCTCGGACGAGCGCCATAAAATCGACGCGCATGCTTCCGGCGAAGCGACGGTATAAATCGAATGTTCGAGCATTAAAATGCGGCTGGCCGTTGCCAAAGCCAATGCGCCGCCCGAACCGCCTTCGCCGATGACCACCGAGACAAACGGCACGCCAAGCTGCAAACATTTATCAGTGCAACGCGCAATCGCTTCAGACTGGCCGCGTTCTTCCGCGCCAATACCCGGATATGCGCCCGCCGTATCAACCAATGTGACAACCGGCAGGTCAAACCGCTCAGCCATATCCATCACGCGAATGGCTTTGCGATACCCTTCAGGCCGCGCCATGCCAAAATTATGCTTCAGCCGCGCTTGTGTATCAGAGCCTTTTTCATGACCCAAAATTGCTACGCGCTGGCCCTGCCACCGCCCCAAACCGGCAATAATCGCATGGTCTTCAGAAAACAAACGGTCACCCGCCAAAGGCGTGAAATCCTCCACCAGCGTATCAATATAATCCATGCAATGCGGGCGATTGGGATGGCGCGCCACTTGAGTTTTTTCCCACGGGTCGAGGTTTTTATACAGCTTGCCGATTTGCTCAGACACTTTGTCTTCCAGCCGATTAATCTCTTCGACCAAATCAACACCGTCTTCGCTGCGACCGACATCGCGCAATTCGCGAATTTGGCCTTCCAGCGCGGCAATCGGTTTTTCAAACTCAAGATAGCTCTGGCTCATGTGACGCTCCTATGGGGCAAAACTATTCCGCTTTTGCGGGGTTTGGCAATATTATTCACTTTATCTATCGACGGGTTAATTATCGAGCCTTAATCTGTGCCTTATTCGTCTCGGCGCGGCTCGTCTATTTTTATTTTTGAAAGCGGATGATTATCGCGCACTAATTGCTGTTTACGCGCATCCAAAACATGGGTGTAAATCTGCGTTGTCGAAATATCGGCATGGCCCAACATTTGCTGCACGGCACGCAAATCCGCCCCGCCTTCAACCAAATGGGTGGCAAAGGCATGACGCACCACATGCGGGCTGACACGCGCCACCGACAGGCCGGCGCGCACCGCCAAATCGTCCAAAATTTGCGTAAATCTCTGCCGTGTTAAATGGCCGGTTTTGCCGCTTGCCGGAAATAAAAACGCCGCATCTTGCGCGCAATAAGGTAGCCAATCGGCAATCGCCGCGCGGGCTTTATCCGATAAAGGCACCATGCGCTCGCGCCCACCCTTGCCGCGTACAATCAGCATCGGCCCTTGCAGCGCACCGCGCGGCAGACCAACCAATTCCGAAACCCGAAGACCTGCCGCATATAAAATCTCAATCAAGCAAATGGCGCGCAGCCTGTTGGCTGTGGCTTTGTCGTTGGTTTGCGGCAGCGCATAAGCCGCCTCAATCAATCGCTCAGTTTCTTCAAAGCTTAGAAGTTTCGGTAGAGGACGCTGGCTTTTAGGCCGCGCCAAATCCGCCGCCGGATTATCACCGCATATCTCTTCCAAAACGAGAAACTTATAAAAATGCTTGATACTGGATAAATGCCGCGCCGCCGTAGACGCCGCCATGCCTTGCGCGTTTAAATGCGCCATATAGGCTTGCAAGTCTGTTTCTTGCGCCGTCTCAAGGCTCAATTTGCGGCGCGTTAAAAAATCCGCCAAAGCGGTCAAATCGCGGCGATAAGCAGCTTGGGTATTGTCAGAAGCGCCGCGCTCGGCGGCCATCATATCCAAAAACAGCGCGACCAGCCGTTCCATCACCGGCTAAAAAGCCTCAGCCAGCAAAGCCTGCGGTTGCGTGACAGCCAGCTCAGCCGCCGCATGCGCCAAAATCTCTTGCGCCAACGCATTGGCTTGGTCGCTCAAGCCGACATCGCGCAGCGTCGTCAGCAAAGTAACAATATCGGCGCTTTTCAGGGCTTGCGGGCGTTCATTGCCATATTGCGCCACCAATGCGAGCAGCAAGTCGCCGGTCCATTGCTTTTGCGCCAAATTGCCCAAACGCTGATAGGTCGCATCATCTTGCGGCGCGTTTAATGCAGCCAGCAATGCGTCACTCAATTCAAACTGCAAGCCGTGATACACCGCCAATTCGCGGCGCATAAAGCGTTTTTGAGCGGTCGATGCGTCAGCCAATTGCGCTTCAAAAGCCGCCATATCAGCAATAGGATGCACCCGCGTCTCAACCATCGGCGCATCGTCAAAACCGACAAGTGATTGCGGGCCCCTATTCGCGTCCGGCTGTTCACGGCTCATCTGCCGCATTTCTGGAGAAACAGAAGACGCCGTAGCGAGGGAGGTGTCATTTACCGCGATATTTTCCGTACCCCCGATATTTTCCGCACCAATAGCACCCGCAGTCACCGATGACCCTGGCGATACGGCAAATGCATCAGCCGCGCCCAACGCCGCTAACACGGCCTCGGTTTGCGCTTCAGCCTGTCCGAAATCAAGCCAGCGACGCGCCATATCCGACACAATATCCGTGCTGATGAGCGCCTCGGCTTTGGCGGCGGCTTGTTCTATTGTCTGGCCATTACTTCCTACTGCACTGCTGGCCGCATAACGCAAGGCGGCCAATAAAACCGCCTTATCGGCGGGCGCAATTACCAAATCTGCCAATTCGGCGAGCGCTGCCGCATCATTGGCTAGCGGGTTGGCTAGCGGGTCGACTTCCGCCTGATTTGCATTGAGACTGCCAGTCTGCCCTGCTTGCGTATCAATGGCTTCACCACCTGCTTCAACCGGTTGAACAGCTTCTATAGATTCAAAAGCTTCTATAACTTCCGTGGGTCCAATAGGCACATCTGCCAAGCGGTCAGCCAGCACAATAATCGCATCAGACCACAGGCCGCGCCCATGCGCCGTACGTAACACATCGGCAATGGTTTTGGCCTGAGCCGCCAGTGGCGCCATATCGACCAAACGTAGGCTGTAAGCCAAAAATACCGCATCCGGCAGATTGACCTGCTGATTACCCAAACCGTCTGGTTCAATATTTTCTTCGCTCGCTTCGGCGTTTTTTTCATTGTTTTGCAGTGGCGCAATTTCAGCAATTGACGCATAAGGGTCAGGCCACGCCGACAAATCGGCCAGTTGCGAGACTTGCGAAAACAACTCAGTCGCCGCGCCACTATTTGGCGCGTTTTTGACAGACTGCAGGGCCGCCATATGGGCGGCGCGCAATTGCAAAAGCGGCTTTTGCCCATAATCAGCCGCCAAATTCTGAGCCATAAAAGGCGGTAATTTGGTCAATTCGACCGGCAAGGCCTGTCCGGCCAATTTCAACAGCATGATTTGCAGCGGCTTTAATTCATTGGGCAATACAATCGGCGGCTCTTCATCAGCCGCGCGCGCCGCTTCAGCCCCTGCCGCCGTGCCGAAACGCGGTGCAACTTGTGCCGCCATTAAATAGGCAATATCGCGAAACAATCGGTCTTCGCCCAATGTGCGCTCATTCAACTCAAGCGCCAATCCGGCTTTTTCATATTCGCCGGCGCGCAATTGGCAATACACCATCAGCCGCATGAAAAACGGCAACACATCGCCATAGCCAATATGCTGACGGGTCGGGCGTGCCACGGCGCATGCCGCTGTTTCATTGCCCTGCCCCAAATGTGCTTTCGCCACGGCTGCCGCCGCATAGCCATCGCTGCCCGCCGCGCCGGTTAATTGCTCCAAAGCCAAAACCGAAACCGTATCACCCAGCGCCAAGAACCGATTAAGCCTTGCCGCATACCAGCTTGTGCCATCAACCGTGCCGACTGGCGCGGCGGTCGCGCCGCGGTGCAGCGTCAATTCCATGTCACGCAAAGCATGCATTGTAGTGTTTGGCGGCAAGCGACCCATTTGATCGGCGATAAAAGCCAACCTTGCGCCACGCCATAAATCACTGCCGAAACCGGTTTCCAATCCGACCGGCGCATCTTGCAAAGTACCCAGCGAGCCGACTTGAACAATGCCGCCTTCAGCACCGGGGGCTGCCGCGACAGCGCGCACGGCACGCTTTGATTGACGTGCCGCCACACGCGGTGCCAGCTTATCTTGCCTGACTTCAGACGGCGGCTGCCCAATATTGGCTTGCATGGGGGCGGGAATAATATTGAGCGGCGCACGCAACGCGCCTTGCGCGAACGCTTCCGGCGCAAATACCGATAGCGGCGTCAAAACAAGTCCGCCCAAAATGAGCAAATTTGCAGCGCGACGGCTGATGAGATGGCTGATGAGGCGAAGAGAAGGACGCAGTGTCATGATTATCTGTGCGGCTATCGGCGCGCAATTATTGCGCAAAACGCTCATTTTCAAGCACTTCAACAGCCGTATCGCGCGGCGGCTCCACCGCTTGCGATAGATAAATAATACCGCCGATGAATACGACCAGACCGAGAATAATAGCGACCGAATTTTTCGACCCCATAAGTGCCTCCTGCACCGCAATTTGTGATTCCGCCTTTACTATAACAGCAATAAGGCAATATCGGGGCATGTTTCTTAACCCTGTTTACGGCGTATCTTTCATGTTGATTGGCTTGTCGGCGCGCAGCGAACCGCTTAGGCTCTCGATTATGAATCCTATGCAGACCATCGCGCCGCTTTTGGACCGCCCGCTTGTGCTTATCGGCATGATGGGCGCGGGTAAATCGAGCCTTGGCATGCGTTTGGCGGAAGCCTTGGGGCTGAGGTTTAGCGATGCCGATAACGAAATCGAGAAAGCCGCGCAAATGAGCATTGCCGAAATTTTTGAGACGCATGGCGAGACCTATTTTCGCGACGGTGAACGGCGCGTCATAAAACGACTTTTAGAAGAACCACCGCATGTTTTGGCACTGGGCGGCGGCGCCTTTGTGAATGATGAAACACGCGCACTGGTGAAACAAAAAGGCTTATCCATTTGGCTTGATGTGCCTTTGGATGAGCTGGTTGTCCGCGTCAATAAAAAACCCGGTAAGCGGCCTTTGCTTGTCGGCCAAGATGTGGAGGCCAAATTACGCGAGCTAATGGAAACACGCGGGCCGCTATATGAACAAGCCGATTTGAAGGTTGATGTCAGTGGCGGCACACATGAAGAAGCCATTGAAGCGCTCGGCCAAGCCATTGCGGCGCATGTTAATTCAGGCGCATAAGCTGGACAAATGCCCGCGTTTTCTCTAAAGCCAAATTATGACGCAAATTGAAACCGCTCATGCCGCTATCGCCGAGACCGTGTCTGTCGCGCTTGGCGCGCGCAGCTATGACATTCATATCGGCAGTGGGCTGCTGGCCGATGCCGGACGCTTGATTGCGCCGCTTTTGCCGCGCCCCAAGCTGGCCATCATTACCGACACAAATGTTGCCGCGCAGCATTTAGCGACGCTGGAAACCGCCTTGAACGAGGCGGCAATCGATCATGCCACGATGGTTGTTCCGGCCGGTGAAAGCTCAAAAAACTTTTCGCAACTAGAAGAAGTGTGCGACTGGTTACTGGCGCAAAAAATCGAGCGCGATGATTGCATCGTCGCTTTGGGCGGCGGCGTTATCGGTGATTTGACCGGCTTTGCAGCCGCCATTTTGCGCCGCGGCACGCGCTTTATTCAGATCCCGACCACGCTTTTGTCTCAAGTCGACAGCTCCATTGGCGGCAAAACAGCGATCAATGCAACGGCCGGTAAAAATCTCATTGGCGCATTTCATCAGCCCGATTTAGTGCTGGCTGATATGGATGTGTTGGCCAGCTTGCCAGCGCGCGAATTACGCGCCGGTTATGCCGAAGTCGTGAAATATGGTGCGCTGGGCGATGCCGCGTTTTTCGCGTGGCTGGAAAAAAACGGCGCTTCAGTTTTGGCGCTCGACCGCGCCGCACTGGCGCATGCACTCGCCGAAAGCTGTCGCGCCAAAGCGGCCATTGTGGCCCGTGATGAGCGTGAATCCGGTGAACGGGCTTTGCTCAATCTCGGCCATACATTCGGCCATGCATTTGAAAAATTGACCGGCTATGGCGATGCGCTTTTGCATGGCGAAGCCGTGGCTTATGGCATGGTGCTGGCATTTGCTTTTTCGGCAAGATGCGGGCACTGCGATGAAGCGCATGCCGAGCGTTTGAAAGCGCATTTGGCGGCGTGCGATTTACCAACCGACATGGCGCAAATCGGCAATGGCGCGTTTGAGGCCGATGCGTTGATCGACGCCATGGCGC
This sequence comes from Alphaproteobacteria bacterium, assembly GCA_965657665.1. Classification (GTDB taxonomy): domain Bacteria; phylum Pseudomonadota; class Alphaproteobacteria; order RS24; family RS24; genus UBA8337. The sequence continues at coordinate 18,399 of CBFHPF010000007.1, read as the reverse complement.
AAGATAAGAAGGTCAAAGCTGGACAAATGCGCTTTATTTTGGCGCGCGCTTTGGGTGACAGTTTTATCGCTGCTGATGTGACAGGCGACCAATTGCGCCCGTTTCTTATCGCGCAAGGAGCGCGTGACTGATGGACGCGCTTTCTGCCGGTCTTTTATGGACCGCCGCCCTTATCGTTTTATTGCTGATTGTTTCGGCTTTCTTGTCCGGTTCAGAGACCGCGCTGACGGCGACCAGCAAGGCGCGCATGCTGCGCTTGCAAGAAGAACGCCAACGCCGCGCCGGTTGGGTGTTGTTTTTGCTGGAACAAAAAGAACGCCTTTTGGGCGCTATTTTGCTTGGCAATAATCTGGTCAATATTCTTGCTTCGGCTTTAGCGACGCGGTTGTTTCTGGAAATATTCGGCGAGACCGGTGTGGTATATGCCACTTTGGTGATGACGATTTTAGTTGTTGTGTTTGCCGAAGTGCTGCCAAAAACCTATGCCATTTTAGCCCCCGACGCGACCGCGCTGCGGGTTGCCGGACCGTTGCGCGTTTTGGTCATTTTATTGGCACCGATTACCCGCGCCCTGACTTTTATTTCCGGCTTTATTTTACGCATTACCGGCCTCGCACAATCGGCCAATAATGGCCTGTTGCCGGCGCATGAAGAAATTCGCGGCGCGATTGACTTGCATCACCAAGAAGGCGCGGTGCGCAAAGGTGACCGCGATATGCTGGGCGGTATTCTGGATTTGGGCGACACGACGGTTGAAGAGATTATGATTCACCGTAACGCCATGCTGACCATTGATGTTGATTTGCCGGGCGAAGAAATTGTCAGCCAAATGCTCGACAGTCCCTATACCCGCATTCCGCTATGGCGCGATGAGCCGGAAAATATTGTCGGCGTCTTGCACAGTAAAGATTTATTGCGCGCACTGGCCAATAGTCCGGTCGGCCCAACCGGCATTGATGCCGATGCGCTGGCCAGCCCCCCCTGGTTTGTGCCCGAGACAACTTTGCTGCGCGAGCAATTAAATGCATTTCGCGCGCGCAAAGCCCATTTCGCACTGGTGGTGGATGAATATGGCGCGATTATGGGTCTCGTCACCATGGAAGATATTCTTGAGGAAATTGTCGGCACAATCGATGACGAGCATGACCGCCCCGATAATATGTTGAGACGGCGACCCGACGGTGCTTTGGAAGTGGCGGGCGCGCTTTCCATTCGCGATTTGAACCGCGAAATGGGTTGGAACTTGCCCGATGAAGAAGCCAGTTCAGTGGCCGGTCTTATTATTCATGAGGCGCGTGCCATTCCTGAGATTGGCCAAGTGTTTGAGTTTCACGGCCTGCGCTTTCGCATAATGAGCCGTCAGCAAAACCGCATTATGCAAATTCGCATCAGCGCGGCTGAATAGGCTTACGCCTCATCTGTTGCTTTTAATTTGAGTGCCAATGCATGAACCGGACCGGCCAATTCATCTTTCAATACATCCATCACGGCGCGTTGGCGCGCCACGCGCGACACGCCATTAAAGGCTTGCGCCGTCATCAGCACGCGAAAATGGCTTTCGCCGCCCTCGCGCGCGCCGGCATGGCCTTCGTGCAAATGCGACTCATCGATAATATCCAAATGCTGAGGCGCAAAGGCGGCGGTAAGTTTTTCTCTCAACTTGTCGGCAATCATAAAGCGTCCTTTCAGCCCATTTGGGTTTGCGTCTTTTTGACATATATCCCGCTTGAGCGAGAAAGGCGAGTGTCGTGCACGAATTTGCTATACTGGGCAAAGAGAAACCGGTTTTTGGCGGGATGGTCATGAATTTGAACTCGAAATATTTTGACATGATACGCGCTGCCAAGCGCGAGCCGTCGCGCGCGCCACAACAGACGAAAACCGTCTCATGCGATTGGCCCGATTGCCGCGAGACCGGCGCTTATCCTGCCCCCGCCGGACCGGGCAGCAATGAAAAACGCCATTTTTGCTATGACCACGTGCGCGATTATAATCGCAGCTATAATTATTTCGAAGGCATGAGCCAAGAAGATGCCGAGAGCTTTCGCCGCGCCGCGCAAACCGGCCATCGCCCGACTTGGTCGATGGGCACGCGCCGCGCCCGTGGCAGCAAGGCCGAAGATTGGCAGTTTCACGACCCGCTTGAATTAATGACCGATGCGACCGGCCAAGGCCCTAGCCCGCACCGCGAAGCCGCACCGCGCGTTACCTCTGGCCAAAAACGCGCGCTTGAAGTGCTCGAATTGGCAGACACAGCCACGGCCGAAGATGTGCGCAAACGCTATAAGGTTTTGGTCAAACAATATCACCCGGATGCCAATGGTGGAGACCGCCGCCATGAAGAGCAATTGCAAAGCGTTATTCAGGCGCATGACTATTTAAAGGCGTCGGGTTTTTGCTAACCCTTTTGCCCAGCCCGCCTTTCTGCTAACACCTAAGACAATTAAGCCTCGATCGGAGAAACAAATGACAGACACAGCCACGAATGGTGCCATGCCGAGCGCGCCCGATATTACGGTTAATGCGCGCGATGTTTTCGGTATTGATTTGGATATGCAAGTGCCGGCCTTTAGCGAGCGTAGCGAATATGTGCCCGATCTGGATGAGAATTATCTGTTTGATAAGCAGACCACTTTGGCGTTGCTGGCCGGTTTTGCCCATAATCGCCGCGTCATGGTGCAGGGCTATCACGGCACGGGTAAATCGACGCATATTGAGCAAGTGGCCGCACGGCTGAACTGGCCATGCGTACGGGTCAATCTCGACAGCCATGTCAGCCGTATCGATTTGGTCGGTAAAGATGCGATTGTGCTGAAAGACGGCAAGCAAGTAACCGAGTTTCAAGAAGGCATTTTGCCGTGGGCGTTGCAAAACCCCGTTGCTTTGGTGTTTGACGAATATGATGCCGGTCGCCCGGATGTGATGTTCGTTATTCAGCGCGTCTTGGAAGTCGCCGGTAAGCTGACTTTGTTAGACCAAAACAAAGTCATTCGCCCCAATCCTTTATTCCGCCTGTTCGCCACCACCAACACAATCGGTTTGGGCGACACATCGGGCCTGTATCATGGCACGCAGCAAATCAACCAAGGCCAAATGGACCGTTGGAATATTGTGACAACGCTGAACTATCTGCCGCATGAGCGCGAAACAGATATCGTGCACGCCAAAGCTGCCGGTTATGAGGGCGCTGAGGGACGCGATAAAATCGCCGCCATGGTGCGGGTTGCCGATTTAACCCGCGCTTCGTTTATTAATGGCGATATTTCAACTGTCATGAGCCCGCGTACGGTTTTGACATGGGCCGAAAACGCCGAAATTCTTGGCCGCGATATCGCGCTGGCTTTCCAACTGACATTTTTGAACAAATGCGATGAGCTGGAACGCCCGACAGTGGCCGAATTTTATCAACGCTGTTTTGGCGATGACCTGCCGCAACAAGCCATTTCGGTTTTGGCCGGCGATTAGGATAAAGCATGGCCGAGCAATCTCCGGTTGAGGAATTCAAACGCGCCCTGACGCAAACCATGCGCTCGATTGCCGAAGAGGCCGAGCTGACGGTGAGCTTCGGCACGGATAAACCGGCTTTGGCCGGGTTAAAGGCGCGTTTGCCGCAACCGCCGCGTGACCTCGACCCGGCAGAATTGCAAACCGTGCGCGGCCAATCTGATAGCTTCGCACTGCATTTGGCCCATCACGATGCCGCCATTTCAATGGATATGGCACCGTCGGAAACCGATGCTCGTGCCTCATTTGAGGCAGCTGAAACCGCGCGTTGCGAAGCCATTGGCGCGCGCGCCATGACCGGTGTCGGGCAAAACATCAATGCCATGCATGATGAGCGCTGTGCCAAAATGGGCTATGGCGCGCCGATGAGCCGCGAAGATGCACCGCTTTCTGAAGCATTGGGCTTTATGATGCGCGAAAAGCTGAGTGCCATGCCGGTGCCCGACGCTGCCAATGGTGTGGTGGAAGCGTGGCGCGATTGGGTCGATGAGCGGGTTGGCGACAAGCTGAATAATTTGGCCGATGTGATGAATGACCAACGCGCTTTCGGCGAATTGACGCGCGATATTCTGGTTGATTTAGGTCTGACGGATGCCGCCGGTGAGAGCGAAGACGGCGACGGTGAAGAAGGCGACGGACAAGATGGCGATGATGGCCCGCAAGACGGCGAAGGCGGTCAAGCGGAAAGCCCTGAAGGCATGTCATCTGATGAAATGGAAATGGGCGATGCCGCCATGGAAGAGGGTGATGAACAAACCCTGCAAATGGAAGGCGAAGAGGTTGAAGGCGAAACAGACGGCGAGGAAGCCGGTGAAGCGGCCCAGCCCTATGCGCCTGACGGCGAACTGAACCCCGAAAAAAACGCCTATAATGTCTACACGCCAAAGTTTGACGAAACCATTGAGGCGGAAGAATTATGCGACGCGGATGAGTTAGAACGCTTACGCCAATATCTCGACCAGCAATTGCAACAAATGCAAGGCGTGGTGGCGCGACTGGCCAATCGCCTGCAGCGGCGTTTGCAAGCCAAGCAAAACCGCTCTTGGAATTTTGACTTGGAAGAAGGCTATCTCGATCCGGCGCGCCTGTCGCGCATCATTATGGACCCGATGCAGCCGCTTTCTTATAAAATGGAAAGCGACACGACGTTTCGCGACACAGTTGTCACTTTGCTTATTGATAATTCAGGCTCGATGCGGGGTCGCCCGATTACCGTGGCTGCCATGTGCGCCGATATTCTTGCCCGCACGCTGGAACGGTGCAATGTGAAGACCGAAATTCTCGGTTTCACCACACGCGCTTGGAAAGGCGGTCAGGCGCGCGAATTATGGATGTCAAACGGCAAGCCCGCACATCCCGGGCGGCTTAATGATTTGCGCCATATTATTTATAAGGGTGCAGATGCGCCGTGGCGGCGCGCGCGCAAAAACCTCGGCCTGATGATGCGCGAAGGTTTGCTGAAAGAAAATATCGACGGCGAAGCGCTTATTTGGGCGCATAACCGCCTTTTGGCGCGGCCCGAACAACGTCGTATTTTAATGGTGATTTCTGACGGTGCGCCGGTCGATGATTCTACTTTGAGCGTAAACGCCGGTAATTATCTGGAAAAGCATTTGCGCAATGTCATTGAAGATATTGAAACCCAGTCGCCGGTTGAACTGATTGCTATCGGTATCGGTCATGACGTGACACGCTATTATCGCCGCGCCGTGACGATTGTCGATGCCGAACAATTGGGCGGCGCGATGACCGATAAGTTGGCCGAATTATTTGATGAAAATGACGACGCTAAAAAAGGTAAAAAGCCTGAAAAAGGCATGAACACCGGTGCGTTGAAAGCGGGCAGCAAGACCACAGGGCCCAGCGGCTCGGCACGCGGCAGTACACGCGGTGGCGTGCGCACAGGTGCTTTGCCGGTGCGCGGCGCATCCGGTTAAGCCGTTTTTAAAACGAAAATAAATTAAGCCGTTTTGGCGACAATCAGCTTTTTCAGCTTCAGTGCTTTCGATGACAATTGCGCGTCTTTGGCCTTTGTCAAATAAGCGTCAATACCGCCATTATGCTCAACCGTGCGCAGGGCGTTGGCTGAAATGCGCAGCTTCAGCGCACGACCCAGCACTTCGCTGGGCAGGCTGACTTGCTGCAGATTGGGCAGGAAACGACGGCGCGTTTTATTCATTGCATGGCTGACATTATTGCCGCTCATCACAGATTTGCCGGTCAGTTCGCATACACGTGACATGGCGTCACTCCTATCTCTCATCAAAAAGCGGGGCACGCGGCCCCGACGACTGCGCTTGATATAGAAAACCAGACCGCTTCCGTCAAGCGGTTTTGCCGTCTTCTTGGCTTCTGGAAATGGTAATATCAGTAATCTTCATAATTCCGCTGCCGACAATCACCGGCCCGTCTTTGCCGATAAGCCGTCCGCTCACAAAACCGAGGTTTTTTGTGTGGCGCGTACACTCGCCCTCGCAGATAAGAAAATCACCCAATTGACCGGGCGCAACAAAATCGAAATTAAAACTGACCGACGGGGTAAACACATGATGCCCCATCGCATTGTGCAAGATAAACGCCAAGCCGACATCCATCACCGTCATCAGCATGCCACCATGGCAAATACCGGCCGGATTGCACATATGCGGCTTTACTTCAAAGCCCAATTGCCGCGCGCCTTCATTGCCGCGCACATAAAGCGGGCCGACATGGTCGGTAAAGTGGGTATCAAGATGGTCAAATTGGCCGCCGAAATCGAGCAGCTGCCAGCCTTCAGGAATACTCATATTTATTTAGCTCTTTTTACTTTTGTCAGGATTGATGAAACCGAAAAGATGCGCCGCGACTTTGCGGATTTGAATTTCTTCAGACCCTTCCGTAATGCGATAGCGGCGGTGATGGCGGTAAATATGCTCAAACGGCATATGCCGCGAATAGCCGATGCCGCCATGCACTTGAATGGCGCGGTCAGCCGCCTCGCAGACCAGCCGATTGGCGCGGTAATTACACATGGAGACTTTGTCCGACAGATAAATCGCCACTTCGGGTTTCGACATTTCATCCATTTGCGCCGCTGTTTTATAAACCAGATTGCGTATCATCTCGCATTCCGTATGCAGCTCGGTGAGCGGAAATTGTATCGCCTGATTGGTCGCCAAAGGCTTACCGAAGGGGGCGCGCTTTTTGGCATAAGCAACGCTTTCATTGATGCAATATTGCGCTGCACCAACGCCGCTGGCGGCCTGGCGAATACGGTTTTCATGCACAAAATGCTGCGCCAAAGCCAGACCATTATCCAGCGCACCAAATATCGCGCTGTCGGGCACCCAAATATCGGTAAACGACACGCGCGGATGGTCAGTCGGCATGTTAAACGTCCACATATATTCTTCAATTTTAACGCCCGGGTCATCTGCCGGTACCATAAAGCAGGTAATGCCCTTGGCCGCGCCATCATCGCCTGATGTGCGGGCAAACAACATAACGTGACTGGCGACATGCATGCCGGTGGTCCACATTTTCTCGCCGTTCAACAGCCAGCCATCGACCCCGTCGCGGGTTTCGCGCACGCCGCGTGTTTCCATCCAAGTGGCGTCTGAGCCATGCTCAGGTTCCGTCAGGCCAAAACAAATGCGATGCGTGCCGTTCAACATGCCATTGATATATTCATCGGCCTGTTCGGGCGTGCCGAAATCGCGAAACATCAAGACTTGCGGGAAATTGGCGACAATCGAGCTTTCATTTTGCAAATCATTGTGTAGGCCAAGCCCTTTGGCCGCCAAATGCTCGCGAATAATCGCCATTGCCAAATTAGAGCCATCAGCTCCGCCAAACTCTTTTGGCAGACCGAAGCGCAAATGCCCGGCCTTATCGGCACGGCGGCGCATTTCACGCAATAAATCTTCCCATTCCGGGCGCGGCAGGCCGTTATTATCCCAATCCGTGCGCGCATGTTCGCGGCGATGGTCAAAAAACCGATTATTATCGTCGGCCATTTGCAGTGGAATAATCTCGTCTTCGATAAACTTATCCAAAACCACCAGATATTCTTTAATCTCGTCCGGAATTTGATAATCCATAACTGTCTCCCTATCGGCCCAAAGCATGCCGAAGCCGCCTCGTAAATGCAATATGTGAAAGCAAGAATGCGCGCCGCCACGCGACAGGTGATTTATCGCGACCTACTAGATATAGGCGTGAACAGAGCGGGCACGGCTACTATGTAAGTGATTCGGACATGCTCTGTTCTTCACCTGTTCACGCCGACTGTGGAAAATTGATTCGATATCGAATCAGTAGCGCCAAAATGCCGCCGAAACCCGCCGCTTAAGGCTTGCAATAAAGCCGACGCTTAGCCATGGTGAGGGCATGTCTCGCATCGGATTTCAACCCAATTTGCGTATCGTTTTGGGGCCAACCAATACCGGCAAAACCCATCTCGCCATGCAACGCCTGCTGGCCCATGATAGCGGCATGATTGGCCTACCCTTGCGGCTGCTGGCGCGCGAGATTTATGACCGCTGCCTGAAAGGCGATTTCGGCCGCGTGCATAAGGCAGATTTGGCTCTGATTACCGGCGAAGAAAAAATTCTGCCGCCCAAGGCGCGCTATTTTATTTGCACAGTCGAAGCCATGCCGATTAGTCGCGAGGTTGAGTTTGTTGCCATTGACGAGTGCCAGCTTGCGGCCGACCCTGAACGCGGCCACGTGTTTACCGACCGCGTGTTGCATGCGCGCGGCACGGCTGAAACCATATTATTGGGCGCGGCGACCATGGCGCCGATTTTGCGCCAATTGCTTGGCAAAGTAGAAATTGAAAGTCGAGCGCGCTTTTCGCGGCTCGGTTGGGGTGGCAGTCATAAATTATCACGCCTGCCGCGGCGCACAGCGGTGACCGCTTTTTCGGCAGAAAACGTTTATGCCATTGCCGAGATTATTCGCCAACAGCGCGGCGGTGCTGCTGTTGTGATGGGCGGCCTCAGCCCGCGCACCCGCAATGCGCAAGTCGCCATGTACCAATCGGGCGAGGTTGATTTTCTGGTCGCCACAGATGCCATTGGCATGGGGCTGAATATGGATGTCGACCATGTCGCCTTTGCCCAAAGACGCAAATTTGACGGTCGCCGCCACCGCGATTTATTGCCCGCTGAATTGGCGCAAATTGCCGGTCGTGCCGGTCGCCATACCAGCGATGGCAGTTTTGGCGTCACCGGCGATTTAACGCCGTTTGATGAAGAACTGATTGAACAGATTGAAACGCACGAGTTTGAGCCGGTGAAGGGGCTGTTTTGGCGCAACCCCAATCTCGATTTTTCGTCACTGGACGCGCTGCTGTTGAGCCTTGAAAAACCTGCGCCGCGCGCCGGTTTGATGCGCGCTCCCGCAGCCGATGACCAACAGGCGGTGAAATTATTGAGCCGCGACCCCATCACGCAAGACTTACTGGGCACTGACGAAAACCGTTTGCGGCTTTTATGGGAAGTCGCACAAACACCCGATTTTCGTAAAACCACAATGGGCGAGCATGCGGCACTTATCGGCGAGTTATTTGCTTTTCTGGCCGGTGACAAAGGCGAGATACCGGAAGACTGGCTGGCCGAGCGTATTGAACGTTGCGACCGGCTGGATGGTGACCTTGATACATTATCCATGCGACTGGCGCATATTCGTAGCTGGACTTATATTGCCCAAAGGCAAGATTGGTTGGCTGATCCAGCCCATTGGCAGGAGCGCTCGCGTCATGTAGAAGACCGGTTGTCGGATGCGCTGCACATGAAGTTGATGGGTCAATTTGTCGACAGAAAAACATCGGCATTGATGCGGCGTTTGGCCGGACGAGAGGAAATAGTGGCGGAAGTTGAAGAGAGTGGCGACATTATTATCGCCGATGAATATATGGGCCGCCTGACCGGCCTGCATGTTGAACGCGACCCGCGCTTGAAAGGCGCACCGGCCGGCACGGCGCGCGCTGCTGTTGAAAAAACCGTTGGCGAGGCCTTGCGCGCCCGCGCCGGACAATTGGCCACTGATGGTGACGATGCCTTTACGCTAACCGAAAGCGGACAAATTATTTGGCAAAACGCCACTGTCGGCAGTTTAAAAATCGGCGCAAGCAGCGACCGCCTCGCTTATTTATCGCCCTCGGCGCATTTATTGGCTGATGAAGTTTTAACCGGCGAAGCGCGCCAAAAAGCCGAGAACCGTCTAACCGATTGGTTGCGCGCCAAAGTGAAAAATGATTTGGCACCATTGGCTGCCCTGCAAGAAGCTGAAGGCCTTGAAGGTTTGGCGCGCGGGCTGGCCTTTCAGTTGCTCGAAAACAAAGGCAGTTTGCCGCGCCGCGATATCGCCGATGTGCTGAGCAAGCTGGACCAAAATCTGCGCGGGCAATTACGCAAACTGGGCGTGCGCTTCGGCTTCTATAATGTGTTCATGCCGGCCTTATTAAAACCTGCGCCGGCGCGTTTATTGGCGCTTATGAGCCTTATCGAAGACAATCAAGATAATGAGCGGCCTCGGGTTTTATCTGAAACTTTGGAAAAATTGCCGAGCGCCGGATTGACCTCTTGCGCGCGCGAAGCCTTGCCCTTTTGGCTCTATCGCGCGGCCGGTTTTTACACCACTAAAACCCGCGCCATTCGCCTCGATATGTTGGAGCGACTGGCTGATATTATTCGTCCCCTTTTGGCACAAAACAAAAACGGCTTCATCGCCAATGAAGCGATGATGTCCATTATGGGCTGTGGCGCGGATGAGTTAACCGAAATATTGACCGCGCTTGGTTACCAATCACACGAAGTAGCGGCTGACACGATTGCGCCTCAGCAAAGCCCGGAAACCAACGCCGAGGTCTCATCTGAGAAGGCAGCAACTGCTCCGATAATTACAGAAGCTGCAGCAGATGAAAAAGCCGCTAAACCGACTGAAGCCGTCGCCACAGACGACACGCCTAGCGAGACTGTAAATATCACCATAGATGATAATGAGGACGCGCCGTCAGATGAAGCAGCCAGCCCCGCCATGGTCACCATATGGCGACCGGCACGCGGCAATCGCGACCATCAATCGAGCCGTGGCAAAAAATCGGCATCCGGCGGGCGCGGCAAAAGCAATTCTGCGCGGGCATCTACAAATCAAAAATCAGGCCCAAAAACAGATCAAAAATCAGCGCATAGAAAAAATAAAGGCCAACCGCGCGGCGCAGCCAAGCGCGAAAAACAAGCCGACCCGAACTCACCTTTTGCGGTTTTGAAAAATCTGCAGGACCGCCAAAATGGCTGACGCGCCGCAAAGCATGCGGGTCGATAAATGGCTCTGGCATGCGCGCTTTTTTAAAACCCGCACCTTGGCGACCAAGCTGGCGGCGGCGGGAAATATTCGCATTAACGGCCAAAAACAAACCCGCGCATCGGCCACTATTCGCGCCGGTGATATTTTGACCTTTCCGCTAAACAATCATATTCGCGTCATTGAAGTGGTGGCGCTGAGCACAAGGCGCGGGCCGGCACCAGAGGCGCAAGCGCTCTATATTGACCGAGAACCGCCGCAACCCAAACCGCGCAGCGAGCAAGTGGCACTGCGCGAAAGCGGGTCGGGCCGCCCGACCAAAAAGCAACGCCGCGCGCAAGCCGCTTTTACCGCCGCCCACAGAACGCAATAACAAAACCCCAAGCATTTGGATGCGACCAAATCATGCATTGCGCTTTTCCCCGAAAACGCTATTTTGCGCCCCATGTTAGATATGTTGAAAAATATTTTTGCCGAGCCGGTCGCCGAGACAGCTGCCCCGCAATCGGATGAGTTGCACATTGCCGCCGCCGCCCTTTTGGTCCGCGCCGCGCAAATTGACGGCACCATGGATGCTGGTGAAGAAACTTTGATTGCTCGCCTGGTCGGTCCGCATTTTGGGTTGGATGATGCAGCTGCCGCCCAATTGATTGCGGAAGCCAAAAGCGCGGCTGAAGAAGCCGGCGATTTGTTTCAATTCACCAAGCGCATTAATGAACATTTTTCGGAAGCGCATAAAATCACGCTGCTTGAATTGCTGTGGCAAATTGTTTTGAGCGACGGTGTGGTGGATGATTATGAGGCTAATTTGCTTCGCCGCGTCGCCGGTCTTATATACATCACTGACCAACAAGCTGGGCAGGCGCGCAAAGCGGCCGAAGCGGCCATCCAATAAATAGGACAAGACATGACCTATATCGTTACTGAAGATTGCATTAAGTGCAAATACACCGATTGCGTGGAAGTATGCCCGGTCGACTGCTTTTATGAAGGCGACAATATGCTAGTCATCCACCCCGATGAGTGCATTGATTGCGGTGTATGCGAACCGGAATGTCCGGCTGATGCCATTAAAGCCGATACGGAATCGGGTTTGGAGAAATGGCTCGAAGTAAACACGAAATATGCTGATATTTGGCCGAATATCACTATGCGCAAAGATGCACCTGCTGACGCTGATGATTGGCTCAATAAGCCGGGCAAATTTGAAGCGCATTTTTCTGAAGCACCAGGCAGCGGCGACTGATAGCTATTTGAGGCCGCAAATCTTGCAAACAGGTCGCCAAAAGCGACCGCAGAGCCAAATATTTGAAAAATCGCGTATTTTGTGATATTATCAACGAAATTGACGTAATTTGCGGGATAAAGGCGCGGTTCGCGCCTTTTCCTATTGGAGCACAATATGGCGACGACCAAGAAAACAACCGCAAAACCGGCGGCGAAAAAACCTGCGGCTAAAACGGCCGCCAAAAAGCCTGCCGCGAAAGCAGCTGCTAAACCGGCTACTAAACCAGTGGCGAAAAAGCCTGCCGCCAAAAAGCCTGCCACAAAAACAGCTCCGAAAGCCGCGGCTAAAAAGCCGGCAGCCAAACCTGCTGCCAAAGCCGCAGCCAAAGCTGAAGCGGCCCGCAAGTCGGCACTCGGCTTTCGCGTCAATGAGTTCATTGTTTATCCGGCGCATGGGGTTGGGCAAGTGACTGAGATTGCCACGCAAGAAATTGCCGGTATGGAACTTGATTTATTCGTCGTGAATTTTGAAAAAGAAAAAATGGTGCTGCGCGTGCCGCTCAATAAAGCCAAAGAGATTGGCATGCGGAAGCTGGCTGATAAAAAGGTGATGGATGGCGCGATTAAAACCTTAAAGGGCCGCGCCCGTGTTAAACGCACCATGTGGAGCCGCCGCGCGCAAGAATATGAAGCGAAAATCAATTCCGGCGATCTCATCGCCATTGCTGAGGTTGTGCGCGACTTGTTCCGCAATGAAAATCAGCCCGAGCAAAGCTATTCCGAGCGTCAGCTTTATGAAGCCGCGCTGGAGCGCATGGCCCGCGAAGTAGCGACCATTGACAAATCCACCGAAGATGAGGCGATTGTCAAATTGGAAGCCATTTTGGCGAAAACCACGGGTGGCGCGCGCCGCCAACCCGGCGCTGAAACTTAAGCGAGCAGCTAACGCGCCGCGATATTTTATGAAAGCGGCGATTTTTTAACACGACACGTGTGAACCGGTCGGCGTTGTTTTGCGTATCTTTAACAGAGGTATGTAAAATGGCACATTTAGACACACGCGAAACAGTCCAGTCAGGGCGCAATTTCATCAAAAAAGCGATGAAGCTGCCCATGCTCGAACCGGAACACGAATTGAACCTGGCCTATCGCTGGCGCGATGAGCGCGATGAGCGCGCCTTGCATGAATTGACCATGGCGCATGTGCGCCTGGTTGTTGCCATTGCTGCCAAATTTCGCAATTACGGTCTGCCCATGGGCGATCTGGTGCAAGAGGGCAATATCGGCCTGATGCAAGCCGCCGACCGCTTTGATCCGGAACGCGAAGTACGTTTTTCGACCTATGCCGGTTGGTGGATACGCTCATCCATTCAAGATTACGTGTTGCGCAATTGGTCGATTGTCCGTACCGGCACAACCGCCGCGCAAAAATCTCTGTTTTTCAACATGCGCCGTTTGCGCGCCCGCATTAACGATGTCGGCGCCAATATGACCCATGAAAGCCGCTCTTATGTCGCCCGCGAATTAGGTGTGCGTATGGAAGATGTGCTGAATATGGAAGGCCGCATGGAAGCCAATGACCGCTCGCTCAATGCCGGTATCACTGACCGCTCGGGCGAAGGCGGGGTTACTGAATGGCAAGACTTGCTGGTCTGTGACCGCGATTTGCCGGACACATCAACGTCAAAGAAACTCGATAGCCGCCAACGTGTGTCGTGGATTGCCGAAGCCATGAGCGGGCTGAGCGAGCGTGAAATTACCATCATCCGCGCCCGTCGCTTGTCTGAAAACAGTGTTACACTGGAAACTCTGGGCAAAGAACTGGGCATCTCAAAAGAACGGGTGCGCCAGATTGAGCATGAAGCGTTGGTGAAATTGCGCACCGCGCTGACCGAAAAAACCAATGGCAATCCGCGCGAAGCCGGTTTGATTTAATCGCGGCCAAATCGCCAGAAAAACATTTCTTATTCGGTAATCAGTTTTACTTTTTGACCAAGGCTAAGCTTATCGCCATCAACATTATTGAGCAGGCGGAAAAGCTCTTCGCGTTTGCTGACGCCGCTCATACGACGCGCTAAAGACCAAACAGTATCGCCGCTTTCAACTGTGACGATTTTCACCCGATTGGGTTTAATGCGCGCCACCTCTGCCGCTGATAAAAACTTAATCTGCCGCTTCAATGACGCCATCGCCGCTTCCGCCGCCGCCATTTGATGGCGCGGGGCAATCACGCCGAAACGCAAAAAACGCTCGCTATCATCTTCCGTAATAGCCAATAAAAAAGCGATGCCTTTTTCGGTACGCACCTGCCCGCTGGCGGCGGCGCGCCCGTCCAATGTCAATACGCGCGGATTGGTAAGCTCTGCACCATCCGCCCAGCCGCCACGCAAATAATCATCCGGCGGTTCATTGGCAATACGCGCATCCATATCAAAAATAATCTGCACACCATTGGCATGTGTGGCCGTCACCCGTGTCGGCGCATTATTTAAAATAAACCCGCGCGGCACTTTAAAGCTGAGTTTTAAATCGGCATGCGCAAAACTTTGTCCGCGCACAATGCCTTGTGTTGGCGGGTCGCCATAGGCCATGCCATCAATCGCCGTCAAATGGCTTTCAACGCCCTGATACGTGCTGCTGACAGTGGCGCGCGCTGCCGCCTTTTCATAGGCTTTGGCAACCCGCTCTTTATTATTCGGATGCGTAGACAGCCAACCGGATTTCGCTTTTGAGCCTGATTGGTAGGCACTGAAACGGGCCATTTTGGCCAAGAAATCGCCTTGCGCTTGCGGCTGATAACCGGCCCGCGCCATTGCCTGAATGCCAAGATTATCCGCTTCATATTCATTTTCACGGCTATACCCGGCCAACAGCGCAGCGCTGCCGATATTCACAATATCGCCGGTGGCTTTCGGATTAATGCCCGCCCCGACTTTTAACGCAATGCCCAACACACCGGCGACAATCTGTGTGCCCACACTGGCGGTATGCCGCCGCGCCCCATGACGCGCCGTAACATGGGCAATCTCATGACCGATGACACCGGCCAGTTCGGCCTCACTTCCCGCCAATGCCAAAAGGCCACGCGTGACATAAGTATAACCGCCCGGCAAAGCAAACGCATTGACCACAGGTGTGTCGAGAATGGTGATTTTGTAAAACGCGTCCGGCTTGTCAGAAGCTTTAGCGATGCGCGCCATCACCCGCTCGACATAAGCCTTAACCTTCGGCTCATCATAAGCCCCGCCAAATTGTTTCACGATATTAGGATGCTGCTCGGCCCCGATACGCGCCTCGTCTTCAGCATCCATAATGGTTTTTGCGCAGCCGGCACCGGCAAGGCTGACAGCCAAAACAACCGCCGTAACGCGCAACCGAAAACTCAGGCTCTTACTCATAATGCTTTTGTCGCCTATTTACGCGCCCACAGCAAGCCGCGTTAGGCTGGACGATAAGCCAAAAGCATGGTTATTTTGCCATATGGTCGGTCCCGTAGCTCAGTCGGATAGAGCACCAGATTCCTAATCTGGGGGCCGGTAGTTCGAATCTACCCGGGATCACCAACCCACACCTTAAAACCGATAGATAGTGCCGAAGCTAAAGCGGTCAGTTGCGGCGCCGTCGAGGTCTGTTTCGACATATTCAAGGCGCAAGGACGCGTTATAGTTCAAGGTGAAATCGGCCCCAAAACCATAAATCACGCCGCTTTTTTGGTCGTCATAATTATCGCCACCGCCTGTCACTTTGCCATCGCCGCGGGCAACGCCGAGGCGTAAAAATGGCTCAAACCCTTCGCCCGGCGAGCGCAAAACACCTGACAGCGACAGAACCGACGCTTGGCTGTCGCGCCCATTGGTTTCGACGTTGGCGAGCGATGTATAGGTAAATTCAACCGCCACAAGAGGGTCGAACTGGCCGCCAGCGAAAAACGACAGGCCGTGGCTGTCAATGTCGGCATTCGTGTCTTCATAGGACGTGAAACCGGCGCTCACGCCGATATAATTTTGAGCCAAGGCAGGCGGGGTCGTGAGCGCGACAAGCGCGGCGACAAATACGGTAGCAATCCAAAATTTCTTCACAAGACTCTCCTAACAAATTATTCAGGGGGATTTTGGGCTGATGCGGCCCAAAAATCTAGCAGCAATTTTTACCCTGTTTTATCGCGCTCACCTTCTTTATATCACTGAGCCATCCGTTGGACACACGCCCAGACTACTCTATATTGAGGATTATGAGTGATACGCAATTCGACCAGAAAACCAAACCTGCTAAAAGCGGCGGCCCGCCCATTCTGTCTTGCTATGATGATTTAGCGGCCTCTTGCGCCTATGGCTGGTCGATGTTAGAGCGCGGCGTCAAAGATAGAAAAAGCCCCTTTCATACCCCCAGTGTGGCCACCATTTGCGCCGATGGCAGCCCGACCATTCGCACCATTGTCTTGCGCGGCTGCGACACACAAGCCCGACATTTGCGCTTTCACACCGACACACGCTCTGGCAAAATTAATGAGCTTATGGCCAACCCCCAAGGGGCGATGCATTTTTATGACGCTGCCACCAAAGTGCAATTGCGCTTGCGCGTGAAATTAGAAACGCTCAGCGGGCCCGCCTATGACGCCGCTTGGCAAGCCACCCGCCCGATGAGCCGCGAATGCTATCAAGTGACCCAAGGCCCCGGCAGTCCTATCGAGGCACCTCAAGATGTCACATTTGACGCCCAAGCCACCCACGACGGCGCAGACCATTTCGTTCCCGTGCGCGCGCAGGTCGAAACGATGGAATGGCTATATTTAGCCGCCCGCGGCCACCGCCGCGCCCTGTTTGATTTCACCCAAGACACGTCGACATGGCTGGTTCCCTAAACCACCTGCCTTGCGACAGCATGGCGCTTGGCATGGTCAGATAAACCACTTATATCAAGCGTATCAGTTAACTGGAGATAACCCATGCGTGCTCTTTTTCTTACCCTCATGACAGTCACTTTTCTCAGCACCGCCGCCCAAGCTGGCGACGCAGCCAAAGGCGAGAAAACCTATCGAAAATGTGCCTCTTGCCACATGCTTGGCCCGAAAGCCAAAAACCGCATCGGCCCGCAACTCAACGGTATTTTGGGGCGCGAGATTGCTTCCATCGACGGCTATAAATATTCCAAAGGCATGATTGCCTATGCCGGCGAACAGAAAGTTTGGACAGAAGAAAATCTGGCCGCCTATCTCACCTCGCCGCGCAAAGTCGTGAAAGGCACACGGATGTCTTTTGCTGGTCTGCGCAAACAGACCGATCGCGACAATATCATCGCCTATTTGAAAAAAGCCGCAAAATAATTCGCGTCTTTTCGAGACAAAATAAGGGCCGCTTCAGCTAAGAAGCGGCCCTTTTTCGTAACGATTGGTTTTTAAGGCCTATTTTACCCGCTCTAAAATAGACAGGTAATTGGCCACGGCTGCGCCGCCCATATTAAAAATACCAGCCAATTTTGCGTCTTTGACTTGCATCTCATCGGCCTCATTCATCAATTGGCGTGCCGCCATCACATGCATAGAAACACCCGTCGCGCCCACTGGGTGGCCCTTGGCTTTCAAGCCGCCTGATGGATTAACCGGCAATTTGCCATCTTTATAAACCGTGCCATCGGTGAGAACATCGGCGCCTTTGCCAGGGGCGGCAAGGCCCATGGCTTCATATTGAATGAGCTCAGCAATGGTGAAACAGTCATGCGTCTCGACCAAAGATAAATCATCAAGGCCGACGCCCGCTTCTTCCAAGCCTTTGGCCCATGCGGTTTTGGGGCCATCAAAGGCGGTGACGTCGCGCTTGCTCATCGGCAAAAAGTCATTAGCTTGCGTGCGCGCGCGAAACGCAATGGCTTTATCGTGGCCCTGCGCGGTCTCTTCATCGGTCAAAATAATGGCGGCGGCACCATCGGAAATCATCGAGCAATCGGTGCGTTTCAAAGGCCCCGCCACGATTGGGTTTTTATCGCTCTCGGCACGGCAGAAATCAAAACCAAAATCTTTTTGCATATGCGCCAAAGGATTTACCGAACCATTTTTATGGTTCTTGGCCGCAATATGGGCCAGCGCGTCGCTTTGGTCGCCATATTTTTGAAAATATTTTCCCGCCACAACGCCAAAAATACCGGGGAAAGTCAGGCCTTGGTCGCCCTCTTCTGGCATATAGCTGGCCCGCGATAGGCAGCGTCCCACATCGGCGCTCGACAGATGGGTCATTTTCTCAACGCCAATAGCCAGCACGCGGCGCGCGCGCCCTGCTTCAATGGCATTGGCCGCCTGAAACACAGCCGCCGAACCCGACCCGCAGGCATTTTCTACCCGCGTCGAGGGCGTAAAGCGGAACGCATCGGAGACTTGCAAAGCCAGCG
>CBFHPF010000006.1:0-26194 GCA_965657665.1 Alphaproteobacteria bacterium | reverse complement strand
CCGGCAACACAGTCACCGCCATAATCATGTTAATCATAAACATGAAGGTCAGCAGCAAGCCCATATCAGCCTGGAATTTCAGTGCTGAGAAGGCCCATGTTGATACACCCACTGCCAAAGTCAGCGCGGTAAACACAACCGCCATGCCGGTTTCGTTCAGCGTCTCTTTAAAGCTCGCCGTCACGTCCATACCGGTCGACAAGTGATATTGAATGCGGTTGTAAATATAAAACGCATAGTCAACACCCAGACCAACTGCCAGCACCATCACCGGCAAAGTCGCCACTGTCAGACCGAGTTCTAGCACTTCCATGAACCAATAGCCCATAAAGGTCGCCAAAGTCAGCGGCACACAACACGCAATGGTTGCCCGCCAGTCGCGATAGGTGAAAATCACCAGAGCGATAATGGTCATGTACACATACAGCATCATCGGCAGTTCAGAGACTTCAATCTCTTCATTCACCGCCGCTTGCACACCCATATTACCCGAGGCGAGGCGAATATTCACCGACACGACCTCATGGCTGTCAATTTTCAGACCTTGAGCGCGAACCGCATCCAACAAATCTTCCGGCTTATCGACTGAGGTGTCATAGGTGATGGCCAGGGCCGAGTTCACACCATCATCAACCAAATTGGTTTTGATACCGAGGTCGATATTGCCGACATCGCGCATAGGCGGGTCAGTGACAATATGCAAATCGGCGACCGGTGACGGCGTTTCTTGACGGAACTCTTTAATTGCGTTGGTCACACCTTTAATGGTTGTTGCTTTCGCATCATCCAAGAAGATGAGCTGGGTCAGCAAAGTACAATCATCGTTCAACAGACCGGTTGAAGAACCAATCGGTGACTGCGATTGCACCAGCGCGTATTTATTACGCGGCAGAGCTTGCCATTTCATATTGCCTTCATTGAAACCGCTATTGGACTGGCGGGTCACGTAAGGCAGTGAAAGTACCAATGACACACCTTCTACATTGCGCAGATACCAGGTGAACTCATTGAGGTATTTCATATATGGATAATTGATACACGCCTCGCGCGGTGTCTCCACAATCACGGTCAACAAATTCAGACCCAACGCAAATTTCTCTGCGATTTGGCGACTGTCTTCATTATACCGCGCTTCTTTGCGCAGTTCCGGCGAACCGGCATGCAACGCACCGACATGGCGGTTTTGCGATTGGATGAATGACGTAACAAACATCACAGCTGCAATGCCCAGCACCACAACGGCAACACGCGGATTGGCGATATTGCCCAGCTTCTGCATTAAGCGCACACGTGATTCACGTGATTTTGCGATTTTCTCGACAAAGCCGTCTTCAATTTTAAAGTACGACGCCAAGACCGGCAGCATCACCAGATTGGTTAGAATTTTCAGCGCCACACCAATAGAGGCGGTGATGGCCAATTCTTGAATCATCTGAATGGGAATGAGAATCAATGTGCCGAAGCCGACCAAGTCAGTGACCAGCGCCATAGAACCCGGTACCAGCAGACCACGGAAACTGGCGCGCGCTGCCTCATCACTTGATTTACCGTCAGAAATTTCTGCCGTAATCAAGTTAATTTGCTGCACACCATGGCTCACACCAATGGCAAATACCAAGAATGGCACCAAAATCGCCAGCGGGTCGAGGCCATAGCCCAAAATGTTCAAAATGCCGAACTGCCAAACCAGCGAGGTCAGCGAGCAGAACAATGGCAAGAATGTCAGGACAATCGACCGCGCATAGGCATAAACCGCCAAAATGGTCAGCAGCAGGGCAATCGCAAAAAACTGCACCACTGTACCCGCGCCATCGGCAATATCACCAATAAGCTTGGCGAAGCCAATGATTTGCACTTCATATTTATCATTTTCAAACTTGGCACGAATGTCGTTTTCCAGCTTATCGGCCAGATCGAAATAATCCAAACGCTCGCCGGTTTTCACATCGTAATCGAGCAATTCAGCACGCACCATAGCGGCAGAGAAGTCGTTTGCCACCAAGCGGCCAACAAAGCCACCGCGCACCACATTGTTTGAAATAATATCCAGCGCCGGTTCGCATTTGGTCGCCAGGCTGGCGGTTTTCAAACGCGACACACATTGACTGTCAATATTATCAATAGTGATGGTGCCCGGAATAACGTCATCGGCAACAAAGCCGTCTTCGGTAATTTCAAAATACCGCGAGTTCGGTGTCCAAAGGGAGGTCAGCGTATGACGCGCCACGCCCGGCATGTAAAACAGGGCGTCGGTCAAATCCTTATAGGTGGCGAAAAAATCTTTGTTCCAAATATCCCCGTCGCGCTCTTTCAGCACCACAATAATGCGGTTTGAGCCAAATAAACGGTCGCGATATTCTTGGAATGTCTGAATATATTCATGGCCGGCCGGCAATTGCTTCTCAAAGCCGGCGGTCATTTTCAAATTGGTCGCGTAATAACCGCTATAAATCGTGAAAGCCGCGAAGATGGCAAGAATAATGCCACGCGAGCGAAAGACGATTGCTTCTAATTTTTCAACCATTAGGTCCTCCCAAAAACCTAAGCGGCTTACTGTGCAAGCCGCCTACTGAAGTCGAACCTTCCCATGAAAGCCGCACTGACTTCAAGAAAAATATCAGCAAAACGGCGCAAAACAGCGCGGAATTTTGCCGCATCTACAATATTTCACAAAAGTCAGATTTTTGGCCGCTGGCATGGGACGAAAAGCCTTGTTAAGCTGACCTATGAGCGGTTCAGACGACACACCCTTAAAGCCCGAAGATATTATGCCGCGCGATGGTCGCCAATCCGAAGCCGCGCTGGCCATTCAGCGCGGTGTTACGCGCTATTTAATGCAGCAAAACATTGCCTGCTTGCCCGAAGTGGCACTGCCCAATCACCGGCGGGCCGATTTAATGGCCATTTCCGACAAGGGTGTTTTATCGATAATTGAGATTAAAAGTGGGCTGGCTGATTTTCAGGCAGATAAAAAATGGCCTGATTATTTGGCCTATTGCGACCGATTTTATTTTGCAGTTGCAGCCGATTTTCCGACCGAAAAACTACCCGATGATTGCGGGCTGATTTTCGCCGATGCTTATGGGGCCGAGATTATGCGCGAACCGCAAGAAAACAAACTGGCAGCAGCCCGACGGCAAGTTTTAATGCGCCGCTTGGCCCGCATTGGCGCGTTTCGCTGGTCGCGTTTCGCGGGGTAGGGGTCGCACTTTGCGGGCTAGGGGCCGCGCTTCGCGGGGTAAAGCCCGCATCATTCATACAGAGATTAGCGCGGCGCGCGTTTGGCCAAAATGCGCTGTAAAGTCCGCCGATGCATATTTAATCGACGCGCGGTTTCAGACACATTGCGATCGCATAATTCAAACACACGCTGAATATGCTCCCACCGCACGCGGTCAGCAGACATAGGGTTTTCCGGTGGTGCCGCTTTGGCTTCCGGCGCGGCGATAAGCGCTGCGTGAATTTCATCGGCATCAGCCGGTTTGGCGAGATAATCAACAGCACCGCGCTTTACCGCCTCAACGGCTGTCGCAATATTGCCATAGCCGGTCAACATGATGATGCGCGCTTGCGGATTATCAGCCCGCACGCTTTCAACCACATCCAGACCATTGCCGTCTTCAAGGCGCATATCAATAACCGCAAAAGCCGGTTTCAGCGATTTGCCCAATTTAATGCCATCAGCCACTGAGCCTGCTTCATGCACATTATAGCCTCGGCTCTCCATGGCGCGCGACAGACGCGTCAGCCAAGGCTGATCATCATCAACAATCAGTAGGTTTTGCCCTTCATGGGCGGCGGGTGATTGAGCATCGCTCATAGCCGGCTCCTTCGTGTGCTATATGCGAGATATAAGCCGTAACTTATCGGTTTCAATGGTGTCTTTCGGCGAAAAGCATCGCTGAGGCGATTCCGCCGTTCAGTCGCGTTCCAATTGCTTGCGCGGCCAAGTGATTTTCACACAAGCACCGCCCGGCATGGCCATATCAACCAGCTCATTGGGCGCTAAATTATAGGCCTCAATTTCACCGCCGGAGCGTTGAATAAGCGTGCGCGCAATGAAAAAGCCAAGCCCCAAGCCAAACTCTTCGTCTTCATCCTCGCGCGGCTGACCGCTGCGCGTTGAGGTATAAGGCTCGCCCAAGCGCGCCATAATATCGACCGCAAAGCCCGGCCCATCATCGGCAATCACAACTTGCACTTGTTGCGCCGAATAAGTCGCCGCCACCCAAACCGCGCCAGTGGCAAACTCCGCCGCATTTTCAATCAAATTGCCAATGCCATAAATCAATTCGGGCGCGCGGCGCACCAATGGTTCGCTGGTTGCCAATAGACCATTGGCGCGGCACGACACATTTATGTCTTTGTCCGTCATACCCGCTTCCAGCACCGCTTCTTCTAGCAGCCCGCGCAACCCGATATCAGACACCACCGGATCGCCTTCTTCACTGCTCAACGAGGTAAGAATATCGCGGCATCGCAAAGCCTGTTCGCGCATCAGGTTCAAATCTTCGCGCAAAGCATCAGGCACATCTTCGCGCCGCGCCAATTCGCCCGACACCAAAACAATCGTCCCCAAAGGTGTGCCCAATTGATGAGCGGCAGCCGCCGCCAAGCCATCCAAGGCCGATAATCTTTGTTCGCGCGCCAACACGCTGCGTGTCGCCGTCAAAGCGGCTGACATGCGCTGGCCCTCGCGACTGACCCGCCACACATAGCTTGGAATAAACGCTAAGGACAAAGCCAGCGCACTCCAAACACCAAAGCGAAAGAGCGGCGGAATATCAGGCGGCACACCGCGCCACGGCAATGGCTCATGATAGACCGCCAGCACACTGGCCACCGCAATGGTAAAGGCCACCATTATGATGGTCGTGCGCCCGCCCAGCATACTGGCCGAGACAGTCGCCGGTGCCAGTAATAAAAGGGCGAACGGGTTCAACAACCCGCCGGTGAGATAGAGCAGCAAGCCAAGCTGGCAAATATCAACCGCCAGATAAGCCGCCGTGTCGCGCGGCGTTAAAATATGACTGGCCGGAAATTGCCTCATCAGCGCAAAATTCAACGCAATCGCCACGCCGATAACAGACAGACAAGCCAATAGCGGCAGGTCGAAGCCAAATCCGAAATACACTGTCAAAACGGCAACGCTTTGTCCCAAAATGGCCAGGCGGCGCAAAAATAATTGCACCCGCAAGCGCACTGCAACTTCAGGCAAATTCAAACGGCGATATCTATCGCCCCCAATCGCGGCTATGGATGGCTCGCTCATCAGCGTGCTCCCGCCGCGCGCAACTGGCTCATTAATTTCGTCCGTCTTGTATCGCGCGCCCAGTCAAGCGCTGTGCGCCCTGTCGCATCGGTTGCCTCAATATCGGCATCAGAGGCCAAAAGCGCAGCTATGATTTTTTGATGATTGAGGCGTGTTGCCATAATTAATGGCGGCTCATAATTCGGGCCGGGCCTGTCGGCATCAGCACCGGCGGCCAGCAATTGCGTAACAATATTTTCATGCCCCTGCACCACGGCATAGCTCAACGCCGTATGCCCGTCTTTGGCGCGTTTGTTGATAACACTGCTGCGCGCCGTCGAGGTCGCCAATAAAGCAGCCAGGGCTTCGGGCTGACCCCATTGGCTGGCAACATGCAAAGCGGTTTGGCCATTGCGCCCCAATTGACGGCCTGATTGACCGGCCGCCAAGGCTGCGTTTAAGCTTTCCATATCACCGCGCCGCGCCGCTTCGATAAGCGCATTATCGCGCATCACCGGCATTTTCTGCGCTTTGGCCGGAGCAACAAATTGCCATCCGGTCGCAATAAGGCAAATGCCTAACACAGCGATACGCGCTACCAGATAGGCGGAAAAAAAACGCCGCATGGCGGATGGACGAACTGTAGATTGCAAAAAAGACATGGCACAGATATAACCGCGCAAAGAGACGCGCCGCAAGCGTTAAGCGCGAAAGAGAGCACAATGAGCCAGAAGATTAAAATCTCATTTATTGTTTCAGGCATTGGTTTGTTTTTATTGCTTGGGCTTTTATTGATTGAAATGAACCGCCAGCCAAGCTCGCAACCGGTGCGCCAAGCCGGTGCCGTTGATATTGGCGGGCCGTTTGAATTGATAAACACAAAAGGCAAGCTTGTAACGCATGCCGATTTTGCTGGTCGGCCTATGCTGATTTTTTTCGGCTTCACATATTGTCCGGATGTTTGCCCAACCGGTTTGGACCGTCTTGGCGCGGCACTGGAAATTCTTAAGGCGCAGCAGCCGGATGTTTATGACGCATTGCAGCCAATGTTTATATCGGTTGATCCGGCCCGCGATACAGCCGCTCAAATGGCTGAGTATCTGGCTTATTTTCATCCCAAAATCATCGGCCTGACAGGCAGCGAAGCGCAAATTAAAGCGGTCAAATCGGCTTATCGTGTTTATGCCGCGCGGGCCAAAGAAACCGACGCCAATGGTCATTATAATGTCGACCATTCATCGCTATTTTATTTGATGGATGGCGATAATCGCTATGTGGCGCATTTCGACCATGGCATTACACCAGAGAAACTGGCTGAGAAACTGGCTGAGAAACTGGCTCAATAAGGGCTTACAGACCAAATAAACGGCGGATGAAACCGCCCGCATCTTTATCGTCTTGCGAAATCAAACCGCCCGGCAAGGCAATTTCATCGCTTAATTGCTTTTGCCCGACCATAAATTGTCGCCAAATTTGCGCCGGCAACCCGCCACCGGTTACTTTATCCATCGGGCTATTATCATCATTGCCGACCCACACACCAACCACCAGAGCGCCCGAATAGCCGATAAACCATGCGTCACGCCAATTTTGCGACGTGCCGGTTTTGCCCGCCAAATCAAGTCCGGCAATCGCAGCACGCCGACCCGTGCCGCTGGTCAAACCATCGCGCAACATATTATTCAATGTGCCGATATGAGACGGTGCGACCGGCTGCAGCGGCAAGGGTTGCGAGCGCTCATATAATAATTCACCGCTGCCGGTCACCACAGCAGAAATAATATGCGGCAAGCTTTGCCGCCCGCCATTGGCAAAATGCGCATAGGCGGTCGTCAATTCCAGCAAGCTCATTTCAAACGCACCTAACGCCAAAGACGGATGCGGCCTCAATCTGGCGGAGATGCCGAGGCGGCGCGCCATATCAATGACCTTATCGCGTCCGGTCTGTTCGCTGATTTTCACTGCCACTGTGTTGAGTGATAACTTCAACGCCTCTTGCGCCGTCACTGTGCCGCGATATTTTTCATCATAGTTTTTCGGCTGCCATTTGCCGATTTGCACCGGCGCATCCTCAAAAGCGTCTTGCGGCTTCAGCCCTTGCTCCAAAGCCGCCAAATAAACCAATGGCTTGAACGCCGAGCCCGGTTGGCGGCGCGCTTGCACGGCCCGATTATACGGGCTGGCCGCATAAGACCGCCCGCCAACCAGCGCACGAATGGCACCATCAGGTGTCATCACCACCATCGCCGCCTGACCGGCATTTTTCGCCGCACCGGCATCGCGCATCACTTGGCGTACCGCTTGTTCGGCCGCCAATTGCAACCGCCCATCCAAAGTGGTGATGATGTCTAAATCAGCGCGCGGTCGCCCGACATAATCGGGCAATTGGTCGAGCGCCCAATCCACCGCATAATGCGCCGCATCTGATGAGCGGGCGACAATATGAACATCTATTGCGGCCAATGCTTGCGCATCTTGCTGGGTTAAATGACCGGCATCGCGCATCGCCGCAATGACCAAACGCGCGCGGCTTTGCGCCGCTTCAGGATTAACGGTTGGCGCATAACGCGATGGCGCTTTTAAAAGCCCGGCCAACATCGCCGCCTCACCGGCGGTTAAACTTTGCACCGGGCGATTGAAATAGGTTTGCGCCGCCGCTTGAACGCCATAGGCACCGGCACCGAAATAAACCCGGTTGAGATAGAGCGCCATTAAATCTTGCTTGGAAAACTGCGCTTCTAACCAAAACGCCAAAAGCAATTCCTGCACTTTGCGCTTAAAGCTGCGCTCCGGTGTCAAAAAGACATTTTTGGCCAATTGCTGGGTCAAGGTCGAGCCGCCTTGAACCGTGCGACCGGCGCGTAAATTAGCCAGAGCCGCGCGCGCCAAGCCGCGCGGGTCAACGCCAAAATGCGAGAAGAAACGACGGTCTTCAATCGCCGTTACCGCTTGCACCAAAACCGGCGGCAAATCGTCATAACGCACTGCCAGCCCGCCTTTGCGACCGCGCCGCGCAATTAATTTGTCATGCGTTGAGTAAATCGACAATTCACTGCCGCTGCCGACCTTATCCAGTCGGTCGGTCGGCGGCAGGCTAAGCGCGTAGTAAAAAACCAATAGCGACACGGCAATAAGGCCCCAAACCGCCAATAGGCTGAGGCCGTAAACCGAACGGCGCAAAATTATGACGGCAGGCTTTTTTTTGCTGTCCGAAGAGCCGGTTTGCTCGCTTTGTTTCGCCATTTATAAACCGCTAAAGCCGCTACCGCTCAGATGCCGATAAAGCGCAACCCACCCCAATTAAATATCAAAAGTTAAATATCAAGATTGGCCACATCCAGCGCATTGTCTTGAATAAACTGACGGCGCGGCTCAACCACATCGCCCATTAATTGCTCAAATAAATTATTACTGTCGGCAACATCTTGCACTTTCACCTGCAAAAGCGAGCGGGCATCTTTATCCAAAGTGGTTTGCCATAATTGCTCGGGGTTCATTTCGCCCAGCCCCTTATAACGCTGCATCGCGATGCCGGTGCGCCCGTGTGACAATATAGCGGCCAATAATTCGCTTGGCGTGTTGACGGCAAATGTCTTGTCTTTGATTTTCAATTCAGACGGGTCGAGATAAACCGATTGCAATTCGGTTGCCATTTCATCAAGGCGGCGCGCATCGGCTGATGCAATAAGCGGCCCATCGACCAATATTTCTTCGCGCACACCGCGCAAAGTGCGGGCAAAACTCAAGCCCCCATCACCGGACGGAACACCCTCCCAGCCACGCTCAACCTCATCGGCCATACGATTAAGTCGCGCGGCAATATAATTGCCGCTTTGCGCCGCCAATTCAGGTTTTGATAAAATTTCCGGTGTCAGCGCACCGGCAATCGCTGTCTGCTCGATAATATATTGCGGATATTTGGCCGGTAACGCATTGAGCACGGTTTTCACCTGCCGCGCTTGGTCCAAAAGCGCAGCCAAATCGGCGCCACTGCGTTGCTCGCCTGAGGCCAAGGTCAATACCGCATCATCAAGCCCCGCTTCGATTAAGAAGTCTTCCAGCGCGGCGTCATCTTTCAAATAACGCTCAGCACTTTGGCGACGGATTTTATAAAGCGGCGGTTGGGCGATAAACAAATGCCCGCGTTCGATAACCTCCGGCATTTGCCGATAAAAAAAGGTCAGCAAAAGCGTGCGAATATGCGCCCCGTCAACATCCGCATCGGTCATGATGATAATCTTGTGATAACGCAGCTTATCGACATTGAAGTCTTCGCGCCCGATACCGGTGCCCAAAGCGGTGATAAGCGTGCCGATTTCATTAGAGGACAGCATTTTATCAAAGCGCGCGCGTTCGACATTGAGAATTTTACCGCGCAAAGGCAGCACAGCCTGATTGGCACGATTGCGCGCCTGTTTGGCAGAGCCGCCCGCACTGTCGCCCTCAACCAGAAACAATTCTGAGCGCGACGGGTCGCGTTCTTGGCAATCCGCCAATTTGCCGGGCAGGCTAGCTACATCAAGCGCGCCTTTGCGTCTGGTCAATTCACGCGCTTTGCGCGCCGCTTCGCGTGCAGCCGCGGCTTCCACCACTTTACCGATAATCGCTTTGGCCTCATTAGGGTGTTCTTCAAACCAGCTGGTCAAAACCTCATTGACCAGACTTTCCACCACCGGCCGTACTTCAGATGATACGAGCTTGTCTTTTGTTTGGCTGGAAAATTTCGGGTCCGGCACTTTAACCGATAAAACAGCCGTCAGGCCTTCACGGCAATCATCGCCTGAAAGTGATACTTTTTCTTTTTTCGCCAAACCTGATTGATTGGCATAATTATTTACTGTGCGGGTCAGCGCACCGCGAAAACCGGCCAAATGTGTGCCGCCATCGCGTTGCGGAATATTATTGGTGAAGCATAAAACCGTCTCGTGATAACTGTCATTCCACCATAATGCCAGCTCGACACCGATGTCTTCCGCCTCGGCTTGTACGGTAATCGGCGCTTCAATGAGGGGCGATTTATGGCGGTCCAAATAACGCGCAAATGCTTCCAGCCCGCCTTCATATTTCAAATCGGCACGGCGCGGTTCTGCGCCGCGGCGATCTTCCAACACAATGGCAACGCCGCTATTCAAAAACGCCAATTCGCGCAAACGATGCTCCAGCGTCTCGAAATTAAATTCGGTCATGGTGAAGGTTTCGGCAGATGGGTGAAACGTCACTCTCGTGCCGCTATCTTCCGCATCGCCAACAATCGCCAAATCGGCTTCGGCATCACCATGCGCGAAGCGCATTTCATGCAGCTTGCCGTCACGGCGAATGCTCAATTGCAGCCAGTCAGACAGCGCATTGACCACAGAAATGCCGACGCCGTGCAAGCCGCCGGAAACTTTATAGCTGTTTGAGTCAAACTTACCGCCGGCGTGCAATTGGGTCATGATAACTTGCGCGGCGGAAATACCTTCTTCAGGATGCATTTCGGTGGGAATGCCACGGCCATTATCTGACACTGTTACCGAGCCATCCCCGTTCAACACCACCTCAACCGTATCGCAGTGACCCGCCAGAGCCTCGTCAATTGAATTATCGACAACCTCATAAACCATATGATGCAGGCCGGTGCCGTCATCCGTGTCGCCAATATACATGCCCGGGCGTTTGCGAACCGCTTCCAACCCTTTAAGCACTTTAATCGACGACGCGCCGTAATCGGCTGACTGGTCTTCGGCTGTGATATCCTGCTCGCTCATTTCGGCTCTCTTTTGTTTTGCTTTAGCTGTTTCCATTGTAGCTGCTTCGCAGCCCGTCTTCAGGAATTTTTACCGCTTTTCCCCATCACATATCACGCCAAAAAACGCGCCATAAATCAGGCTCAACTTTAGGCCCAAATTTAGTCCCAACATCATGTCATGAATTGAGGTAAATCAATCGCTGTCAATTGCGCTTGCGGGCCGTCCTGTGCGGACACCACAATATCGCTTGCGGGTTTGGCAAAGCCGTCAAACACCGCCATTTCCGTGCCGGTAATCCAGCTTTGTCCGCCCAAATGCGCCAAAATATCCGCCAGCGCGCCACGCCGCGCCATATCCAAATGCGCCGCAACTTCATCGAGCAATAAAAGCGGCACATCGCCGGTGCGCGCGGCGACACTATGGGCTTGCGCCAAAATCAAGCCGACCAATAAGGCTTTTTGTTCGCCCGTTGAGCATTGCCCCGCCGGCATGTTTTTGGCGGCATAGTGAACCAAAAAATCAGACCGATGCGGCCCTTCCAAAGTGCGACCCGCGCCGGCATCCAAAGCGCGCGCCGCCGCCAAACGGGTGCGGAAACCGTCTTCAACATCGACCGCCGCGCGGCTTCTTAAATCCGCCTCCAGCACCCCATCCAGAGCAATGGCGGCACGCGGAAATGCGGCCTCGGGTATAGCTTCCAAACCACCGGCCAACGCATCCAAAGCAGCCAAACGTCCGGCCGCCATTGCCACACCGTGCAAAGCCATTTCCTCTTCCAATGCATCCAGCCAGCTATTGGCTGACAAATTTGTTGTCGCGGTTTGCAATAAGCGATTGCGCTCGCGCATGGCTTTTTCATAGGCCGACAAATGCCGCGCCAGAGAGACATCCAAGGTTTGTGCAAAACGGTCGAGAAACTTGCGCCGTCCCGATGCGCCGTCAACAAAAAGTCTGTCCATTGAAGGGGTCAGCCATAATTGCGGCACGGCAGGTGCCAAATCCTCAACCTTGCGCGTGGTGCCATCAATGCGCACTTTGCGGGCGCCGCGTCCGCCACCAAGCATATTGGAAGCTGTCCCTTGCGTTGGCACATAAGCGACACCGGCACGCAATGCGCCCAACGGGCCGTCAATATCAGCCGTTACTGTCCAGCCATCACTGTCTATTGGATTTATGGAATTGCCATTTTGTATGGCTTGCTCTGAAGCCGGCGCAATGCGGGTCATTTCGTCTAGCGAGGCACTGCGCAAACCGCGCCCAGGTGCCAACATGGATATCGCTTCCAGCACATTGGTTTTGCCCAACCCATTGGCACCGGTCAAAATAACCGTTCCATTGGCACAGCGAATATCCAAATGGCCGTGACTGCGAAAAGCGGTAAGCCGAAGACGCGTGATATGCGGCGGCGTGGCGACAGACGCCATTTACACCCGCATCGGCATCAGCACATATAGCGCTTGCTTGTCTTCACCATCGCGCACCAAAGTCGGCGACCCGCTATCAGCCAATTCAAATGTTGCCGTTTCGCCGTCAAGCTGGCCGGTAATATCCATCAGATAACGCGCGTTAAAACCGATTTCCATGGCTTCGGCATCATAGGCCACGCTCAGCTCATCACTGGCCGAACCGCTATCAGGGTTGGACACGGATAGAGCCAGCTTATCGGCTTCCAGAACCAGCTTAACAGCACGCGATTTCTCGCTCGAAATGGCCGAGACGCGGTCTACACTTTGGGCAAAGCTTTTCGCATCGAGGCTCAAAAATTTGTCATTATCGGTTGGAATGACGCGGGTATAATCGGGAAACTTGCCGTCAATGAGTTTTGAGGTCAGCACGATATTTGAAAACGCGAAATTAATTTTCGTGTCAGAGACTTGCAAAGACACTTCGCCGTCTTCCTCATCAAGCAGCTTTTGAACTTCGGCAACGGTTTTGCGCGGAATGATAATCGCCGGCATGGCATCAGCCCCAACCGGACAGCCCATATCAACGCGCGCCAAACGGTGACCATCAGTCGCCACAGCGCGCAATACGGATTTTTCATCTTCCGGCACATGCAAATAAATGCCGTTCAAATAATAGCGTGTCTCTTCCACTGAAATGGCGAAACGGGTCTTGTCGATAAGACGGCGCAAATCAGCACCCGGTAGCGCAAAAGCCACCGGCATTTCATCTTTCGACATGGCAGGGAAGTCTTCACGCGGCAAAGCCTGCAGCGCGAAGCTTGAACGCCCGGCGGTCAAGTTTAACCGACCACCGGTTTCATCCATCGCCAATTCAACCTGCGCGCCATCAGGCAATTTGCGCACAATATCGTAGAGCATATGCGCCGGTGCGGTTATCGCGCCGGGCTGCACAACTTCGGCCTCGACCCGCTCGCGCATTTCAATTTCCAAATCCGTGGCGGTCAGACCTAAAACACCGTTTTCGGCTTCCAGCAAAACATTGGACAGAATGGGGATGGTATTGCGCCGCTCAACAACGGATTGCACATGATTAAGCGCTTTCAGCAAATCACTGCGTTCAATAATGGTTTTCATTTATCCCTCTCCTGACAGGCTGTCGGGCCGCTTTCGGGGCGGCCGGTGGGCTTATTATAAAATGCTCTATCCACACTAAACTTGGGTTTCCGCGAGAAAAATAATGTGCGCGACCACCCGCTGACTGGCAGATACTGCATGAAATATAACAGAAGTCGCGCCGCTGTCGGCAGTTTTTTTATCAGCCGCTAATCAGTTTTCCAGCATCCGACGCAGCAAATCGACATCTTCATCAAGGGCTGCATCTTCTTCGCGCAATTGTTCGATTTTACGCACCGCATGAATGACGGTTGTGTGGTCGCGACCACCAAACTTACGCCCGATTTCGGGCAAGGACCGCGTGGTCAATTGCTTGGATAAATACATGGCAATTTGGCGCGGACGGGCAACCGAACGGGCGCGGCGCGCTGACAACATATCGCCCATTTTGACATTGAAATATTCAGCCACACGGCGCTGAATTTCATCAATCGTGACACGGCGCTCAGACGCACGCAACAAGTCGCGCAACACATCTTGCGCCATTTCCAGACTGACCGGACGACCGACAAAACTGGCATAAGCAATCACCCGATTGAGCGCACCTTCCAGCTCGCGCACATTGGAAACAATGCGCTGGGCCAAAAACTCGAGAACCGGCAAAGGCACCGGCATGGCATCGGCGCGGGCCGATAGCGCATCGGCTTTGGACTGCAAAATACCAAGCCGCAATTCATAATCGGTTGGATGAATATCAGCCACCAGACCCCAGCCGAGGCGCGAGCGAATACGCTCTTCAATGCCTTCCAAATCGCTGGGCGAGCGGTCGGCAGAAATAATCACCTGGCGGTTATGGTCAATCAG
This sequence comes from Alphaproteobacteria bacterium, assembly GCA_965657665.1. Lineage (GTDB taxonomy): Bacteria > Pseudomonadota > Alphaproteobacteria > RS24 > RS24 > UBA8337. Next base: position 11,831 of record CBFHPF010000006.1, on the reverse strand, counting down.
CGCATTGAATGTGTGAAAAAATTCTTCCTGCGTCGAATCTTTGCCGGCAATGAATTGAATATCGTCAATCATCAGCACATCGACTTCGCGGAATTGCTGTTTGAAAGCCATAGTGTCTTTAAAACGCAAAGCGCGAATAAATTGATACATGAACTTTTCAGCCGATAAATAAAGCACGGTGCGGCTTGGATCTTGGCGACGAATATCCCAGGCAATCGCATGCATCAAATGGGTTTTACCCAAACCCACCCCGCCATAAAGAAACAGCGGATTAAAAGCAACTTGGTCGCCCTCGCTCAAGCGACGTGCCGCGGCATGAGCCAGTTCATTGGATTTACCGACAACAAAATTATCGAAAGTAAAACGCGGGTCCAGCGGAGCGCCCACATCATCGCGCTGCGGGGCGTCGGCGGTTTCGCTCAATGGCTCAATAGCTGCCACCTGCGGTGCTGCTTTGACCGGCGGCACAGCCAGCGGACTGCTTTTGGCAGCGACAGCTTTTTGCTCACGAATTTCCGGCTTTTTTTGCATCGGCGCTTTAGCCGGTTGCAATTCAATATCAACCCGTCGAATGCTGGCATCTTCCGATTGCCAATGTTCTTTTAACCGCGCCAAATAATGGGCCTCAATCCAACTGCGGACAAAGCGTGTCGGCACTTGCAAAATGACCCGGCCTTTTTGTGCACTTCGCACATCCAGCGTCTTGAACCAGCTATTGAAAGTGGCTTCGCCCAGCTCGGCGCGCAAACGCGAACGTACGCGGTGCCATTGGGTGTCCAACTTGTCTGTGTCGTGATGGTCGGCGGCTGCTTGTTTTTTGTCGCTCATATTATTCCCCGCTTCGCTCATGGCTTTTGGCCTCTAATTTGGCCGCGATTTTTGCCTTAATTTTGAACCTCTTTTCGGCCCCAATTTTGGCTTGTGTGGTTTTGCCCGTGTTGTTTGCCGTGCTCATCAGCCGGTCCCTCAAAATTACGGTCGGTGATAGCCGACCCTCAAACTTACGGTCGGTGATAGCCGACCCTCAAACTTACTGTCGGTGATAGCCGACCCTTAAACTTACTGTCGGTGATAGCCGACACGGTCAAAAATTTATGCGCACCTGCGATAGCAGAAGCGGTGGTTGAGTGCTCCCGCGAATGCGGTCGCTTTGGGGTTGAGCGCGAGACACAAGCGATGGCTATCGCTGGTATGCCCGTCAATCGTCTGTGTTGCCGATAGCCTCGAAAACCGAGCCTGATGGCATCACACCCCTCCCTACGCTAGCCCCTTGATTCAATTTGTATTTTTATTCAAAGGGCCAAAAGTCCCGCATTTCTGCGGCTTTCAGCGTGATTGAAAGCTAGCAAGACAAATCGTATCTGGCAACGGGAAGGAAACAAGAACAACAAAAAAAATTTCACTGAACCGAAATTTTAACTTTATTTTTTTCACATCATTTTCGTAATGCGCGCATGAAAATACCCGCAAGCCGATAAGGCTGCGGGTAATTATCAAATGGTTTTATGTCGTCGTTCTGTATCAGGGCAGCCCGTTTAGACAGAGCATAACGGGAAACATTTCCCCGCGCGTCCTAACAGTCCGGAACTCTGACTCTAGGCTTAGAAGCTGAACTTTAGACGATTGCGCTAACGCGTTTCGCAAGGCGCGATACTTTGCGCGATGCGGTGCGCTTGTGCAGCAGACCTTTTTGTCCGGCGCGCGCAATAGCTGGCTGAGCAGCACGCAGAGCGGCTTCCGCCTGCCCTTTATCACCGCTATCAATGGCTTCCTCGACGCGACGGATGAAAGTACGCATCCGCGAACGTTGGTCACGATTGCGCGCTGTGCGACGCTCGATTTTGCGGACCATTTTTTTGGCTGACTTTGTGTTGGCCATGGTAAATCCTGTATCTCTTACTGATGCGGACAAAGCCGCGATTGGCGCGTTATAGGCCGCCGGACGGCCAGCGTCAACAAACAAAACACCCAAAATATGAGCGACGAAACAAGCGGCGAAACATGCCGCCGCTTGGTGTTCTATTTATTGCTAAACTTCGGTGGGCGTTTTTCAACAAAAGCAGCCATGCCCTCTTGCTTATCTTCAAAGGCAAACAAAGCGTGGAAGACGCGGCGCTCATAATGCACCCCTTCGCGCAAGCCCGTCTCATAGGCAACATTAACGCATTCTTTGGCGGTATAAACCGATGGCAATGATTTTTCGGCAATCTTCTCAGCCACAGCAATCGCCTCATCGATTAAATCATCCGCCGCGATAATACGCGAAACCAAACCGCAACGCTCGGCTTCTTCGGCATCCATCATGCGCCCGGTCAAACACATTTCCATCGCTTTCGACTTGCCAACAAAGCGCGTCAAACGCTGCGTGCCACCAGCGCCCGGAATAACGCCCAGATTAATTTCCGGCTGGCCGAACTTGGCTGTATCGGCCGCCAGAATGAAATCGCACATCATGGCCAGCTCGCAGCCGCCACCCAGCGCATAACCGGCCACTGCGGCAATGATTGGTTTGCGTGCCTTGGATGCGGCTTCCCAATTGGCGGTGATGAAATCTTCGGCCATCACATCGGCATAAGTCTTATCAGCCATTTCTTTAATATCAGCACCGGCAGCAAATGCTTTTTCAGAACCGGTCAACACCATGCAGCCGATTTTCTCATCGCCATCAAAAGTCTCAATGGCATGGGTCAGCTCATCCATCAGCGCCTGACACAAAGCATTTAATGCTTGCGGACGATGCAATGTTATCAGACCGACAGCACCGCGCGTCTCGACCAAAATATTTTCATATTTCATTTTGTCCCTATCCGGTCGCCACGCGACCTGCCCGTTAGCGCCCCTCAGGGGCCAGATTAAAAAACACCAATTCATCGGTAAAAGTGAGGCGCAGAATTTCGCCTTTGCGGGCGAAAGTCAAGCGCATGAGACGGCCTTTCGGCGCGTCCCTTTCCCGCTCATCATATTCAATGCGCTGCCATCCAAGATTGGGCAAGCTGGCGCGATAAAAATCGATAATCGTGCGGCGGCTTTTCGTGCCATCCATATTGGCGGTAATTTGCACAATGCGCCCTTGCGGTTTGTCAAACACCATGCCCGCATCAGACGCTTCATTGAGACCAGCCGCCAAAGGCACATCCGGCGCGGCTGACAAATATTGCGCCGCGATAGACGCGTTTGAATTTTGTGCAACCGCTTGTGATGACGCTGATGACAAAACCAAGACGCCCGCCACACCCGCAAGCAAAAGAGCGATCCAGACAATTCCCTTGGCCGGCATAAATATCTGTTTCATGAGGCGGCCTTTCACGGCTTGTGCTGACATTATTCTAAGCTCTACTTCTGGCATTACGTCTGGCATTTGGGGCAATAAAAACTCGACCGCCCCGATTGCACAATGCGCTTAATGCTAGCATCACATTCATCGCGCGAACAAGGCGCACCTTCACGGTCATAGACCCAAAATTGATGCTGGAAATAGCCTAGCTTGCCGTCACTATCGGCAAAGTCACGCAAAGACGAGCCACCCGCCTCAATAGCGCGAGCCAGCACGGCGCAAATCGCCGGTACCAAACGCGCCAATCTGGTGCGCCCCGTATTGGCAGCCAAACGGCGCGGACTGATGCGCGCGTCGAACAAAGCTTCGCAGACATATATATTGCCGAGGCCCGCTACCACGCTTTGATCGAGCAGCACATTTTTTATCGGGCTTTTACGCCCTGCACACGCCGCCACCAATGCGTCTAGATGAAACGCATTGCCCAAAGGCTCAGGCCCTAATTGCGCCAAAAACTTTGAGGTTTCGGGCGCGCCCGAAAACATATCCATAAAGCCGAAGCGGCGCGGGTCGGCATAAGACAACACCGCCCCATCATCCAGCGTCAAGCGCACATGCACGTGTTTTGCCGCCACCGGCGCGGCCACATCATGGGCATAATCGCCGGGCGCCAAGGGGGCATTATCGGGGCGTTCCAACATAAAGCGACCGGTCATGCCCAAATGGCTGAGCCAATGAAAGCGTGTGTTTTCTTTTTCCATTTCAGCCAGCAAATATTTGGCGCGCCGCCCGAAATGGCGAATAGTGGCACCTTGCATATGCGTGGCAAAATCTTGCGGAAACGGAAACCGTAAATCCGGCCGCATCAATTCAATGGCAGTAATTTGACGACCTTCAATATGCGGGGCAAGGCCACGGCGCACGGTTTCAACTTCGGGTAATTCGGGCATGGCGCATCATATAACAGCCGCCCGCACTGACAAGCGAAACCGACAGCAAAAAAGAGAGTAAAACTAATGTGTCTTACACAAGTCGCAAAACCGCCAAAGCTTTGCTTTTTAACTGTCTTTCGGCTATCGTCCGCCGCATGAGCAGCCAAGCCGACCATCGCGATACGATTGATAATCCGACTAGTAATTCGGATGACACTACGCATTTTGGTTTTCGCACCGTTAAAACGGGCGATAAACAAGGGCTGGTGCGCGACGTGTTTGATAGCGTCGCCGACCAATATGATTTGATGAATGATTTAATGTCAGCCGGTTTGCACCGCGTTTGGAAGGCGCGTCTTATTGATGCGTTGCATATGCGCCCTGAGGCAGATTTGCGTTTGGTTGATGTGGCGGGCGGCACGGGCGATATTGCGTTTCGCGCCTGCCAACGCGGTCATAAAATAAACACCAATGTGCAAGCGCAAGTTATCGATGCCAATGCCGAAATGGTGCGCGTCGGGCGCGACCGCGCCGAAAAAGCCGGCATATCGCAGGTGGATTTTCTAACCGGTACGGCAGAGGCTTTGCCGCTCGCTGATAATAGCGTTGATATGGTGACCATTGCTTTCGGTATTCGCAATGTCACCCATCGCGATAGAGCTTTGGCGGATATGTATCGCGTGCTGAAGCCGGGCGGGCGGTTTGTCTGTCTTGAGTTTTCGCATATGCCAAGCCGCATCGCGCAAAAAGCCTATGACGCTTATAGTTTCAATATTATTCCGCCTATGGGCAAAGCGGTGACCGGTGATGGCGATAGCTATCAATATTTGGTGGAGAGCATTCGCCAATTTCCAACCGCCGGTGCCTTTGGAGAAGACGTGGCGGCGGCCGGTTTCGCCCGCACCGATTATCATCTCTTGAGCGGCGGTATTGCCGCGCTGCATATGGGGTGGAAAGTTTAAATGCGTCTGCTGCGTCTTATCCGCATGTTGCGATTATTGCTGGCGCAAGACGCGCTTTTGCCGCCGGATTTTTTCACCGAGGCACCGCTGCGCATCAGGGTTTTACGCCGCGTGTTTGCGTTCGGCGCGCCGCGCTATGACGACAGCCGCCGCGGCGAAATGCTGTCTGATAAAATTCGCAAATTAGGCCCGACCTATATCAAGCTGGGTCAATTTTTGGCCACCCGTCCGGATATTATCGGGCCGGTAATGGCGCAAGATTTACGCCTGCTGCAAGACAAACTTCCGCCTTTCGCCGACAAACAAGTCAGCAAAATTTTAGCGGCTGAATTGGATGCGCCCGATAGCATCATCACTGATATGGGCCCGCCCATTGCCGCTGCCTCCATCGCGCAAGTGCATGTCGCACGCCATGCCCTCACCGGCGAAAAATTGGCGGTCAAAATTTTGCGCCCGGGCGTGGAAGAGCGCTTGGCCGGTGAATTGGCTCTTTTGGGACAAGTGGCGAAATTTGCCGAAAAGTTTTTTCCGGTGACGCGGCGTTTGCGTCCGGTGGATGCGATTGCCACATTAGCCCGCTCGATTAATGGTGAAACGGATTTTCGTATGGAAGCCGCCGCCCTGTCTGAAATGGCCGAGAACATCGCTGATATGGACGGCTTTAATGTGCCGAAAATTATTTGGGAGGCCAGCGGAAGGCGGGTTTTGACCATGGGCTGGATTGATGGCGTGTCGGCGGCTGACCAAGAGACGCTTTTGAAAGACGGTCATGATTTGAGCCAATTGGCGACCCGCCTGCTGCAGATTTTCCTGACTTTGGTTTTGCGCGATGGGTTTTTTCACGCTGATATGCATCAGGGCAATTTGCTGGTGCAAAAAGACGGCACGATTGTCGCCATTGATTTGGGCATTTGCGGAAGGCTGGATGAAGACAGTCGGCGGTTTCTGGCAGAAATTCTACACGGCTTTATCACCCGCGATTATGTCCGCCTCGCTGAAGTGCATATGGAAGCGGGCTATGTGCCGTCGCATCATGATAAATATGAATTTGCCCAAGCCCTGCGCTCAGTCGGTGAACCGATACGCGACCGGGATGCCGACGATATTTCCATGGGCCGCGTCTTGTCGCAATTATTCATGATTACCGAGCAATTTGAAATGGCCACCCAGCCGCAGCTTTTGCTGTTGCAAAAAACCATGGTGACGGTTGAGGGTGTGGCGCGCGGGCTGGACCCGAAAGTAAATATTTGGGATGCCAGTGAGACGCTGGTCGCCGACTGGTTGCGCCGCCAAATCGGCCCGCAAGCCTTGTTGCAAGATTTACAAAAAAACGCGCGGCGTGGTTTGCATGCGCTGAAAAAACTGCCCGACACAATTGAACAGGCCGAACGCAGTGCCGAAGCGCTGCAAAATTATGTCGACCGCCCGCCAGTGGCACAGCCCGACCGAACGGCACGCCGCCTTGGCTGGCTGGCTTTACTTGCCGGTTTGACCGCCTGCGGCCTATCGGTTTGGGGCCTATAACGGGTCATTATGCTGTTTTGAGCCAATAGAGCACTCACGCGGCATGAAGCGGCAATGAAACGCCTTGTTTGTAAAACTTATCTATTTACATATTTTTTTCGGGAATTAGACTGAACGTCGTATTTAGTAAGGGAAACTGACACATGCAGCGTGTTTTGCTGATTATCGGCGGTGGTATTGCCGCCTATAAAGCGCCCGAATTGGTGCGCCAGTTAACCGCGCGTGGCTTGGCCGTGCGCTGTTTGCTGACCGCTGCCGCCGAGCAATTTGTCTCGCCCTTATCTTTGGCCTCAGTGTCGGGCGATAAAGTTTATGACAATTTATTCGACCTGACCGATGAAACAGAAATGGGGCACATCCAATTATCGCGTGATGCCGATATGGTTTTGGTTGCACCGGCGACGGCCGATTTAATGGCCAAAGCGGCGCAAGGCACCGCCAATGATTTGGCCTCGACAACCTTATTGGCAACCGACAAGCCGGTGATGATGGCGCCGGCGATGAATGTGCGCATGTGGACGCATGCCGCCACCCAGCGCAATTTGGCGCAATTACAAAATGACGGCATCGGCTTTATCGGCCCGGATGAAGGCGATATGGCATGCGGCGAATTTGGCCCGGGACGGATGAGCGAACCGGCTGACATTGCGGCGCAAGTGCACGCAGCCCTGTCAGGCACAATGGCGGCTAAGCCAGCCGAGCAAAGCGATATAAAACACAATGCGGGCGCGCGTTTGCGCGGTCAAAAAATACTGGTTACCGCCGGCCCAACCCATGAGCCGATTGATCCGATACGTTATCTGGCCAATCGCTCATCAGGCAAACAAGGCTATGCGATTGCCAGCGCTTTGGCGGCCCTCGGCGCCGATGTTGTGTTGGTCTCCGGCCCGACAGCGTTAAATGACCCGATGGGCTGCACGACAGTCAGGGTAGAGACGGCGCGCGAAATGCAAGCGGCGGTTGAAGCGCATTTACCGGCTGATGCAGCGGTGATGTGCGCCGCAGTGGCTGATTGGCGACCGGCCCAATGCGACACGCAGAAGATTAAAAAAAGCGAAACTGGCACTGAGCAGCTTGGTCAGATTGAGCTGGTTGAAAACCCCGATATTTTAGCCGGTCTTGGAGCTTCAAAGCAAAAACCGCGCCTATTGGTCGGCTTTGCCGCCGAAACCCATAATGTGGAAAAATACGCCGTTGACAAATTGGCGCGCAAAAATTGCGATTGGATTATCGCCAATAATGTCGCCATTCCTGATAGCGGGCCAAATAGCGATAGCAACGGACCCGACACTAACACTAACACCGTGGCGGGTGGCGTGATGGGTGGTGACGAAAACCATGTTGTCTTGGTTAATGCCGATGGCGCGGATGATTTCGGCGCGATGAGCAAACAAGAGACAGCCCAAAAACTGGCCAATAAAATGGCTGATTACTTGCACGCCACACAAGATAAATAGACCAGTGAGCCGAAAGAAAGAAAACCTATGAGCCTCGAAGAGCAAAACAATCAATTGATGCACCCGAAAATCAGCGTGCAGGTTTTACCGCATGGCAAAGGCTTGGCATTACCGGCTTATGAAACAGAAGAAGCGGCGGGCATGGATTTGCGCGCCGCATTGCCGCAAGACGCGCCGATTGATTTGGCACCGGGCAAAAGCACGCTCGTGCCAACCGGTTTGGCCATGGCTTTGCCGCGTGGCTTTGAGGCGCAAGTGCGCCCGCGCTCCGGTCTGGCAGCCAAAAACGGCATTACGGTGTTGAACACGCCGGGCACAATTGACAGTGATTATCGCGGCGAAGTGAAAATCATTTTGATTAATTTGGGCGATGAGACCTTCACCATTGAGCGCGATATGCGCATTGCACAAATGATTATCGCACCGGTTGTGCAAGCCGTGCTGCAGCCGGTGGATGTGCTGGATGATACAGCCCGCGGCGCGGGCGGCTTTGGCTCAACCGGCACGGATAAAAAGGCTGAGGGATGATTAATCTGTCGCGCAAATCTCTTTTGGCACTGGAAGCGGTATTGGATGTCGCCATGCATGCGCGCCCCGACCCGGTACAGGCGCGCGATATCACCGCCCGCCAAGGCATACCGCAGCGTTATCTCGAACAAGTCATGCAAGCATTAGTGCGGGCCGGTATTTTGCGCGGTGTGCGCGGGCCGCGTGGCGGTTATCGATTGGCGCGTGAACGCCGCCGCATTAGTGTGCGGGAAATTTTTGATGTCATTGAAGCGTTGGAAAAAGACGAGGAGCACAATATGTCCGGCTCGGATTTACACCGCGATATCATCGCGCCGTTTCACAATAAATTACAAAACGCTCTGGTCGAAGCGATTGGCGATACGACCATTGCCGATTTATGCACCAGCGCGGAGGAGCGCCAAGACCAAGACGCCGACTTTACAATTTAACCGAACCGTTTAAGGGACCAGACAATCAGGGGACAAAAATGAGCGAGACACAAAAACCGGGACGCGGTCGGATTTATAATTCGATTACCGAAACCATTGGCAATACACCGATTGTGCAATTGCATCGCATCGCCGCTGAACATGGCTGCCGTGCCAATTTGCTGGCCAAGCTGGAGTTTTTCAATCCGATTGCCAGTGTCAAAGACCGCATTGGCGTGGCGATGATTGAGGCACTGGAAGCCGAAGGCAAGTTGAACGCCAATACGGTGATTGTTGAGCCGACCTCGGGCAATACCGGCATTGCGCTGGCTTTTGCTTGCGCCGCGAAAGGCTATCGGCTGATTTTATGCATGCCCGAAAGCATGTCGTTGGAACGGCGTAAAATGCTTTTGCTTTTAGGGGCCGAGCTTGATTTGACACCGGCTGAAAAAGGCATGAAGGGGGCGATTGCCCGCGCCGAAGAATTGCTCAGCAGCAATGATAATTGGGTGATGCCGCAGCAGTTTAACAATCCGGCCAATCCGGAAATTCATCGCCGCACCACGGCGGAAGAAATTTGGAATGACACAAATGGCACAGTGGATGCCATTGTGTCAGGGGTTGGCACGGGCGGCACATTTACCGGCATCGGCTCTGTGCTGAAAGCCAAAAAACCCGAATTGTGCATGGTGGCTGTTGAACCGGAAGACAGCCCGGTGCTGTCGGGCGGCGCCGGCGGGCCGCATAAAATTCAAGGCATTGGGGCCGGTTTTGTGCCGGGCAATATGCAGTCTGAGTTAATCGATGAGATTTTGACCATCGGCAATGAAACAGCCTTTGAGACAGCGCGCCAATTGGCCCGCATGGAAGGTGTGCCGGGCGGTATTTCATCGGGGGCGGCCATTGCGGCGGCACTTGAATTGGGCAGCCGTGCCGATATGGAAGGCAAGACGATTGTCGCCATTTTGCCGAGCTTTGCCGAGCGTTATTTATCAACCGCTCTGTTTGAAGGGCTGTAAGCATGCCCGCCGCCAGACAGGCCCGTTATGCGTGAGAAAATGCCTGATAAGAACAGACAATTGTCAGACGCTGAGATTGAGCGTTACCAGCGGCATATTTTATTGCGCGAAATTGGCGGCGCGGGTCAGCAAAAACTGAAAGCCGCGCGTGTGTTGATTATCGGCATGGGTGGGCTGGGCCATCCGGTAGCGCAATATTTGGCGGCCGCCGGTGTCGGTCATTTGGGGCTGGTGGATGATGACCGGGTTGAGGCCTCAAATTTGCAGCGCCAAATTTTATTTACTGATAGCGATATCGGACGCATGAAAATAGACGCGGCGGCGGAAAAATTACACGCGCTCAACCCTTATCTCGAGACAATGCTTCATCCGGTGCGGCTCGATGCAGATAATGGCCGCGAGATAATGAATAGCTATGATGTGGTGATTGACGGCTCGGATAATTTCGCCACGCGGCTTTTGGTCAATGATATGTGCTTTGCCGCGCGGCTGGTTTTGATATCCGGTGCGGTCGGGCGATTTGACGGGCAAGTCGCGACGTTTAAGCCATGGCTGAGCGATGCCGACGGCACGCCTTTGCCCTGTTATCGCTCGCTTGTGCCGCACGCGCCGACAGAAGAAGAAAATTGCGCCACCACCGGCATTATCGGTGCGCTGACCGGCATTATCGGCACGCTACAAGCTTTGGAATCCATTAAAGAGATTACCGGTGCGGGTGAAAGCCTTGCCGGTTTTATGCTGATTTATGACGGGCTTTCCGGCACGGCGCGGCGGGTCAAAATCGGCTGGGACCCGGACAACCCGAATAATGGACGGCATAAATCACCGAATTGAGGCATGAAAGTCCGCTTGTCGAAACATGCGGATATTTGTATCAAAGAGTATGGATCGTTTGGTGATAGTTCGTATTGGCCTCGGCCTGGTTCTTCTGGTCTGCGTGGTGGCACTGCTGCCATTTTCTATTGCCGCTGAAACCAATCAAGATGACCGCCCATTGGGCGATAGCGGTCTTCCCTTACCGCGCTTTGTTTCCGTGTCCAAAAGCGAAGCCAATGTGCGGCGCGGGCCAGGGCAAGATTATCCGCTGCTTTATCAATATCAACGTCGCGGTCTGCCGCTCGAAATTGTTGCTGAATATGGCCGTTGGCGACAAGTGCGCGACCATGAGGGGGCTGAGGGCTGGATGGATGTGCGCTTATTGCGCGGCATTCGTACCGTCATGGTGCGCCGCGCTGCCAATGCGCTTACCTTGCGCAATGGCCCTGACGGCTCGGCCGGTGTGGTCGCGCTGGTGCAGTCCGGCTCCATTGGGCGAGTGGAAGATTGCGAAGAAGGCTGGTGCGAAATAGATTTCGGCGGCCATGAAGGCTGGTTGCCGCGCGATATGCTATGGGGCGTTTACAGCTTTGAATTTAATGAGTGAGCTTTAGCGACCCGCCCAAAGGCATGAAAAAGCCGGACACGCTTTTATGACGGCCCGGCTTTCATGTTTTTACTTACTTGAATATCAGTCGAAATCAGCCGCCAAAGAGCCTTTGGTTTCCTCGGTCAATACTGTCATATGGACATAATTTTCATGCTCAATGCCCAGCACTACTTTAGTGTCCGGCTTGGCAAAATCAGCGATTTGCTCGGCGGCGAAAGGGAAGTGCAAGAAATGCACTGACGATGTTTTGCCGTCAGAGGCTGTGCGCTCAACTTCTTGCTCGGGCTTGGCATAGCTTT
>CBFHPF010000005.1:0-28083 GCA_965657665.1 Alphaproteobacteria bacterium | reverse complement strand
ACCATGTTAGCGGTACATCTTATGGCTTGGCGTTTGGCTATGATGCCCCGGCAGGTGTGGTGAACGCCATCGGCATGTATGCGCAAATGAGCTTTACTTCCGTGCACGAAAAGCCGGTTTTGCTGCCCAATGCCGTATCGCCTGACAGAGATGAAGTGAAAGCGGAAAGCTTTGCCTTTGGTGCTTATATGGCAGATGAGATTGGCCCGCTTAGCTATGAGCTGAATGCATCAACCGGTTCGGTGACAATGGACTCCGTGCGCGGGGTGAATTTTAACGGCACCGGCGATGCGTTGCGCGGCAGTTGGGACGGCACTTCGACAGCCGCCTCGGCCCGTTTGGCCTATCCGATTTTGGACTTTATGCACTTATTGCGGCTTGAGGCCGGTGTCGATTATTTCGCGCTGGAACAAGACGGTTATAGCGAGCTCAGCAGCGTCACCTCGGTCGACCGCGGCCTCGCTCTGCGCCTCTCATCAGCCGAGTCTGACATGACAAGTCAGTTTATCGGTCTGCGCGGTGGCTATGCCAGTGGCGGTGGCTCATCGACGGCAGTTGTTTGGGAGCCGAATTATTATATCGGCTATCGCTCGGTGAGCGATTACACGCCATATACATCAACTGCCAATTTCATCGGCAGTGACGACACATTTACGTTGGTCGCCCAAGATGAGCCGAGCGATTCTGTCGATATCGGCCTCGGCTTGGCAGCACATAATGATTACTTCGCTTTTGAGTTTAATTATCGCGGCAAGTTTGGCGATGATGAAGAAGTGCATGGCGGCGGCATATCCATCCGCTTGCTGTTTTAATTACAGCGCGTCGAACAGACCGGGTTTTAGCTTTTTTGCAGCCTCGGCAAATTCGGCATAGTCATCGATAATCGCGTCTGCGCCCAATTCTTCGAGACTGACGCGGCGATAGCCAAAGCTGACACAAATACAGGCCACATTGGCGGCTTGTGCGCCGCCGCTATCGGCCTCGCTATCGCCGACCATTATCGCCTCATCCGCCGCGCAGCCCAATTGCCGCAACGCTTCGTCAATCGTGTCAGGGTCAGGCTTGCGGCGCGGCAGCGTATCGCCGCCAATCAGCACATCGAAATAGCCATGCAGGTCTAGGCGAAAAAGCAGTTTTGCCGCCAAGCTCTCGCGCTTATTGGTGACCACGGCCATGGGAATTTTGGCCGCTTTGGCAGCGTCCAGTATCGGTATTAAATTGGGATAAATCACCGTATGCCCGTCAATATTTTGGTCATACCAAAGCACGAATTCTTCCGTCGCTGCGTCCAGTTTCGCATCGTCCCAAGTCTCGCCATTGGCTTCCAACCCGCGTTGCAAAATCATCCGTGCGCCGCCGCCAATCATATTGGTAATGGCATCGTCAGGCACAGGCGACAGTTTGTGCTTTTGCAACACAAAGTTCATCGCGGCATGCAAGTCGGGCTTGGTGTCGGCCAAAGTGCCGTCGAGGTCGAATAAAAGAGCGGGCATGATATCGGCTTTTCCGTTGGTGGTTTGAGAGTGCTCATGCTACATCCGATTCATGGCACCTCGACATCTTTTTCTCATGTTCATCATTTGCTTGGTTTGGGGCTTCACTTTCGTGGCCGGTAAGGCAGGCGTGGAAGAGATGCCGCCCATGCTGTTCACCGGCCTGCGCTATTTGCTGCTGTCGATTTTGCTCTTGCCGTTTTTGCGCCTTGTGTCGGGGCATATGCCGCAAGTGGTGTTTATTTCAATCACCATGGGCTCGGCGCATTTCGCGTTGTTTTACGGCGGCATGTCGGTCGCTGAAAATGTGTCATCTATTGCGGTTGCCATGCAGCTTGGTGTGCCCATTAGCACAATCATGTCGATTATTTTCCTCAGCGAGCAAGTCGGCTGGCGGCGCTGGATGGGTATTGCCATGTCGTTTGGCGGTGTCGTTGTTATTAGCTTTGACCCGTCCATCATCAATGAGCGGCTTGGCTTGTTATTGGTGGTTTGCGCGGCTTTTGTTGGCTCAGCCGGCACAATTGTCATGAAGCGCATCAAGCAGACCGGCGTGTATCAAATGCAAGCGTGGATTGCGATGATGAGTTGGCCGCCGCTTTTTGCCGCCTCACTGGTGTTTGAGAGCGGGCAGGTTGCCGCTTTGCAAAATGCCAGTTGGATGGGCTGGGGCGGGGTTATCTATACCGCCATTGGTGCCAGCCTTATCGGTCATGCCGGTATGTATTATTTGCTGCAACGTTATGATGTTTCGGTGACTGCGCCTTTGACGCTGATGGCACCGATTTTTGGCATTATGTCTGGCGTCTTATTTTGGGGTGATAGCCTCGGCATTCGTTTTTGGATTGGCGGCACAATCACTCTATTGGGCGTGTTAATCATCGGCCTCAGAAAGCCGGAGGCACGCGAGGCGGGAGCCGTGCTGTGAGCCTTACCGTCTCTCAAAACCCATCGCCAAATTTCGACGCGCGCGGCTGCTCGGTAAGTCATATTATTTTGCATTATACTGATATGCCCGATGCGCAAGCCGCCTTGGCGCGACTATGCGACGGTGAGGCGAAAGTCTCGGCGCATTATCTCATTCGGCGCGACGGGCATGTTTTCCAGATGGTGGATGAAAGCAAGCGCGCTTGGCATGCCGGTGTTTCTTTTTGGCGTGGCGAAGCGGATATGAATTCGGCCTCTATCGGTATCGAGCTTGACCATGAAGGGCATAATGAGCGCGGTGAGATAGCGGCGTTTCCCGAGGCGCAAATGCAAGCTCTCATTGCGCTGCTGGACGATGTGACGGCGCGGCATGCCATCGACCGACATAATATATTGGGTCATAGCGATATCGCGCCGGGCCGTAAAATTGACCCGGGCGAGGCATTTGATTGGGCGGCATTGGCGGCGGCCGGTTTTGGCTTGTGGCTGCATGATGTGAAAATCGAAAATGTGCAAGCCCTCGCCAACGAAAGCACCGACAAAGCTGTTGCGCCTTTGCAAAAAGCACTGGCGGCGTTTGGCTATCAAATCGAGGCGACGGGGGTGTATGACTCGCAAACACAAGCGGTTGTCATCGCGTTTCAACGCCATTTTCGGCCGACAAAAATTGACGGCATTGCTGACGCCGAGACGCAAACCCTTATTTACGCTTATTGCCGGGCCGAGCTACGAGCTTGACGAAAAAGTCCCTTCGGCGTATCCCGATGGTGGCCAGAGGGTCGGGTGATCGCTCCGCAAGGGGAGGAAAGTCCGGGCTCCACGGAAACACGGCGCCGGATAACGTCCGGCAGAGGCGACTCTAGGGAAAGTGCCACAGAAAGCAAACCGCCTCTTTTGAGGTAAGGGTGAAAGGGTGCGGTAAGAGCGCACCGCGCTGCCGGTAACGGCAGTGGCAGGGTAAACCCCGCCGGGAGCAATACCAAATAGGGGCGGCACATGATCTGTTTCCGGATCGTCGCCCGGGTAGGTAGCACCAGTTGCACGGTAACGTGTAGCGCAGATGAATGGTCACCGCCTTTTCTTCGGAAAAGCGCACAGAACCCGGCTTATAGACCCTCTGGCCGTATCTCTCTTTACCTTAGTCATTGTGCTCGTATCGCTAAATATAGCGGTACAGACGGCGCACTTGTGCCATATCTGCCGATTTTTGCCATAAATGACCGCTTTTTCCCATGGTTTTCCATTGACTTCCCATATATTCCCGTGTTATCCCATACTATCCCATTAACAAATGCGATGGGGCTATGTCATAGCCGACGGGCGATGACACTTAACGGAGGGCCGAAGACGTGACCATGTTCATGTCCACAGTAACGGGTAAAATCGACGCGAAAGGTCGCGTATCGGTTCCGTCTGTCTTCCGTTCAGCCATTATTTCGCAAAATGGGGAAAGCACCGGTCCGCACGGCATTTTCGTTTATCCCTCCTTTACTGAGAGTGCCATTGAGGGCGGTGGCCAATCGCTGATGAGCGATATTGGCACAATGGTGGACCGGCTCGACCTGTTCACCGAAGAGCGCGATGCGCTGGCTGCTTCTTTATTTGCCGATAGTCATAGTCTGACATTTGATGCTGATGGGCGGGTATCCCTACCACCTGCTTTATTGGCGCATGCCGGTATTGAGAAAGAGCTGTGTTTCGTTGGCTTGGGCGGCAAATTCCAGATTTGGAATCCGGATGCCTATGCTGATTATCGTGCTAAAGCCCGCGCTCTCGCTCTGCAACAGCGTGGTTTGCTGCGCTCTTTATCTGCCCCGCCGGGAGAAGATAAGCGATGAGTGGTCGGGAACAGGTGAATAGTCAACACACGCAAGATGTGCCACCCGTTTCGGCCCCGCATATTTCTGTTTTGCTTGATGACGTTGTCGCTGCTTTGGCTCCCCAAAGCGGTGAGGTGATGGTTGACGGCACTTTCGGTGCCGGTGGCTATAGTCGGGCACTTTTACAAGCGGCCGATTGCAAAATAATCGCCATTGACCGCGACCCCGACACACAACGCCATGCCGAAGCCTTGCAAACCGCATTTGGCGACCGCGTGGTTTATGTCGCCGGTTGCTTTGGCGAAATGGACACGCTGCTGGCTGATATCGGGCAAGATAATGTTGATGGGGTGACGCTGGATTTGGGTGTTTCTTCCATGCAGTTGGATGAAGCCGAGCGCGGTTTTTCATTTATGCGCGATGGGCCGTTGGACATGCGGATGAGCCGCGACGGCTTAAGCGCGTCGGAATTATTGAACACCGCATCGCCCGAATTGCTGGTTGATATTATCGCCGTTTATGGCGAAGAGCGTCGTGCCCGCGCTATTGTAAAGGCGATTATTGCCAAGCGCGACACCACTCCTTTCGCGCGCACCGGCGATTTGGTCGACAGTATTTGTTCGGTTCTCGGTGGGCCGCGTTTTGGCAAAAGCCATCCGGCGACGCGCACATTCCAGGCTTTGCGGATTTATCTCAATGATGAGTTGGGCGAATTGCTGCGCGGGCTGGAAGCGGCTGAGCGTATTTTAAAACCGGGCGGGCGTCTCGCTATCGTCACTTTTCATTCATTGGAAGACCGTATGGTGAAGCAGTTTCTGGCGCCGCGCACCGGACGCGCCGGTCGGCCTTCGCGCCATATGCCCGATATCGATATGCCAAGCCCCAGCTTCAGCGAGCCGACAAAGCGCAATATCAAGCCACGCGATGAAGAGATTGAAAAAAATCCGCGCGCCCGCTCGGCACGATTGCGGGTTGCTGTGCGCACAGACGCGCCGGTATTTCCGCAAAGCGCCGATTTAATGCCGCGGCGTGCACCACAATTGGGAGCGACCTCATGATACGTTTGGTTAATATATCACTGGCTATTTGTCTGGTCGCGCTTATTGGCGCTTTGTATCACATCCGCTATTCGGCCGAGAGCGAAGCGCGGGCGCTGCGCAAATTAGAGCGTCAAATTGCTCTTGAGCATGACCGCCGCCGCACTTTGCAAGCCGAGTGGTCAAGCCTCAACGACCCGCGCCGCTTGCAGATTTTGTCTCGCGAATATTTGTCGCTGGATACGGTGCGGGCGACACAAATAATTGATATGCGACCACGCCATACCCAAACCATTCCGGTTGTTCTGCCGACAGATATGCCAACAGAACTGAGGGGTGTCGATGAGCCGCGCTAAACTTCCTGTTGTTGCTGCCGGTACCGATTGGGCGCCGGTTCTGGGTGGTCGCCTCGGGCGACGGCCTGGCGATTTATCGCATCATGCGGTGGAAGTAACGCGCAATCGCCTTCGCTTGGCGCTGATTTGTTTCGCCATTGTTTTCACGGTTCTGGCCGGACGCTTGGCGCAATTGACCGTATGGCAGGGCAAGCCCGCTTGGCAGGTTGCCGATGCGACTTCCAAAAATATGGCACGCCCGACAATTATCGATCGCAATGGCGTGGTGCTGGCGACGCAAATCACCACCATTACTTTGGGTGCAGATGCCGCCAAGATTGAAGATGGCGCGGCCTTGGCAGCGCAGCTTAAACAGATTTTACCGGAGTTAAACGAAGCGCGCGCCGTGCGTCTTTTGAACGGTAAATCACGTTATGTGGGCCTTAAGGCAAGTCTGACACCGGCGCAAAAGCAAGCTGTGTTGGCGCTTGGCAATCCGGCCTTAAAGTTGAAGCGCGACAGTTCGCGGGTCTATCCAACCGGTGAAGTTGTGGCGCATACGGTTGGCTTTACCAGTGCCGATAAGCGTGGCCTTTTGGGGTTGGAGCGCACGCTCGACCGCCTATTGGCTGATGAGATGATTGACGGGCCGATGCAGTCGAGCCTCGATGTGCGCGTGCAGCATATTGTGCGCGATGCTTTGCAAAATGCGATGCTGGCCTATCAAGCCAAAGCCGCCGGTGCGATTTTAGTCGATGCGCATAATGGCGAAATTGTTTCGCTGGTATCTTTGCCGGATTTTGATGCCAATGCACCAATGGCGCAGGGTCAAGAGGCGCATTTTAATCGCATGACGCTAGGCGTTTATGAGCTTGGCTCCATTTTCAAAGTATTCACTGCCGCCATGGCTTTGGATAGCGGCTTGGTTGCCCCTGAAGAGCAGTTTCAAACCTCTGCGCCGTTGCAAATAAGCGGCTATGAAATCAATGATGTGCATGGCCAAGAGCGGCCGCTGACCACTGAAGAGATTATTGTTCATTCCTCCAATATCGGCTCGGCGCAATTGGCGTTGCGAGTGCCCGATGAAATGCATTTCGGCTTTCTTGCCAAGCTTGGCTTTACCCAGCCTGTGCCGGTTGATTTGCCCGAGCGGGCTAATCCGCTTGTGCCGACACGTTGGACGGATATTGAACGCGCCACATCTTCTTACGGGCACGGTATTTCCGTTTCCCCATTGCACGCCGTTATGGCCGGTGCGGCAATGGTCAATGGCGGCGTGTTATATGAGCCGAGCTTGCAAAAAGTCGGTCTGCCGGTCGGGCAAAGAGTGATTGCCGCCGACACAAGCTACGCTGTGCGCGAGATGATGCGCGCAGTTGTGGCTTCAGGCACCGGACGACAAGCCGATGTGCCGGGCTATCAGGTGATGGGCAAAACCGGTTCAGCTGAAAAGCCTTCTGTCGGCGGCTATGATGCCGACCGTTTGGTGACGTCTTTCCTTGGGGCGTTTCCTGCCGATGCGCCGCGTTATGCGATGTTGGTTATGCTGGATGAGCCGCAGGGCACGCCTGAAACTTACGGCTTCAACTTGGCCGGTTGGAATGCCGCGCCGACAGCCGCCGAAATTGTTCGCCGCGCCGCGCCGATATTGGGTGTGATGCCGCGCTTTGAGGTTGAGACCGAGCAAGCCGCTTTGCCGAAAGGTGCGGCGGGGGAGGTGGCGCATGCGCATTGATCGCCTGACCTCAACCCCGCTCGCTGATGCTGTTTTGGCAGAGACCCCGATTTACGGTTTGACGGCTGACAGTCGCGCCGTGCAGCCCGGTTATTTGTTTGCCGCCTTGTCAGGCAGTCTTGCTGATGGTCGTAATTATGTTGGCCAAGCGATTGAAAACGGTGCAGCGGCGATTTTAACCGACGCGCCAATGGTTGCCGGTGTGCCGGTTTTGACACATGACAATCCGCGCCAAGAATTGGCCCTGATGGCGGCGCGGTTTTTTGAAGTTCAGCCTCCACATATTGCCGCCGTTACTGGCACAAATGGCAAAACATCTACTGTCGCCTTTTTGCGCCAATTGCTCGGCGCGTGCGATTTGCAGGCTGCTGCGATGGGCACATTGGGCATCGAGACAGATGGTTATTTTGAACCGCTCGCGCACACAACGCCTGAGCCGGTGCGCTTGCATGCGGCCTTGCGCGATTTGGTAGCGCATCAGGTGACGCATGTGGCGATGGAGGCCTCCAGTCACGGCTTGGCGCAATATCGCCTCGACGGGGTGAAGTTGGAGATTGCCGGTTTCACTAATCTGTCGCGTGACCATATGGATTATCATTCCTCGCCGGAAGATTATGCCGCCGCCAAGCAAAGACTGTTTACCGAAGTCTTGTCGGAAAACGGCACAGCCATTGTGGTGATGACGCATGAGGCGGGCGCGGCAATGGCTGAGGCCGCGCGCACTGCCGGTCGCGCTGTCATTCCCGTCGGGCGAAGCCAAGATAATGTGTTTGTCGAGATTAAAGACCGCAGCGCCATTGGGCTGACTTTGGCGGTTACGCTTAATGGCGAAACACAGAATTTTGATGTGCCGCTTATCGGTGATTTTCAGATTGAAAACCTGTCGCTGGCACTCGGCATGGCGCAAGCCTTCGGGCTGGATGATGCGGCTTTGTTTGCCGCTTGCCGCATGGTGCAGCCGCCGCGTGGGCGCATGCATTTTGTGGGGCGCACTGAAAAAGGCGCGGCGGTTTATGTCGATTATGCTCATACGCCGGATGCGCTGGAAAACGCGCTCACTGCATTGCGCGCGCATTTGCCGAGCGGCGGTCATTTAAGTGTTATGTTTGGCTGTGGCGGTAATCGCGATGCCGGTAAGCGCCCGCTAATGGGCAGCGTCGCCGCGCAGCATGCCGATAAAATTATCATCACTGACGACAATCCGCGCCATGAAGATGCCGCCGCTATACGCAGCGAAATTTTGAGCGCGTGTGAGGCGGCACAAGAAATCGCCGATCGCCGTCAAGCGATTGAAACCGCTTTGGTTGATGCGGCGGGCGATGACATTGTTCTGCTGGCCGGTAAAGGCCATGAGAGCGGGCAGATTATCGGCGATAAGATTTTGCCATTTGACGATATCGGCGAGGCGCAGCGTTGTCTGGCAACGCAAGCGGTCAATCGGGCAGGAGGTGCGCATGGTTGATATGACACCTGATGTTTTGTGGCACGGGGCTGATGTGCTGGCTGCTCTGCAAACCCATTTGGTCGAAGCCGGGCATGAGATGCCGTTGGCTGATTGGCAAGCCAATGGGCTGTCGATTGACACGCGTGACTTACAGCAGGGCGATATTTTTGTCGCACTGGTTGGCGAAAATAGCGATGGGCATGATTATGTTATCTCGGCTTTTGAGGCCGGATGTTCGGCGGCTTTGGTGCGGGGTGATTTCGCTTCTGATGATTTGCCTGATGATGCCGTGCTGCTGCGTGTGCCGGACGTCTTGGAAGCGTTGGAAGCTTTGGGGCGCGCAGCTCGGGCGCGCAGCACGGCGCATATTACGGCCATTACCGGCAGTGTCGGTAAAACCGGTGTGAAATCGGCTTTGGCTGCCGCGCTGGCAAAATCGGGGCGTGTTCATGCCTCTGAAAAAAGCTTCAACAATCATATTGGCGTGCCGCTATCTTTGGCGCGTATGCCCGCGCAATGCGATTATGCGGTGTTTGAATTGGGCATGAACCATGCCGGTGAAATTGCCGCTTTGGTTGATATGGTGCAACCGCATTGCGCGCTGATTACTACTGTCGGCGCGGCGCATATTGAGCATTTTGAAAATGAAGCGGCGATTGCGCGCGCCAAGGCGGAAATTTTCTCCGGTCTGGTGGCGGGCGGTGTCGCTATCTTGCCGCGTGACAACACCCATTATGCGCTGCTGAGCGATGCGGCTAAAAACTTCTCGCAAATTGATTTCTCATTGTCTGAATCGCGTGCGGCGGCGCATGCCGTGAAAACGCATTTGCATTCGACATGCAGTTGTGTGACGGCGCAAATCGGCGACCAGCAAATGACTTATAAGGTCGGCACAGCGGGTGCGCATCATGTGTCCAACAGTTTGGCTGTGCTGGCGGCGGTTCAACAAGCGGGCGCAGATTTGGCACTGGCTGCGCTGTCTTTGGCTGATAATGAAGGCTTGTCAGGGCGCGGGTCGCGCCATCAAGTGCAGGTCGGTGACGGCGCGGCAACCTTGATTGATGAAAGCTATAACGCCAATCCGTCTTCCATGCGGGCTGCGCTGACCACTTTGGGTTTAACGCCGCGTCTGGGGCGAGGGCGGCGCATTGCCGTGCTGGGCGATATGGCTGAGCTGGGCGATGCAGCCCCCGCTTTGCATGCCGAATTGGCTGAAACGGTTGAAGCGGCTGATGTTGATTTGGTCGTTACATGCGGCCAGTTGATGAAGCATTTGCACAATCATTTACCGCCCGGCCGCATGGGTCCGCATCTCAACAGCCGCGAGGGTGTGGTTGAGTTGCTGCGGCGCGATTTGCGTCCCGATGATGTGGTGATGGTTAAGGGCTCAAATGCCAGCGGCATGGGTCAGGTGGTGACGGCACTTTTGGCCGCCCAAAACATAGAAGAAAAGAGGGCCTGATATGTTTTATCATATGGTGACAGCATGGCAGTTGGAGTTTCCCGGGTCGAACCTGTTTAACTACATTACCTTCCGCGCCGGTGCGGCGGTTATGACGGCATTGATTATCAGCTTTGTGCTGGGGCCTTGGATGATTGAAGCCTTGCGCGCACGCCAAGGCAAGGGCCAGCCAATACGCGAAGACGGGCCGCAATCGCATTTGGTCACCAAGGTCGGCACACCGACTATGGGCGGCTTGCTCATTCTCTTAGCTTCCATCGGCTCCACGCTTTTATGGGGCAATCTGACGAATGTATTTTTATGGATTGTGCTTTTGTCGACTGCCGGTTTCGGCGCTATCGGTTTTGCCGATGATTTTTTGAAATTGCGCGGCGGCTCCAGTGCCGGTGTGTCGGGCCGCATTAAATTACTGCTCGAAGCAGTGATTGCCATTGCTGCCGTGATTTCCATCAGTCATTTTTTGCCGCCGGAATTAGCGACCAGCTATGCCGTACCATTTTTGAAAGATGTGCTGCTGCCGCTTGGCCTGCCGGTGTTTTTGCTGGCCGGTATGTTCGTTATTGTCGGCGCATCAAACGCCGTCAATCTAACAGACGGCCTCGACGGCTTGGCCATTGTGCCGACCATGATTGCCGCTGCCAGCTTCGGCTTCATCGCTTATCTGGTCGGCAATATTATTTTCGCCAATTATCTGCAAGTGCATTACGTGCCGGGCACGGGTGAGTTGGCGGTGTTCTGTGCCGCGCTCATTGGCGCGGGCCTTGGCTTTTTATGGTTTAACGCGCCGCCCGCCGCTGTGTTTATGGGCGACACCGGCTCACTCGCTTTGGGTGGTGCTTTGGGCACAATTGCGGTCGCCACTAAGCACGAGCTTGTGCTGGCGATTATCGGCGGTCTGTTTGTTCTCGAAGCCGTGTCGGTGATTGTGCAAGTCGTCTCGTTCAAGCTGACCGGCAAACGGGTTTTTGCCATGGCACCGCTGCATCACCATTTCGAGCAACGCGGTTGGGCTGAGCCAACCATTGTTATCCGGTTTTGGATTATCTCCGTCATTCTCGCCCTTATCGGGCTGGCAACATTGAAGCTGAGGTAGGCGATGATGCAACTCCCCACATTTGGCGGCGAAACGGCAGTCTTCGGACTGGGCCGTTCCGGCATGGCTTGTGTGGAGGCCTTGCTGGCGGCCGGCAATCGCGTTGTCGCGTGGGATGATAATGAAGCACCGCGCCAACAGGCGGCGAAATTAGGCGCGCAATTGCGCGACCTAAGCGATGATTTCGGGTCGCCGTCGCGGCTTATCGTAAGCCCGGGCGTGCCGCTTACCCATCCGCAGCCGCATAAGGCGGTCACTGCGGCGCGCGCGTGTGGCTGTGCGGTTTTGGGCGATATGGATCTATTCGCTTTGGCGCTTGAGAATAATAATTTGCGCCACCAAGCAACGCTTATCGGCATTACCGGCACGAACGGTAAATCTACAACCACGGCGCTTATCGGTCATATGCTGCAAGTAGCGGGATTGAATGCGCATATTGGCGGCAATATCGGCACACCGGTTCTCGATTTGCCTCTACCAAACGGGCCGTCACCTGAAAAAGACGCTCCAAGCGATACGATTTATGTTTTGGAATTGTCGTCTTATCAACTCGATTTAAATCGTCAATTGGCTTGCGATATTGGTGTTGTGCTCAACATAACGCCCGACCATCTCGACCGGCATGGCGACATGACCGGCTACACGGCGGCAAAGGAATTGCTGTTTGCCAATGGGCATTGCGCCATGGCGCGCATTATCGGCACAGATACGCCGGACAGTGCTGATATGGCGGCGCGGCAAGCCAAACGCGATGGGCGCGTGACGCGCATTGCCGGTACACATACCGACGCCGATATTTTCTATGCTGATGGGTGCCTCTGGCAGGGTGATATCAAACTGGTTGATATGGCGGATTGTCCGGCTTTGCCTGGTGCGCATAATGGCCAAAATGCTGCTGCCGCTATGGCTGTCGGGCGACGCCTCGGCCTTGATATCCGCATGATTGCCGATAGCTTTACCAGCTTTGGCGGCATGGCGCATCGCTTGCAAGCTGTCGCGCATCATGGGCCAATGA
Organism: Alphaproteobacteria bacterium; assembly: GCA_965657665.1. Lineage (GTDB taxonomy): Bacteria > Pseudomonadota > Alphaproteobacteria > RS24 > RS24 > UBA8337. The sequence goes on along the minus strand of CBFHPF010000005.1, from coordinate 15,722 downwards.
CCTTCGTCAATGATTCCAAAGCAACCAATGGTGAAGCCACGCGGCATGCGCTGGCGGCTTATGACAATATTTACTGGATTGCCGGTGGCGTTGCCAAAACCGGTGGCCTTAACGGTTTGTCACCGCTTTACGGGCGGGTGCGGGCAGCTTTTTTGATCGGTGAAGCGGCAGATGATTTTGCCGCCGAATTGCAAACTCATTTGCCGGTGCATAAAGCCGACAATCTGGCGCGTGCTGTTTCAATGGCGGCTGATGGCGCAATGGCTGACGGCTTACCGCAGTCGGTTGTGTTGCTGTCTCCGGCTTGTGCGTCTTTTGACCAGTTTGAGAATTTTGAAGCGCGCGGCGCGGCGTTTTGTGCCGCTGTGAGCGATTGGTGCGCACAACAGGCGGAGGGTGTTGCATGAGCCGCTTTTTCGCCCGCACAAATCGTAGCCCCTTGGCGCAATGGTGGTGGACTGTCGACCGCCCGATGGTTATCGGCGTGATGGTGCTGCTCGGCCTCGGTTATTTAATGGCTTTCGCGGCCAGTCCGGCTGTCGCACAAACCATCGGCAAGTCGATATATTATTTTGCCAATAAGCAATTCGTATTCTTAACGCTCGCCGCCATCGTGTTTCTTATCGTTTCTATGCTAGATGCGCCGATGATACGCCGTTTCGCAGTCTTGCTGCTCATCGGCTCAATCGGCGGGGTAATCGCCACTCTATTTTTCGGCGTCACGGTAAAGGGCGCCAGCCGTTGGTTGCTGATTGCCGGTATATCGGTTCAGCCGTCTGAGGTTTTGAAGCCCGCTTTTGTCGTTGTCACGGCTTGGTTGTTTGCCCGTCAACGGGCGCGCTTTGAGTCCAAAGATATTTGGTTGGCGGTCGCGCTATTGCTCGGCACATGCTTGCTGCTGGCGATGCAGCCCGATTTCGGCCAAACGATTTTGATTGCGCTGGTTTGGATGTGTTTGTTCTTCCTATCCGGCGGTTCGATGAAGCTCATTGGCGCTATGGCTGGCATTGGTCTGCTGGCCGGCACTTACGTTTACAGCAGCTATGGCTATTTCCGTAGCCGCATTGACCGTTTTCTCGACCCGACAAGTGGCGACACTTATCAAGTTGATAAAGCGATGGATGCGATACGCACGGGCGGCATAACCGGTGTTGGGCCGGGCGACGGGCGGGTTAAATCAATTTTGCCGGATGCGCATGCCGATTATGTCTTCGCGGTTGCCGCTGAAGAAGGCGGCTTGATTATCGGCTGCTTCATTATTCTGGTGTTTGCTTTTCTGGTCTGGCGCGGCCTTTGGGCTCTGCGCGATGAAACCGAGCATTGGGTGCAATTGGCGGCCTCAGGCCTTATTTGTCTTTTTGGCTTGCAGGCGATTATCAATCTCGCGGTCAATCTCAACCTCGCGCCTTCCAAGGGTATGACATTGCCGTTTATTTCATATGGCGGCTCATCCTTGCTCGCCTCGGCCATCACAATGGGCATGTTGGTGGGGCTGATGCGCCGCCGCAGCACAGCACATACCCAAATGCGCAGCGTATCGGCTTCAGCATTGCATCTTTCCGCAGGAGGTCGCCCATGACGGCGCAGAACACGATATTATTGGCCGCAGGCGGCACGGGCGGGCATATGTTCCCGGCAGGTGCGCTGGCTGAAAAGCTGCAACTGGAAGGCTATGATGTGCATCTGGCGACCGACAGTCGCGGCATGGCATTTGTCGATAGATTGGTGGCTATGCCGGTGCATAAAATTCCGGCAGCCACGGTTTATAGTGGCGGTGTTTTGGCTTTGCCGATGCGTCTTTTGACACTTATATGGAGCTTGCTGGTCTCGCTCTTCTTGTTGCTGCGCTTAAAGCCGAAAGTGATTATCGGCTTTGGTGGTTATCCTTCTTTTGGTCCTGTGATGGCCGGTTTGATATTGCGCCGTCCGGTTTTGGTGCATGAACAAAATGCCGTGCTGGGGCGGGTCAATCGATTGGCGGCCCGATTTGGTGCCAGCATCGCTACCAGCTATGCCAATACGGCGAATGTGCCAAACAAGGCGGCCGAGCGTATGCGTCGCACGGGCAATCCGTTGCGCCCTGCTGTTTTGAAAGCAGCACAAGGCGGCTATCGCTATCTGACGGGTTCGCGTCCTTTTGATTTGCTGGTGTTTGGCGGCAGTCAGGGTGCCAAAGTGTTTTCTGAAATTTTGCCGCAAGCGGTGGCTGACTTGCCGGAAAATCTGCAACGGCGATTGCGCATCGTTCATCAAGTGCGCAAACCCGATATGCGTCGCGCGCTCGATGAATATGGTGCTATCGGCGTTTATGCCGAAATTCGTGATTTCTTTGCTGACTTGCCGACCCGCATGCGGCGCGCCCATTTGGTGATTGCGCGCGGCGGCGCAGGCACTATGGCCGAGATTTGTGCGCTTGGTGCGCCGTCTATCATCGTGCCATTGCCCGGGTCGCTGGACCAAGACCAAGCCGCAAATGTGCGCGAACTGTCGCGCGCCGGCGGTGCCGTGATGTTAAAGCAAAATGATTTTACGGCTGAGCGTTTGAGCGAAGAATTGCAGCGCATGATGACGGATGAAGATTCACTATTGGGCATGTCGAAACAAGCGTTGAAGTTTGGCGAATTGGATGCTGTTGGCCGTTTGGGGCGCTATTGTATGTGCCTTGCCGAGGGTATGCCGGTGCAAATTGAAAAGCCGAAACACGAGCAAGACAGTCATCAGAAGGCGGGGGTGCATGGATAAAATGCAAGATAACCCGCTGCATCAAATTCAGCCGCAAAAGCTGCGACCTTTCGGGCGCGTGCACATTGTCGGCATTGGCGGCATTGGCATGAGCGGCATTGCCGAGGTTATGCATGTGATGGGCTATCAGGTGCAAGGCAGCGATCAGGGACAAAATGCCAATACTGAGCGGCTGCAAAAAATGGGCATTGAGGTGATGCATGGTCACAAAGCAGAGCATATTGCCGGTGCCGGTGTTGTGACTGTTTCGTCTGCCGTGTCGGATGATAACCCGGAAGTGCAAGCGGCACGCGCCGCGCATATTCCTGTGGTGCGCCGGGCTGAAATGCTGGCTGAGTTAATGCGCCTGAAGCCGTGTATCACGGTTGCCGGCACGCATGGCAAAACCACCACAACCTCTTTGACGGCAGCTATTTTGGATGCGGCAGAGCTTGACCCGACGGTTATTAATGGCGGCATCATCAATGCCTATGGCACGAATGCGCGCTTGGGGCAGGGCGATTGGATGGTTGTTGAGGCTGATGAAAGCGACGGCACTTTTGTGCGCTTGCCCTCAACCATTGCGATTGTGACAAATATCGACCCTGAGCATCTGGAGCATTATGGCGATTTTGATGGGCTGCGCGCCGCTTTCGATAGCTACATCCAAAACATTCCGTTTTACGGTGTCGGCATTGTTTGCCTTGACCATCCCGAAGTTCAGTCGCTTGTCGGGCGCGTTACCGACCGCCGTTTGGTGACTTATGGCCTGAGCGAACAAGCGGATATTCGCGCTGTTAATCTGCGCGAAGACGGCCTGTTGCAGCATTTCGATGTGGTGTGTCGCGACCGCCGCACCGCATCCGAAATGACGTTAAGCGGATTGTCTTTGCCAATGGCCGGTAAGCATAATCTGCAAAATGCGCTGGCGGCGATTGCTGCGGGCCTCGAATTGGGCACGCAACCCGAGACTATTGCCAAGGCGCTGGCGAGCTTTGGCGGGGTGAAACGCCGCTTCACGCCGATTGGTGACATTGCGGGCGGCATCCGTTTGTTTGATGATTACGCCCATCATCCGGTGGAAATAAGCGCGGTGTTGGAAAGCGCGCGCGCTGTGAGTGACGGGCGTGTGTTGGCTGTCGTACAGCCGCATCGCTATACGCGCTTGCGCGATTTGTTTGACGATTTTTGCACCTGCATGAATGGCGCGGATGTTGTTTTGGTCTTGCCGGTATTTGAGGCCGGTGAGCCTGAATTGGATGGCTTTAACGCCGCTGCTTTGGCGGAAGGCTTGCGCGCGCATGGCCATCGCCGTGTCGTCGCTGTGCCGCAAAATGAGGCTTTGGCTGACATGCTGGCGGCTGAATTACAAGATAATGATGTGGTGATTTGCATGGGTGCCGGTTCAATTTCGACGCTGGCCTATCAATTACCGGAACAATTGGAGGCTTTGCGCAAATGAGTATCGCCCCGATGACCGCCGATTGGATTGCCGCTTTGCCGCCTCTGCGCGGCAAGCTGCTGCCGCATGTCGCGCTGGCAGATTTGTGCTGGTTTCGGGTTGGTGGCGCGGCTGAGATTGTGTTCATGCCGGCTGATGGCGATGATTTGGCAGCCTTTCTGGCGGCTGTGCCGCACGATGTGCCGCTGCATGTTTTGGGCGCGGGCTCCAACACGCTGGTGCGCGATGGTGGTGTGCGTGGCGCAGTTATTCGCCTTGGCGCGGCCTTCGGGCAAACGCAGCAAGTTTCTGACACTGAAATGGTGGCCGGTGCGGCGGCACTTGATGTGCGTGTGGCGCGTGCGGCGGCAGATTGCGCTTTGTCGGGGTTGGAATTTTATCGCGGCATCCCCGGCGCGATTGGCGGGGCGATTGCGATGAATGCGGGTGCATATGGCGGCGAGACGAGCGATGTTCTGGTTGAGGTGACCGGCTATGACCGCCAAGGCAAACAGCATATTTTGCCTGCTTCTGAGCTGTCGCTGGCCTATCGCCATAATGGCTATAGCGAGTTTATTATTTATACCGAGGCGCGCTTTAAAGCCGTGCCGGGCGACGCAGCGCGCATCACGGCGGCGATGGAAGATATTTCTGCCAAGCGCGAAGACAGCCAGCCCATTAAAGAACGGACCGGCGGCTCGACGTTTAAAAATCCGGGCGGGGCTGACCCTGAAGGCCCGAAAGCGTGGAAGCTTATCGACGCTGCCGGTTGTCGCGGGCTGAGCATTGGCGATGCGCAAATGTCTGAGCAGCATTGCAACTTCATGATTAATCGCGGCGCGGCTTCAGCCACAGATTTGGAGACGTTGGGCGAAACCGTGCGCGCGCGTGTGCTGGCTGATAGCGGCCATGATTTGCATTGGGAAATTCGCCGCATAGGGGAGGCCGCATGAGCAGCAATAAACATATTGCGGTTTTGATGGGCGGTTGGTCGCCTGAGCGCGAGGTCAGTTTGGTGTCGGGCGCGAAATGTGCCGCCGCTCTCAACGAGCTGGGCTACCACGTCAGCGAGGTTGATGTGACGCGCGACTTGGATAAGCAATTAGCCGCGCTTAAGCCAGATATCTGCTTCAACGCCTTGCACGGCGTTGGTGGCGAAGACGGCGAAGTGCAGGGGCTGTTGGAAGTGCTGCAAATTCCTTACACCCATTCCGGTGTGCGCGCCTCGGCTCTGGCGATGGATAAGCATTTATCAAAACAGATTTTCGCAAGCATTGGCTTGCCGATTGCTGACAGCGTATTGGTTGAAAAAGGCACGGTTAACGACCACCCAATGGCGCCGCCTTATGTCGTCAAACCGGTCAATCAGGGTTCTAGTGTCGGTATTGAGATTGTCGTAGATGGCAGCAATGCCGTTCCCGATAGCTTGAGTGACGCCGGTTGGGCGTTCGACCACGCAGCACATAGCGGAATCGCTTCTAGTGGAATGGCTTCTGGTGGAACAGCAATGGTTGAGGCTTATGTGGCCGGTCGTGAATTGACTTGCGCCGTCTTGGGCAGCGAGGCCTTGGATGTGATGGAAATCGTGCCGAGCAATGGCTGGTATGATTATCGCGCCAAATATGAAGAGGGCGGGTCGCGCCACGATATTCCGGCTGATATTCCCGCTGCTTTGGCCGAAGACATTCAGGCTATCAGTCTGCAAGCGCATATGGCGCTGGGCTGTCGCGGCGTTACTCGTTCTGACTTCCGCTTCGACGAAGCGCGCGAGCAGCTTGTTTTATTGGAAATCAACACCCAGCCCGGCATGACGCCAGTGTCGCTGGTGCCTGAAATGGCCGCTTATCGCGGCATGAATTTCAATCAATTAGTGCAATGGATTGTGGAGGACGCGTCATGTCAAAGATAGACAAGAACAAGACTGGTAAAGCCAACGGGCAGGCCAAGAGCCATCGCTTGCGGGACGCCTTCATCACTGTTTTGGCGACACCGCTCAATCTTGCCTTCATCGCGCTGCGTTTGATGTGGCAAGGTCGCAAGACCCGTTTGGCGGCGCTGGCTCTCATTTCTGCGCTCGCCGTAACAATTGTTTTCCGCTTTGATATGCTGTCGCCGGTTGCTGATATTGTCCGGGCGAAAACCCATGAGTTGACCGCGTCAGCCGGTTTTGAAGTCAATGATATTACCGTAGAGGGGCGCAAGCGCACCCAGCGAGATGATTTGGTATCGGCGATTAATGTGGCTCAAGGTAGCGCAATTTTTGCCCTCGACTTAGACGAAATACACGCCCGCATTGAGGCGTTGCCATGGGTGGAAGATGCCGTTGTGCTGCGCCGTTTGCCGAATATTTTGCATGTCCGATTGACTGAGCGCGAGCCGTTTGCATTTTATCGTGAACCTGACACCCTCGCTTTGATTGACCGCAAGGGCGTGACGATTACCCGCCATCATTTAAAGCCGTTTGCTCATTTGCCGATATTCTCCGGCGACGGTGCGAGCCTGCGCGCTGCCTCTTTCATGGACACATTGCGCGCCTATCCGGTATTGCGCAATCGCATGGTGGCAGCGCATTGGACCGGTCAGCGTCGTTGGACCGTGCGTCTTGACCATGGTGGGCGCGTGCATTTGCCGGAAGGCAATATTGGCGATGCGTTGGACCGTTTGATGCAGCTTGAAAAAGAGCGGCGCATTCTGGCGGTTGAACGCCAAGAGATTGATTTGCGTCTGCCGGACCGCGTTTTGTTGCGGCCCGACAGTCAGCGTTCTGACCGCAAAACCAAATCGGAGGTCGCCTCGTGAATACGCCGATAAACCAAAGCCAGTTTGCCCGTCAGGTCGTTACGCCTTTGCGTCGTGGCCCGATTGCGGCACTTGATGTCGGCACATCGAAAGTGGCTTGTCTGATTGGCGAGCATCATGGCGATGCCGGTAATGCGCAAGCCGGAAAGGCTAATGCGACCCAGCTTCGAATTTCCGGCAGTGGACATCAATTGTCTGAAGGGCTGGTGGCCGGACAAGTGGTTGATATGCGCGCCGCCGAAGATGCCATTCGTGCCGCAGTCGATGCGGCCGAACGTATGGCCGGTATGGAAGTGCGCCGCGTGGTTATCGGTATTGCGGCCAATCAATTGGTCAGCCAAATGGGTGAGGCAGAAGTGCCGCTTCACGGCCATGCCGTTACACAAGAACATATGGCTTTGGCGTTGCGCCATGCTTATGAAGATTTCTGGTCGGAAGATTATGAAATCCTGCACGCCATCCCAATCGGCTATGGGATAGATAATAGCTATGGGATTATCGACCCGCGCGGCATGCATGGCGAGAAACTGCAAGTCACCATGCATATGATGGCTGCACCCGCCGGTCCGGTGCGAAATTTATTGACCTGTATCGAGCAGTGTCATTTGCAATGCGAAAAACTGGTCGCGACGCCCTATGCCAGCGGTCTGTCGACGCTGATGCAAGATGAGATAGACCTTGGCGCGTTGCATATTGATATGGGCGGCGGAACAACCAGTGCCAGCGTGTTTTATGAAGGCGAGATTTTATTCTCGGCGGTTGTGCCGGTTGGCGGTCATCATATCACCACAGATATTGCGCGGGGTTTGAACGTATCAATGACCTCGGCTGAGCGCATTAAGACATTATATGGCAGCGCGCTGGCTACTCATGGCGGCGAACGCGAACAATTTGAAGTGCCGGTTTTGGGCGGTGACCATCAAATGTTGCCGCGCAGCGAATTGTCGAAAATCATTCGTCCGCGCCTCGAAGAAACCTTTGAGATGGTCAATGACGCGCTATCACGCAGCGGCTTGGCGCATTTGGCAGGTCGCCGTGTTGTCTTGACCGGTGGTGCGGCGCAACTCAATGGCGCGACCGAAGTGGCGCATACAATTTTGGAAAAACAAGCGCGCATTGCTTCGCCAATGCGTCTGACCGGATTGCCTGAAGCGGTTGCCGGTCCGTCTTTTGCCGCCTGTGCAGGTTTGTTGACCTATGCCGGGCGTAATCATGCCGATGCCGTGTTGAAAGAGGATCGCGCCGACGGCGTGATGGGCTGGCTCGGCAATTGGCTGAGGAGGAATTTCTAATGCAGTTCACTGAATATGTAGGTCCGACGAGAGAGAAAAAACCACAGACGCTCGCAAACGCGGTGTCGCGGAATGTAACGGTCTTTTATTTGGGCGAAGACCGTGTCGTTTCGAAAGTCATCAAACACTCGCCCAATTTTGGCGAGTAGAGAGGAGAAAGCTATGAGCATTCATCTTACCGTTCCCCCGAAAAAGGAACTCAAACCGCGTATCGTTGTTTTTGGTGTTGGCGGCGCCGGTGGCAATGCCGTGAATAATATGGTTGCAGCCGGTCTTGAAGGTTGTGATTTTGTAGTGGCAAATACCGACGCTCAGGCACTGACCAATTCCAGTGCTGATCGGCGTATTCAAATCGGCTCTAAGCTGACGGAAGGGCTGGGCGCAGGCTCAAACCCTGAGGTTGGTAAAGCGGCTGCTGAAGAAACCATGGCCGAAATTGTCGACATGTTGCAAGGCGCGCATATGGCCTTTGTGACGGCTGGCATGGGTGGCGGTACCGGCACAGGTGCAGCACCGGTGATTGCTCGCGCGGCGCGCGAGCAGGGTATTTTGACGGTTGGCGTTGTTACCAAGCCGTTTGACTTTGAAGGCGGTCGCCGTATGAAGGCTGCCGAAGCCGGTATTGAAGAGCTGGCGCGTGAAGTCGATACGTTGATTATCATCCCGAACCAAAATCTGTTCCGCATTGCCAATGCGCAGACAACGTTTGCCGAAGCTTTTGCTCTGGCTGATGAAGTGCTGCACTCAGGCGTTGCCGGTATCACTGATTTGATGATTAAGCCGGGCCTTATCAATCTCGACTTTGCCGATGTGCGCACAGTGATGAACGAGATGGGTAAAGCCATGATGGGCACGGGCGAAGCGGAAGGCGAGAAGCGCGCCATTGAAGCGGCGGAAGCGGCAATTGCCAATCCGCTGCTCGATGATGTGTCGATGCAAGGCGCGCGCGGTGTGTTGATTAACATCACCGGCGGCGATGATATGACGCTTTATGAGTTGGATGAAGCGGCCAATCGCATCCGTCAGGAAGTCGATCCGGAAGCCAATATTATTGTCGGCTCTACTTTCGATGAAGCCTTGCGCGGTTTGATGCGTGTCTCTGTTGTGGCAACCGGTATTGAAGCGGAAACTGCCAAGCTGCGTGCGCTGGATGGCGGGCGCGTCATTCCAATGACCAGCACAGATGAAGCCGGTCTAATAGCAACCCCGACTGCCGGCGATTTGCCGCCGGTTGAGGAAATCAGTGCAGCTGATATGCAAATCGGTCGTCCCGGTTCAACAAGTGCAACAAGTGCTTCAAATGCGCCGACGAGTGAAGCCGCACCGATGGCTGAAGCAGCGCCACAAGCCGCTGACGTCGCTGCATCGCAGGCTCAAGCTGATAATGCTGATTTGCCGGGCTTTTTGGCCGGACAAAAAGCACAGCGTCCTAATGTGTCGCCGATACCTGCCCGCAAGCGTTCGTTTATTGACCGCGTGTTTGGTGGCAAAAAAGGCAATGAGCCCGAACAGAGTGCTGCTGCCGCGACGACACCGCGTATGGAAGTCAGCGACACCGCACCGACCGAAGCCGAAAATATGACACCGGCTGAGGAAACGCCGAAAGTAGAAGCTCCAATCGTGGAAGCGCCGAAAGTGGTAGCCGAAGAAGCACCGCTTGAAGTGGCGGAAACAACCGAAACGGCACCGCGAATTGAGCCTGCCGCGTTTGGCGAAGAGTTGGACGGTGTTCGGGCAAAACCTGCTCAACCTGCTCAATCTGGCGTGGCAACCGCTGAACTGGAAGCACCGCAAACAGTGATGGAAGCAACAGAAGCACCGATTGAGGAAGCACCTGTTGAGGCTAAAGCTGAAGCAGCGGTTGAAGAGAAGGCTGAAGAAAAGGTTGAGGCACCGAAAGTATCGGCACCACAAGAGCCGGTTACTTCACCGAGTGTTGATGCCGTGGCTCAAGCGGCTCCGGTTCAAACAACAATGCAGACCACTATGCAAACCGGCCCGACCATGTCAGGCGGTTCTTACGACCAAGACCAGTTGGATATTCCGGCTTTCTTGCGTCGCTAAACGCATAATTTATGACTAAAAGACCCGGGTATGGCCCTGCCATGCCCGGGTTTTCTTTGTCTTGTTTTGGGGTGATTTTTGGCGGTTTTCTGCTGTTCTTGCTTTGTTTCTTTTATGTCACTTTCGTAACAAAGGGCAATAAACTGTTATTTGTCGTGCGCGTTGCCGTTTCGTAAAACACACTCATAGAAAGCCCAATGACGGGCATGACTGATTGAGAGTTTAACCGATGGCCGCACCCGCCAGCCTTGCAGAGATGAACGAACAGTTCACCGCCGTTGCGCCTTCCGCGCTGCCGGTCGCTGCACGCATGGGCGTATGGCAAACAACATTGGGTGATGTTGTTGAGATGAGCGGTGTTGGTCTGCACTCAGGCAAGCAAGTTAAATTGGTTGTGCGCCCTGCACCTGCCGATCACGGCATTGTGTTTATCCGCACAGATATTGAAGACCAAGCACAAGCCAGCATTCCTGCACTGTGTGCCAGTGTTTGCGAAGTGACTTTGTCATCCAAAATCGGCAATGCTTTCGGCCATAAGGTCGGCACGGTTGAGCATTTGATGGCGGCGTTGGCCTTCCTGCGTATTGATAATGCCATTATTGAGGTTGATGCTTCTGAAGTTCCGATTATGGACGGTAGCGCGCAACCTTTCGTTAACGCTATCGGTAAAGTGGGCACACGCGAACAAAGCGTTGCCCGCCGCGTTGTTCGCATCAAGAAGCCGGTTCGTGTTCAGCAAGGTGACAGCTTTTGCGAGATTGTGCCGGATGATGAGCGCGTTTTTGAAGCGGAAATCGATTTTGAAAGTGGTGCTATCGGTCGCCAGTCTTATGAACTGAAGCTTGACGATGAGCGCGTCGATGATGATGTCGTCAATGCGCGTACCTTCTGCATGCTGCAGCAGGTTGAAGCCATGCATGAGGCCGGTTTGGCGCTTGGCGGCTCAATGGATAACGCCATTGTGGTCGACGGCGACGAAGTTCTTAATGAAGACGGTTTGCGCTCTGAGCGCGAATTTGTGCAGCACAAATTGCTGGATGCTGTTGGTGATTTATACCTTACCGGCTTGCATCTGATTGGCCGCTATCGCGGTTATAAATCAGGCCATGCGCTGCATAATGAACTGTTGAACGCCCTGTTCAATGAGCCGGAAGCTTTTGAACTGGTCAGCTTGGCTGACGGTGAGGCCGTTCTGGCGGCTGAATAATCTGCCGTAAATCCCCATTTTAACGTTATGTCGCGCCTTTGAGGCTGGCTTCGCGCTGTCTGATGCAGTAAAAATGAACGCAATGAAAATGGGAATCGTCTGATGCGCTTAAAGAAATTCACGGCTTCGATATTGCTCGCTTCGTCTTTGGCGGCCTGTGGGGGCGTGGAGTCGGTTGAACAACTCTATGTTGAGCGTCCGGTCGGCGTCATTTACAACAACGCGCATGAAGAATTGTTGCGCGGTAACTATATTTTGGCCGCGCAGGAGTTTGATGAAGTCGAACGCCAGCACCCTTATTCAATTTGGGCGCGCCGCGCTTTGGTGATGTCAGCCTTCACATATTATTTGCAGAATAAATATGATGAGGCGATTGCGACCAGCCAGCGTTTCTTGGCGCTTTACCCGGGCAATGAACAAGCGCCGTATATCTATTATCTGATGGCGATGTGCAATTATGAGCGCATCTCCGATGTGCAGCGCGACCAATACACCACAGAGCTGGCACAATTATCTCTGCTGGAAGTGATACGGCGTTTCCCGGATTCACCCTATGCGGCGGATGCGGTTTTGAAACTGGATTTGACCAATGACAACCTCGCGGGCAAGGAAATGGAAGTTGGTCGCTTTTATCTCAATCGCGGTGAATATGCGGCCGCGACCAACCGGTTCCGTAATGTGATTGAGCGATATAAAACGACCAGCCATGTGCCGGAAGCATTGCATCGTTTGACCGAGGCTTATTTATCTTTGGGTGTCGTCAGTGAGGCGCAAAACGCCGCCGCTGTTTTAGGCTATAACTTCCCGAATAGTGACTGGTATCGCGACAGCTATCGCATTTTGCGCCAACGCGACCTTCAGCCGGTGCGCAATCAAAAATCATGGATAAGCCGCGCCCTCGATAAAGTGCTTTAAGGTCTGCCATGCTGGTATCCCTGTCCATTCGCGATATCGTGCTGATAGACAAGCTGGACCTCGACTGGCAACCGCAACTATGCACGCTGACCGGTGAGACCGGTGCGGGTAAATCGATATTACTCGATGCACTCGGGCTGGCGACCGGTGCGCGTGGCGATGCCGGTCTGGTGCGCCAAGGCAGCGCACAGGGTAGCGTTACGGCTGTGTTTCACTTGCCGACACATCATCCGGTATTTGCGATATTGCGCGAAAATGGTTTGCATGATGATGCTGCCGCCAATGGTGAGATTATCTTGCGGCGCGTGCAATCAGCCGATGGGCGCAGTCGTGCATTCTTGAATGACCAGCCTGTCGGTGTTGGCTTATTGGCGCAAATCGGCAGCGCTCTGATTGAAATTCATGGCCAAAATGAAAGCCAAGCACTGACAGACGCTGCGACACAACGAAATTTGCTTGATGCTTTCGCCGGTCTTAGCGAAGCGGCTGATAAGCTCGCCAAACTCTATGAGGCGCGGCAGACGGCGCGTGACGCATTGGCGGCTTATCGCGCCGAGCTTGCCAAAGCCAGTGCTGACACTGAGTTTCTTACTCAATCAATTGCTGAGTTGCAGGAGTTAAATCCCAAAGCGGGCGAAGAAGACGCGCTTGCCTCTGAGCGTAGCTTGCTGATGAATGCTGAGAAAATTGCCGCTGATTTGAGCGAGGCGGAAGCCCAATTGCAGGGCGATGGCGGGGTTGAGAACGCTTTGAGTGCGGCACTGCGTCGTCTCGAACGCGCTGCACCCGAAGCCGGTGGCGCGCTTGATGATGCGGTGGCAGCCCTTGAGCGTGCGGTTATCGAAGCGGGTGAGGCACGCGAAACCGTAATGGCGGCTGTTGCCAATATTACCCACGATCCGGCGCGTTTGGAGCAAGTGGAAGACCGCTTGTTTGCGCTGCGCAGTCTGGCGCGTAAGCATGAAACCGACTGCAACGGATTGGTCGGCAAGCTGGCCGAATTGGAAGAAAAATTGAGCGCCATTCATGGCGGCAATGACCGGATGGGTGAATTGGAAGCCGCCGTGAAGCAAAGCGATGCTGACTATGCCGAGAAGGCTTTGGCGGTGTCGCAATCGCGCCAAAAAGCTGCCGGTCGGTTGGATGATATGGTTAATGAAGAACTTGTGCCGCTTAAGCTGGATGGTGGTCGCTTCACCACTGAAGTAACGCAAGTTGATTTGGAAGACGGCGCAGCACACGGCATTGATAAAGTGCGTTTTGTTGCCTCAACCAATCCGGGCATGGCGCCCGGGCCAATTGCCAAAATCGCTTCAGGTGGCGAGCTGGCCCGCTTTATGCTGGCCTTGAAAGTAACTTTGGCGGCGGAAGGCGTGGGTAGCACGCTTATTTTTGATGAGGTGGATGCCGGTGTCGGCGGCGCGGTGGCTGAGGCTGTTGGCAGTCGCTTGCATCGTTTGGCGCAAGGTGGGCAAGTGCTTGTGGTGACGCATAGCCCGCAAGTGGCGGCGCGTGGCAATCATCATTGGAAAGTCAGCAAGGGCGACCGCGACGGCGCATTTTCGACCAATGTCGAGGCGTTGCGCGATGCAGCCCGTCTGGAAGAAGTGGCGCGTATGTTGTCGGGTGCCGATATTACCGATGAGGCGCGCGCTCAAGCTCAACGCTTGCTGGATGTCGCCTGATGGCAGATGAACAAGCTACCGCATTAGCTGAAAAGCCTGTCGACGTGCTTGAGGCACAAGAGGCAGCGGAAGAATTAGCGCGTTTGGCGGCTGAGATTGCCGCCCATGATGCAGCTTACTATCAAAATGACGCGCCTTTGGTCTCCGATGCTGCATATGATGCGCTGCGCCAACGCAATGAGGCGATAGAAAAGCGGTTTCCTGATTTGAAACGCGCTGACAGTCCAAGCGATAAGGTTGGGGCCACGCCGTCTTCGGCTTTCGGGAAAGTAGAGCATGCTGTGGCCATGCTGTCGCTTGGCAATGCGTTTGATGAGGCCGATGTTGCCGAGTTTGATGCGCGAATTCGCCGCTTTTTAAATCTTGAAAGCGATGCTGAATTGGCTTTCACCAGTGAGCCGAAAATCGACGGCCTGTCGGCATCTTTGCGCTATGAGAAAGGCGTTTTGGTGCAAGGCGCCACGCGCGGTGACGGTCGTGTCGGTGAAGATATCACGGCGAATTTAAAAACCCTGCCGGATATCCCACACCGCCTGCCTGATATACCGGGCGGCGTGCCTGATGTGGTTGAAGTGCGCGGCGAGGTATATATGGGCCATGCTGATTTTGAGGCTTTGAACACCCGCCAAGCGGCGCAAAACGGCAAGCAATTCGCCAATCCGCGCAATGCGGCGGCGGGCAGCTTGCGGCAATTGGATGTCGCGGTTACCCGCAATCGCCCGCTCAGTTTCTTCGCTTACACATGGGGCGAGATGAGCGAAATGCCCGCCACTACGCAAGCCGATATGATGCAGTGCTTTCGCGATTGGGGCTTTGCCGTCAATCCGGCGTTTCGGCGTGTCATGCAGGTGACGGATTTAATCGCGCATTGGGCGGAGATTGAAAGCCAACGGGCCGGTTTGGGCTATGATATTGACGGCATGGTTTACAAGGTCGACCGGCTGGATTATCAGCAACGGCTTGGTTTTGTGTCACGCGCGCCGCGCTGGGCCATTGCTCATAAATTTCCCGCTGAACAAGCGACCACCAAGCTCAATGATATTGATATTCAAGTTGGGCGCACGGGTGCACTCACGCCTGTCGCCAAGCTGAAGCCGGTGACGGTGGGCGGTGTTGTTGTGTCAAACGCCACGCTACACAATGCAGATGAAATTGCCCGCAAGGATATTAGGGTCGGCGATATGGTTGTCATCCAACGCGCCGGTGATGTGATACCGCAAGTGGTGCGTGTGCTGGCCGAACAGCGCGACAGCGACAGCGCGCCTTATATATTTCCAACGCATTGCCCTGAATGTGGCAGTCATGCCGTGCGCGAAACCCGCGCTGATGGAGAAGAAGATGCGGTGACGCGATGCACGGGCGGGCTAACTTGTCCCGCACAAGCTCGAGAGCGGCTGAAGCATTTTGTCTCGCGGGCCGCGCTGGATATTGAAGGGCTGGGTGCCAAGCAAATTGATGATTTCTGGGATTTGCAGCTCATGCGCACACCGCAGGATATTTTTACATTGCGGGCGCGTTATCACGATAATCCGCCAGAAATTTGGCGTTACACTTCGGGCAGCAAAGATAAAATCGGCACGCTGAAAGATAGCGCGGTG
>CBFHPF010000004.1:0-29956 GCA_965657665.1 Alphaproteobacteria bacterium | reverse complement strand
AGCACAGGCCACTGCTGGTCACATAATCAAGCGGCAGTGGCGGGTCGACCGCAAAACTGTATTTGCCGGTTTTATCAACTTTCAATGTGCCGACATGGCGGTCACCGCCAGCAAGGTTGAGCACCATCTGATACGTTGAAGATTGTGAGGCGCGCCCGACGCCGGACAGTCGCTTGGCAGAAAACTGTCCTTTGACTTTCATCCAAGCATTATTGAACTCGCGCTGCTCAAAGCTCGGATGCGGAATGCCCAAATAGCTGATAAGAAACCGGCCATCCGGGCGCGATAAAATGATGAAGTCGTAAAGCGATTGCCCGCTGACCCAATCAAATTCGCCGTCAGAACAAAACACAACGTCTTCGGCTTCAAAGAATTTGGCTTGCGCATGCGCGCCATAAGCAAAAAGCGATAAACAGGCCGTTACGGCCAAAGTTTGGAAAATCTGTTTCATGGCATTTGTTTAGCACGCAAACAGCCGCGAAATCTGCGACAGTTTGGGCACAGTCGCGTGATATTCACACATACCTTTAGCGGGCCTGTAAGCGCGGAAATTCGTGGCTAATTGTTGAAATGGTCGGAGTGGAGAGATTCGAACTCCCGACCCTCTGGTCCCAAACCAGATGCGCTACCAGGCTGCGCTACACTCCGACTGAGATGGGCTTAAATCATCTTGAAGAATGTTTCAAGCATTAGCTTATCTTTCGCCCATTAAACGGAAAATAGCCGAACTGCGAAACACTAGGTCATCCATTGGCGGCGCGCTCTGCTCACCCGTCCATGCATACGCGTCGACAAAAGCCATTTTGCCGGTGGCGCGCACAACACGTGCCGTACCTTGCAACCAATCACCTGATTGCGCACTGCGCAAAAATTCCGTGTTCAGCTTAATGGTCACTGAGCTTCTTTTTATCTCGCGAAACACCGCCGTTGCCGCCAGACCATCGGCAAACGACGACAGAAAGCCGCCATGCACAATGCCGCGACTATTGCAGTGACGCTCAAGCAAGCGCACGCCCTGACGAAAGGTCGCCTCATCGGCCCAGTGATACCAAGGGCCGTTATGGGTCGTGAACGGCCCTCGCCGCACGCTTAGGCGAAACGGTTCAGGTGCAGATACGGCTTCTTCGCTAAAATCATCCTGTGACATGAAAATTTCGTGCCACAGCATTGCCAAGCAGGCAAGCGGAAATTAAGCGGTATCCACTTCGCCCATGGCTTCGCCTGAGGCTTCACCAGAAGTCGCCTGTGTCGCTGATGATGCGTCCATTTCAGCCACACCCTCTTGCAGGTACATATCACCGCCCTGCTGCAAGCGACTGCCGCTATCAATGCGTTTGACATCCGTTGCCATCAGCCCTTTTGGGCCGCGCCCATATTTGACCAGCACGTATTGGCCGGGAACCAGCACTTCAATACCGGCGGTGCGCAGCACCTCCATATGGACGAAAATATCATCACCATCCGGTTCGATATTCACAAAGCCGAAGCCCCGCACGCGGTTAAACCACTTAACCTGCGCTTGCTGAAATTCGGTGATATCGGAAATATCGGAAAGAACGGAAGTTGGCCTTGGTCCCCCAATCGGCACTTCAGCATTGGAATTATCAATGGCGACAATTCGGTCGGCTTGCATGCCCTGTGGACGCTCGACAATGGTGCATTTAATGCGCGCCATCGGATATAGCATATCATATCCGCCACGACGCAAGGTCGAATGATGCACCAGAATATCAACGCCACCTTGGTCAGGGACAATAAATCCATAACCTTTGACTGGGTCAAACCACTTTACAGTGCCTTCAATGGGAACGACATCATCAGTCGCTTCATTGGCAGTTTCAACAATTGACATTGCTAAACCCCTACTTTTGTTTTTGTTTAGGTTTACGCAGTACGATTTTGAAGCTAGCACAAATCCCCCTTGTGAAAAGCAAAAACATGCCGCCTGCTGCAGCAAATTATGCCACGGCATTGCAAAACGGGGATAAATTGAAAAAGCCGTTTAGCTGTCGAGGCTTGTCAAATTTACCAGTGTCGGGGTTATTTCTTCGTTAAGAACCAAAGAGGCTGTGCTGTCCAACTCGGTCGCCTCGCGATTGAGGATAACCAGCCGCGCCCCATTATGGCGCGCCAAAGCCGGAAAACCGGCCGCCGGATAAACCTGCAGCGAAGAGCCGATAGCGATAAATAAATCACACGTTAATGTTGCCGCCTCGGCGCGTTTCATTTGCGCTTCAGGCATGGCTTGCCCGAATGACACGGTCGCTGACTTAACCATGCCGCCACAATTTTGACAGCCCGGCGCGAGGCTCATATTCGACGCCTCAAAGGCGGCGCGAACCGCGTCCAACTCATGGCGCAAATCGCAATCGAGACAAACCGCATAGCTACCATTGCCGTGCAACTCGATAATCTTATCGTCTTCAATGCCGCTATCTTGATGCAAATTGTCGATGTTTTGCGTAATCACTGCCGAGACTTTGCCGTCTGCCACCAATTTAGCGATGGCTTTATGCCCATCATTGGGAAAGCTTTTGCCAAGCTCATCCGCCATAGCGAATTTCCGCCGCCATGCCTCGATGCGGTTTTCTTCGCTGGCGATAAAGTCTTGAAACATAATCGGTGCCATGCGCGACCACACACCGCTCGGACTTCTAAAATCAGGAATACCGCTATCTGTGCTCATGCCCGCACCGGTGAAAATGACGACATTTCGCGCCTCACTCACCCACTGACGCAATACCAAGCTCATGAGACCAGATGTGCCTGATAAAATGTGACGGCCTCTTGAATGGCGGTAGTGCGCTTGGCGTTTTTTTGCAGCAGCGTGAAGTGATTGGCATCATAAACGCTTAATTGCGCCAATGGTCCACACCGGCGCGCAAAGTTTTTAATCGCCTCGCTAGACACGATGCAGTCTTTATCACCCATTTGCAGCAACATAGGTTTGGTCAACTCAGTGGTCAGCAGAGACGCGTTATTACTTTCAATCTTGCCGGAGATAAAGCTGTCAGGATGCAGCTCATTGCGCCAACTCGGCCCGGCAATTTTCGGATAAATCTCCGCATCCTTCGACCCTAAAACGGCAGGCAAGTTTTTATCTTGCGGCGCGACTTGCAACATATCGAACTGCTTGGAAAACAAGCGTGTTTTGAAGCGCTTCATAATCACCTCAACCATCGCCATGGTCTTCTCAGGCCCGCGCTGATAATTGCCAACATTTTGAGTGAGCACAGGATCAATCATTGGCACTTGCGCCACAACCGCGCGCACACGCGGCTTTTTATGCGCCAGATGAATAACATGACCGCCGGAAAACGAAATGCCCCACAAACCGATACGCCCGGCATCAACATTGTGATGGCATCTCAAAAAGCGTATCGCCGCCGACCAATCCGCCAATTGCATATCGACATTTATGTATTGCCGCTTTTTACCGTCACTCAGGCCAAAGCCGCGATAGTCAAACACCAATGCGTGAAAGCCCGCTTTGGCGAAAGCTTCTGCATAGGCAAACAGGCCGCTATCCATAGTGCCGCATAACCCATGCGCCAAAACAATGCCCGCGCCATTGGTCTTTTTTATCGATGGCTCATACAAGCGCCCGCGACAGATTGTTTTACCGGATAGAAATTCGATTTCAGTGAACATTGCGTTTCTTTTCTCATGCGTGAGGGGACAGTTAAAAACAATATTGCGCTGTTGAAAACAGCTAAATTAAGGCCGCGACGGTAAAACACCTGACATGTGTTATTTGCTGGCGTAAGCTGCCTCAAAATTAGGAGTTTGCCATGAAATATTTGCACACAATGGTGCGCGTTAGCGACCTCGACGCTTCTTTGGCGTTTTACTGCGACCATTTGGGAT
The DNA here is from genome assembly GCA_965657665.1 of Alphaproteobacteria bacterium. Taxonomy (GTDB): domain Bacteria; phylum Pseudomonadota; class Alphaproteobacteria; order RS24; family RS24; genus UBA8337. The sequence goes on along the minus strand of CBFHPF010000004.1, from coordinate 26,089 downwards.
TGGAAAACCTTGGGCGCTATGACATTGAGGAAGGCCGTTTCTCATTGGTTTTTCTTGCTGCCCCGGGGCAAAGCGAAGCACAAATTGAGCTGACCTATAATTGGGATGCTGAAGAGCTTGATGAAGGGCGCAATTTCGGTCACCTCGCCTATCAAGTTGACGATATTTACGCGACCTGCCAGAAGCTTGCCGATGCCGGTATCACCATTAATCGCCCACCCCGCGACGGGCGCATGGCTTTTGTGCGCTCGCCGGATAATGTGTCTATTGAATTGCTGCAAGCCGGCGATGCTTTGCCGGCGCAAGAGCCTTGGGCTTCTATGGAGAATGTCGGAAATTGGTAAGCCTGCGCCCTCTTTTTCTGTTTGGCTTGCTGATGGTGCCCGAGCTGGCAATTGCGCAGCGCGAAAACCCGCGCGAGAACTTGCAACGTCGCCAAGCTGAACGCAAAGCGGCGCATAGCCCTTATTGGGATGGCTTTATGCTGAAGCATCAAGGCAATTGCGCTGAAGCGATTGGCAAGCTAACGCCGATTGCCGAGCGGGGCTTTGGTTTCGAAGATGCACAAACCGCACTGGGTGAGTGCTATTTGACACTGGCCGGACTTAATGCTGAGGGTGGTGAAGCACCGCCGCGCGCAACGCTTGATGATAATGACAATTATAACAACGGCCTTCAGTGGATACGCCGCGCGGCAAATGCCGGTCATTTTGAGGCACAAGGCGTGATGATTGCGCTTTATGCCGCCAATTTAGGGCCGGACACCGACCGCATCACCGCCGCCAAATGGGCGCATCTTTATCTGACCAACCCGCAACGGCTTAATCTGGGTGCGCCGGTTATGGCGGCAAATGCGATTAATGATTTGAAGGCGACGATGGATAAGGAAAGCTGGCTTATCGGCAAACAGCAAGCGCGCCGCTGGGTGCCGGTCTATGACAAGCGTGAAACAGCCGCCTCGCCAATTAACAATTCGGACAAATAAAAGCCACAATCAGGCGTCATATATACCCTAATAATAGGAGCCATGATGACCCGATTTTTAACCGCACGTATCTTAATTATCCTGCCCTTAATGAGCCTGCTGGCTGCGCCTGTTCACGCAGCCCCGAAATTAGCTTATTTCGCTGGTGGATGTTTTTGGTGCACGGAAGCCGATTTCGAGAAAATCGATGGCGTCGGTGATGTGATATCCGGTTTTATGGGCGGCAAAAAGGCTAATCCCAGCTATCAAGATGTCGCCTATGGGCGCACGCAACACCGCGAAGTGGTGAAAGTGCCCTATGACGACAGCAAGGTTAGCTATCAAGAGTTGCTCAGCGCGTTTTGGCGCATGCATGACCCGACCGACGGTACAGGCAGCTTTGTTGACCGAGGGCGGCATTATGCCAGTGCAATTTATTTCGTGGACGAAGAGCAACGCAAACTGGCTGCCGGTGCGATTGAAGCGCTAGAGGCATCGGGCAAGTTTGACCGCCCGATTGCGACAGAGCTTGCGAAAGCCGGCGCATTTTATCGCGCCGAAGAATATCATCAGGACTATTATAAAAAGGCCGGATATAAATATAAATTCTACCGCGCCCGCTCAGGCCGCGATAATTTCATTGCCAAATACTGGCAAGATGACGGCAAGCTATATCAAGCCGCGAAATAATCTGAATGTTTGGAAAATCCCAAGCCATGGCACGCCCTAGGGGAATCGAACCCCTCTTTCCAGGTTGAAAACCTGGCGTCCTAACCGATAGACGAAGGGCGCTCCATTGGCTTGGTGGATGATGATATATCCCTAATCGCTAGGCTTTTCAAGCCCTTCTCACACTGTCTATGCAGGTGCGGCATCATGCACCATAAATTGCACATCGCGACGGCCATTCCAGTCGTCAGCGCGCAGAAAACCGGCCACATGCACGGGGCCACGCGCGGCTTGTAACAGCATACGCACATCTTCCGGCACAGAAGAAAAAGCCATGGCTTTCAGTCGTCCACCACCCTCGCCGCCAAAAATACAGCGCACATGCCCATCACCAACAACGGATTGCTGAAAAATTTTAACCGCGGGCAACACAAAGCGCGGTTCAGGATTGCCCGCGCCGAACGGCCCTGCCTGTTGAATCTGTTCCCACAACTCGCGATTGGCCGCTTGCGGGGTCAACGTTGCATCCAAGCGCAATTGCCGCGGCGCATCGAGTGCCATTGTGCCCAAAACCTCAGAGAGATACGCCTCAAAGCCCGGTAATTGGTCGCGATGTAACGTCACCCCCGCCGCCATTGCATGGCCACCGCCCGCTTGAATGAGGCCGCGATCGACCGCACCGGCTACCAATTGACCGATATCAACGGATGAAATGGAACGCGCCGAACCTTTGCCCATGCCGTCTTCGTCTACGGCAATGACAAAGCTTGGACGGTGATATTTGTCTTTCAGGCGACCGGCGACAATGCCGATAACACCGGCATGCCAACCCTCGCCGACTTGCAAAATATACGGCGGCAGCGCGTTTTGCGTTTCCAGCAATGCCTCGATATTGCGCGTTGTGGCGTCCTGCACATCGCTTTCAATAACCCGCCGCTCTGTGTTGAAGTCATCTAATCTTTGCGCCAGTCCGGCGGCTTCTTGCGGGTCATGCGTCGATAAAAGCCTGACGCCCAAATCAGATTGCCCAACGCGCCCGCCCGCATTTACCCGCGGCCCCAATTGAAACCCTAGTTGATAAGTGCCCCACACGCCGGTTGCGCGCGCCACCTGCGCCAATGCTTGCACGCCGACATTTTCGGCATGTGCCATTTTCACCAGACCTTGGCGCACAAAAGCGCGATTAACACCCTGCAACGGCACAACATCGCAAACCGTGCCAAGCGCAACCAAATCCAGCAGCCCCATCAAGTCAGGCGCTTGCTTGCCGTCAAAATAGTTTTGCTGCCGCAAGCATCGATTGACACCGACCAGCAACATGAAAGTTACGCCGACAGCCGCCAAGTGCCCCAACCCGCTATCATCATCAGCGCGGCGCGGATTGACCAATGCATAGCAAGACGGCAATCCGCCGCCGGTCTGGTGATGGTCGGCGACAATCACCTGCTGGCCTCGCGCCTCAGCCGCCGCCAGCACATCATGCGCCATTGTCCCGCAATCAACAGTGACAATCAATTTATAGCCTTCACTGTCCAATTGCGCGAACGCCGCCTCATTAGGGCCATAACCCTCTTTTGTCCGGTCCGGAATATAGGCACGCATGGTTTGCCCGCACGCCTGCCAATAGCGCAGCAGCAAAGCCGAAGAGGTCGCCCCATCGACATCATAATCGCCAAACACCGCAACCGGCTCTTCGGCGATAATCGCCTCGGCCAAACGCGTCGCCGCCTTGTCCAAATCCGTCAAGCAAGACGGGTCAGGCAAAAGGTCACGAATTTTAGGCTCGAGATAGGCCGCAACATTATCCGGTGCAATGCCGCGCGCCGCCAACAACCGACAAACAATATCCGGCAAGCCATGACGCTGGGACAATGCCAGCACTTGCCGGTCGTCAACCTCATTCAACGACCAAAACTGCCCGGCTGCCGATCGGGTAACCCCAAGTGCAGCACGGTCAGGTAGGTCAGTCATTGAGGTGGAATTTTTCCGGATGGGTGTGACGCGCTTTAATCCAGCGAATTGTGCCGGTTGACGAACGCATCAGCAAAGTATCGGTCCAAATCTGGTCACCTTGATGCGCAATACCGCTCAGCATGCTGCCAGTGGTAACACCGGTGGCTGACAGAACAACGTCGCCGCTTGCCATTTCTTCGGCCGTATATTTGCGTTCGAAATCTTCAATACCCATTTTGCGAGCGCGTTCTTTCTGGCTGTCAGAATCCGTAACCAAACGGCCCTGCATTTGGCCGCCCGTGCAGCGCAACGCGGCAGCCGCCAGCACGCCTTCCGGTGCGCCACCTGTGCCGAGATACATATCAATGCCGGTTGACGGGTCGGTGCAATGAATAACACCGGCGATATCGCCATCTGAAATAAGTGTCACGCGCGCGCCGGCCGTGCGCACGGCTTCAATGATATTGGCATGACGCGGACGGTCGAGAATACACACATTAAGCAAGCCGACATCCACGCCTTTGGCTTTGGCAACCGCCTTTACATTATCGTCAGGCGACGCATCCAAATCGACGAGATTTTCAGGATAGCCGCCACCAATGGCAATTTTTTGCATATACACATCCGGCGCATTGAGCAGGCTTCCGCCTTCAGCCATCGCAACAACTGCCAGCGCATTCGGCATGCCTTTGGCGGTCAGGGTTGTACCTTCCAGCGGGTCGAGCGCGATATCAACTTTCGGGCCTTTGCCAGACCCGACTTTTTCACCGATATAAAGCATCGGCGCTTCGTCGCGTTCGCCCTCGCCGATGACAACTTCGCCATCAATATCCAGCGCATTCAGCTCACGACGCATGGCATCGACAGCCGCTTGGTCAGCCGCCTTCTCATCGCCACGACCGACGAGGGTCGCCGCAGCAACGGCAGCACGCTCCGTGACGCGTGCTAATTCCATGGTCAGTTCACGATTGATTTTTTCGGTAGCCATACGCTTATCTCCTACGCATCATCTGCATATACTGGCAATGCTAAAACAGCATTACAAAATTCTGATTGGCCCTCAAAGGCCACCACGGCAGCAGCAATCGCCGCCGCACTGGATTTGTGGGTAATAAAGACTACAGGAAGAAAACTGTCACCTGCTTGCGATGACCTTTGCACAACTTCTTCGATAGAAACGCCGTTTTCTGCCAAAATTTGGGTCGCTTGCGCCATGCTTCCGGGCTTATCAGCCAAGGCGAGACGCAGGTAATATTCGCTATCGGGTGCAGACGCGGTCGCTGATTCTTTCATCTCAAACGTTTTGGCGGCAAATAAATTGCGCCCAAAGCCCTGTGTGATGTCCGCGATATCGCCCAATACGGCTGAGCCTGTCGCTCCGCCGCCTGCGCCCGGCCCTTGCAAGAACACCTGCCCGACCGGCTGCGCTTCAATGCTCAGCGCGTTTAATTCATTAACCACATTAGCCAAAGTGCCGGACTTGCGAACCAGCATCGGCATGACCCGATGAAACACGCCATCGGCACGTTTTTCGGCACTGGCAATCAGACGAATGACGCTGTCGAACTGCGCTGCAAAAGCGATATCTTGAGCAGTGATTTGCTCAATACCGGTAATCGCGACATTGTCCATATTTGGCGCAACGCCGAAAGCAAGCGCCGATAAAATCGCCAGCTTCTGACCGGCATCCGTGCCCGATACATCCAAAAACGGATCGGCCTCAGCAAAGCCCAAATCTTGTGCTTCGCTAAGCGCGTCTTCAAAACTAAGACCTGCGGCTTCCATGCGGCTTAAAATATAATTACACGTGCCGTTTAAAATGCCCGACAAACGCTCAATGCGATTGCCCGCCATGCTCTCGCGCACGGTTTTAACAACCGGAATACCGCCGGCAACTGCCGCTTCAAAAGCCAAAGGCACGTTTTGACCGACTGACAAATCTGACAATTTATCGGCATGCGCCGCCAGCATGGCTTTATTGGCGGTGACAACAGGCTTGCCGCTTTGAAGCGCGCTTTCAACCAGTGCCAAAGCCGCGCCGCCCTCGCCGCCCATTAATTCGACGACAACATCAACATCATCGGCAATCAAATTGAGCGGGTCGGTTTCAAAGCGCACAGCAGATAAATCACAGCCACGGTCACGATTAGTGTCGCGTGCGCTGACGGCCACCAACTCAGCATTGGCAACCGCGCCATCCAACAAACGGGCGGCGACAGTCGCACCAACAGTACCAAGACCTGCAACAGCTATGCGAACCGGATTATTCATTCAGCCGCAGCTTCGCTATGCGCGTCAAAGAAACGTTTCAAATTGCGCCCTGCCTGGCGGATGCGCTGTTCGTTTTCCACCAGCGCGATGCGCACATAATCATCGCCATATTCACCAAAGCCGATACCGGGCGACACCGCCACATCAGCCTCTTGCAGCAAAAGCGTCGAAAATTCGAGCGACTTCATATGCGTGAACGGCTCGGGAATTTTGGCCCATGCAAACATAGTGGCAGGCGGCGAAGGCACATGCCATCCGGCACGCTGGAACACGTCAATCAACACATCGCGGCGTTCTTTATAGACGGCGCGAATTTCAGCGATAACTTCGTCAGGGCTTTCAAGCGCCGCCGCAGCAGCCACCTGAATGGGTGTAAACGCGCCATAATCGAGGTAAGACTTAATTCGTGTCAGCGCACCGATGAGGCGCTCATTGCCAACCGCAAAGCCCATGCGCCAACCGGGCATGGAGAAGGTTTTCGACAGCGAGGTAAACTCAACCGCGATGTCTTTCGCGCCATCGATTTGCAAAATAGACGGCGGCGGGTTGTCTTCATCGAAGTAAATCTCGGCATAGGCCAAATCTGACAGCAAAATAATGTCATGCTTTTTGGCATAGGCGACGATTTCTTTGTAAAAATCGAGGTCTTTTACCTCCGCGGTCGGATTGCCCGGATAATTCAACACCAACGCTTTCGGCTTGGGATGCGAATTGGAAACCGCATCATCCAGCACTTTGAAAAAATCAGTACCCGGATGATTGGGCAGATGATTAATCGTCGCGCCGGAAATAATGAACCCAAAGGCGTGAATCGGATAAGTCGGATTAGGCACCAAAATCACATCGCCCGGATTGGTGATGGCCTGCGCCATATTGGCGAAACCTTCTTTCGAGCCAAGCGTGGCGATAATTTCAGTATCCGGATTGAGCTTCACGCCAAAGCGGCGCTCATAATATTTGGCCTGCGCCTTGCGCAAGCCCGGAATACCTTTTGAGGCTGAATAGCGATGCGTGCGCGGGTTACGCACTGTCTCAACCAGCTTCTCAACAATATGGGTCGGTGTCGGCAGGTCAGGATTGCCCATGCCGAAATCGATAATATCTTTACCGGCCGCGCGCGCTTCCGCTTTGAGCTTATTGACGCTCTCAAAAACGTAAGGTGGTAATCTTTGAATACGGGTAAAATCCTGTTCCATATCGTCTTTTCCATTATCGTGTTGAGCCAGTTATCTGCCTCAAATGCGGCATAAGCATGGCGTTTACGGATAAAGCGGCTGTTGCCCCAACCCTTCCGTCTCATCAAATCCAAACATGATATTCAAATTCTGCACGGCCTGCCCACTTGAGCCTTTGACCAGATTATCCAGCGTGGCGAATAAAATCACCCGCCCGTCAATCCGGTCATCAAAGGCCGACAATAAGCAATAATTAGACCCGCGCACATGCCGCGTGGCGGGGGCGTCATCAACCACCCGCACAAACGGCTTATCGGCATAAAATTCCTGCCAAGCAGCTTTCACATCCGCCGCTTTCGCGCCTTTATCCGTCTTGGCATAAACCGAGACATACTCGCCGCGATTCATCGGCACGAGATGCGGCGTGAAATTAACCCGCACATCATCAAGACCGGCGGCTTTAGCAACTTCTTGCTCAATTTCCGGTGCATGCCGATGACCGGCAACACCATAAGCGTTCATGCCTTCGGCCACTTCTGAAAACAAGTTTTGCTCTTTCAAGCTGCGCCCCGCACCGGTGACGCCTGATTTGGCATCAATAATCAAATCTTGTGTGCTGATAAGACCGGCATTGACCAGCGGCAAGAGCGCGCTCAAGGCCGCTGTCGGATAACATCCGGGGCAAGCCACCAGCCGTGCCGCTTTAATCGCGTCATGATAGTGCTCAGACAGGCCATAAACCGCCTCAGCCAGCATGTTCTGATTACTATGGTCGCGACCATACCACTCGGCGTAAGTGTCAGGATTGCGCAGCCGAAAATCCGCCGACATATCAACAATCCGCAAATGGCTTGGCAGAGTGCCGATAACATCTTGCGCGGTTGAGTGCGGCAGGCCGCAAATCACCGCATCGGTTTTCCACCAATCCGCATCTTCCGCTTTAATCAAATCGGGCGCATCCACCGCGCCAAATTGCGGATAGATATCAGCCAAAGCCTTGCCTGCATGGGCATTGCCGGTCAGCACAGAAATCTCAACTTTCGGATGAGCGGAAAGCAGACGCACGGCATCGGCGCCGGTATATCCCGACGCACCGATAATGCCGATTTTAATCTTACTCGTGCTCATCTTCTGCCTGTTTCAGTGCCCTATTGATGCGTTTCGCGCATCGGCTGTTTATGCTTCGGGGTCGTGATTGACCGCCATAATTTCACCTTCAGCCATTAATTTGCCGTCGACGAAAACCTCGCCCTTAAATTTATACGCCATACCGCGCCGCCGAATTTGCGTCACATGAATGCGCATCTGGTCGCCCGGTGTTACCGGATGGCGAAAGCGCACCTTGTCAACCGTCATGAAGTAAATCAGTTTGGTCTCAATCGGATTGCCGCTGTTTTTGGCGTTCGACAACACCAAAATAGCCGACACTTGCGCAATCGCCTCAATAATCAAAACGCCGGGAAACACCGGATTGCCCGGAAAATGTCCGGTAAACCAAGGCTCAGAGGCGGTTACATTTTTAATGCCCACGCCGGACTGTTCGCCATCCATTTCAACGACACGGTCGACCAGCAAACACGGGTACCGGTGCGGCAGGAAATCCATAATCTCGGTGATGGTAATATCACTGCCTGGAATTGTTTCAGACATCGAATCCCTCTTTCAAAATTGCATAGCCTTAATAACAAAAAAGGGGCCAAAAAGCCCCTTTTTCTTTCCCCAAAAAGGATGAGGCTTAACGTTTCGAGAACTGGAAGCTACGACGGGCTTTCGCACGACCGTATTTCTTACGTTCAACAACACGGCTGTCGCGTGTCAGGAAGCCGCCTTTTTTCAGCACGCCGCGCAGGCCCGGCTCGTAGTAAGTCAGTGCTTTTGACAAACCATGACGCACGGCACCGGCTTGACCGGAAAGACCGCCGCCACTCACCGTGGCGACAACGTCAAACTGACCGTCACGCTCGGCGGCAACCAAAGGCTGACGCAAAATCATGCGCAGCACGGGGCGCGCGAAGAAAGTTGTTTCGTCTTTGCCATTAACCGTGATGACACCGCTGCCCGGCTTAATCCAAACACGCGCAATGGCGTTTTTACGTTTGCCGGTCGCATAAGCGCGGCCTTGGGCGTCGATTTGCGGCTCGGTTGGTGTACCGGCAGCAACGCTCCCGACAGTGCCCGCATCGGCAGGTGTGCCGGCCATGGCGGTATCGAGATTTTCCAGTGTGGTTTCTGTTGTCTCAGACATGTTAGGCCCTCACATTCTTGGCGTTCATCGCCGCTACATCGAGTTTTTCAGGCGATTGAGCCTCATGCGGGTGTTCACCACCGGCATAAACCTTCAGATTGCTCAATTGCTGACGGGCCAGCGGGCCACGCGGCAGCATGCGCTTAACCGCCATCTCGACGACGCGCTCAGGGAAATTACCTTCCAGCACTTTCGCCGGTGTGGTTTCCTTGATGCCGCCCGGATAACCGGTGTGGCGATAATATTTCTTGTCCGACAGCTTTTTACCGGTGAACTTCACCTTATCAGCATTAACGACGATGACGTTGTCGCCACAATCCATATGCGGGGTGAAAGTCGGCAAATGCTTGCCGCGCAAACGCGTTGCAATGATTGCGGCCAAACGCCCAACAACCATATTTTCGGCATCGATGAGAATCCACTTCTTCTCAATGTCAGCCGGTTTGGCAGAATAAGTCTTCATAACGTTTCCCATAACGAGGCCGGAATTGGCCTGCTCAAAACATGCGCTGTTTTACGCCGCCAGCCCGCATTAGGCAAGCGCGTATTGCATGATTTTATCATACTAAATCAATAGCTTGTAAATTTGGTAATTATTTACCGTATGCTTAACCGCTTTGATAGCGCAGAAAATGCGGGCTAAAAGCACTAGCCAGCTTAAACAATATCGAACATGTCGATGGTTAATGTCCAGCTAGATTCGTCTAGCACCATGATGGCGACATCATTGGCATCATTTTCAGGGCGGTTTTCGGCGTCATCTGCCACACCGATAATTCTATAGATGATGGTATCGTTGAAGCCTGTGCTTTGGCCCTGATAATCACTGTCGTTCGTCCAGCGAATTTGCGCCGCTTCTTGTAGTTTAGCCAATTTGGCATCATCACTGCTTAGGGCTTCAATGGTGGTTTTTTGGCTGTCGGATACATCAACCCGAATACGGTCAACCGCAGAACCGAAATCCTCAACAGTATCGAGGCCTTCATCAGCTGCGCCGAGAACAAAAATATCATTGCCTGAAGCACCATAAAGCCAATCAGTCCCGCCGCCACCAATCAGCACATCATCGCCACGACCACCATAGAGGTGATCTCTCGCGTCGTCACCAAACAGAATATCATTGCCATTGTTGCCGTACATCGTGTCAAACCCCGTGCGGCCAATCAGTACATCATCGCCCTCTCCGCCGTTAGTATTGCGGCGTACCATCAGGAACTCACTGTTATTATGCAGCGATAAGTCGTCGCCATTTATACGCAAATCGAGCGGTTGGCGCACATTCACGACTTCCCTATTCCCCTTAAAATAAAAATCCGTGCCGCCATCTATGGTGAACTGCAGGGTGCGGGTTAGGGTTTTGCCGCCATTGGTAAAGGTGGCGGTGAAGCTTTCGGTTAATTGGCCGATTGCGCCGTCTGTGTCGTCATCATCGCCGTCCAGCTTTTCCACGTCGCTATTTTCATTATCCACCTCATAGCGCCAAGTGCCGTTGGTGTTGATGAATAGGCTGCCGTAAGTGCCCTCAATTTCTGTTTCGCCATCGCCGGTGATTTCGGGCGCGTCTTTGTCGCTGTCGGTCGGTTTAATCCGCAGCTTATAATTTCCATCGGCCAAAAGAGCTTCGAGGCTACCTTCGGGGTGCAAGGGGCTGTCTTCGCGCGCTGTAAGATTGCCATTAATTTGAATGGCCGCTCTAATCGTCACTGTCACATCTTGCGAAATTGTGCCGCCGCGCCCGTCAGTTAGCTTAACCGAAATGGTTTCGATCAGTTCATTGGCTTTGCCGAAGTCCAAATCAGCTTTTGGTACATAGTGCATTTTGCCCAAATCATTGACGCGCCAAGTGCCGTATGTGCCTTCGCCCTCTTGGTTTTTCTCCAGATTCAGCTTTTGGTTGTCGCCATCGCGGCCAAAAACAAACTTCACCTTATAATCACCGCTTTGCTGAATGACTTCATCGTCGAGGTCAGTGGACGCTTCGTCATCATCCAGAGAAATATCATTCACATTCAGGATGATTTCGCGCTCGACTTTCTTCTCACCGCCGACAAACGCTTGCACATAAATCAAATAGCCATCTTTGCCATCATCAAGTGCTTGCAACAGTTTCAAGTTACCATCGTCATCAATCCCGAAGCGCAGCGACTCTGACTTCTTGTCTGATGATTTGACGACTAATTCGACAGCACCGACGTCGTCAAAGCCTGCTAGCTTGATATTGCCAATTGTTTCATTTTCTTCATGGCTTCGCTGGAGCACGAACTCATTATTGAAAATATCGAAATCTCGGAGCACCAGTTCCGGCTCACCGTCATCAGTAATTTTTATTTCGATGATTTCTTCGTCACTTTTGGTTTTATAGCCATCATGGCGAGACAATGCGGTGACTTTAACCGAAATGGTTTTGGTTTTACCGTCCTCTGACCGCACACCATCCAGCGTTTCAAAGTCAAAAGCAGCCGGGTCTTTGATTTTTATTTTGCCACCGCGCAGGCTGAAAATATCTTCATATTTCTCTTCAACCCACACGGTCCAGTTATCATCATTTGCGTCAGTAACTTTATATGTGCCAACCACCGTGTTGAGAGCAGCATTTTCTGTCGCCGCGTCGCCTTGCGTGACGGTTAAAACCGGCGGCGTATCGATTTTTATGGTGAATGTTTCAAGTTCAAAATACTCCCAATCTTCTTGTCCTGCTTCTCGAAAGCTGACTGAGACTGCATAGCTTAACTCTGTCACAGTCGGGGGCAATTCTTCAGCAATGTATAATTTCCCGTTTTTCGTAATATCAAGATATTCCGTGCTTCCTCCCACCATAGAAAATTTTACTTTTCCCTCAGCATCTCCGGTCGAAAACTCGAATTTATGCAAGGTTTCCCCGAGGTTATATTTCTCAGGCACTTTGATTTCCGGCGCAGCGGTATTTGTAAAATGGGGCAATGTCATCGTCTTTCCTCCCGATTGGCGATTGAGTGAACGCACTTAACGAGAAGCAACAACACGCAGAATTTAAGAAATATGAAAAAACGAGTCCAGAAAAAATTTACGGAATATCCACAACTTGGACTACGACGTCGATAATATAAGTAAATTCTAATCCGGGCGCAAAATAGTAGTAGCCCAGTCCGCTTAACTCGTAGAAATTATTATAGCCATATCTCGCTCCGCCATGCGTATCTTGCGGGTTTTCAAAATCGGGTGACTCCTTAAAGCGTATCTCGCCTGTTGTCGCGTCAATTGTGAATGCGTGATTGTCTTTCTCGTCTTCATCTAATTCAAAACGGTGCGGTTCTTCGCGTTCATTTATAAGACGTGTCGATCTGGCGTCATGCCCATCATAAATTACCTCAGAAGTGGCTATATTCTCCTGCACTTGCAAAACCGCTTCCCAATAACTGGATGTAAGCGACCTTTCTTCCGTCAGCTTAAGGTGGTTTCCTGCGCCCCGATTTACATCAGCATCCGGCGCACCATAAAGCCATTGCAACGCCTCAATATCGGCTGGTTGCAGGCCGCTATTTCTATTGGCAGCTTCGTCCCAGCCATCCCAATAAGACATAATGGTCTGGTCGCTATTGCGATAACGCGCATCGCCCGGCCAGCCCAGCCCGTCCCCATCATCATGCGGGTGGGCCAAGCCTAGCGCATGGGCGATTTCGTGCATCATCAGGCTATGGTAAACGCTATCCAAATCGGCTTGGTAAAAAGCGATATCCGCGCCGTCTTCATCAGGGTCTGATGCTTGGCCGCCCGTCACGCCGTCTATCGTCACAAAGGCGAAGCGTAAATCTGCGTCAGCCGCTTTGCTTGGGTCGGTAATTTCAGTGAACTCGACATTTATGACAGCCGCAAATTGCGCCAGCGCATTTTCTATTTTCACTTTGGCGGCGGCTATTTTTTCATCCGTATCAAGCATGGTTCCCGCATCCGGATAACGCCGCGCGGTGTGGCCAAGAAACCAGCTTAGTTGCAAGGGGCCGGAAAGCGGCATGGCCCATGTTTCGCCGCCTATCAAATGCCGCGCCAGCCCCGTCGGTTCTTCGTCATCCGGCACATCTTCCGGTCTGAGACGGAAAGCAAAATTGCCGTCTGCTGTTCGGTCAATTGGTGGGTTACGCGATACCGTGACGGGGTCTGCCGCGTGCGGAATATCCACAACCTCAACAACAATGTCTATCCCGAAGCCGATTTCAATCGTCGGCGTTATGAAAAAAACACCGCGTCCGTCTATCTCGTAAAAATTATTATAGCCATATCTTGCTCCGCCATGCGTATCTTGCGGGTTTTCAAAATCGGGTGACTCCTTAAAGCGTATCTCGCCTGTTGTCGCGTCAATGGTGAATAGGTGATTGTCTTTTTCACCTTCATATAATTCAAAGCGATGTGGCGGGACTTCCCTGTCCTCTTGAGCATCATGCCCATCATAAAGCACAACCGATGGGTCAATATTTTCTTGCACTTGCAAAACCGCATGCCAATAACTGGATGTAAGCGACCTTTCTTCCGTCAGCTTAAGGTGGTCTCCCGCGCCCCGATTAACATCAGCATCCGGCGCACCATAAAGAAATTGCAACGCCTCAATATCTGCCGCTTGCAATCCGTTATCATTATCGTCCCAGCCATCCCAATAAGACAAAATGCTGTTAGGTGTTTCGCGATAAGCCTCATCGCCCGGCCAGCCATTGCGCGCATCATGCGGGTGAGACAAGCCCATGACATGAGCCAATTCATGCACGATTGTTGAGTGGTCAATATCTTCCAGCTTGTCATTGCGGAAGAAAACGCGCGGAATATTTTCATTCGGCAAACCGGCGCTGGCCTGCGTTGCGGTTGCAGAATAGTCAAATTCAACCCGAAAATGCGCGGTGTTGTATTCGCTCGGGTCGGTGATTTCGATATATTCCACATTCGCCGCACCCTCGAATTCTCTCAAGGCTCTTTCAACCCTCTGCCTCACTGTCTCGACAGTGTTGCCGTTAACCAGCAATGCATCGTCCACTTCGAGATACCATTTCAGTTGCAGCTTGCCTTGGTGCGGCATAATCCAAGTGCGACCGTCTATCAGATGCCGCGCCAGCCCCTGCGGCTCTGCATCATCGGGCACATCTTCGGGCTTAATGCGAAAAACGCGATTATCATCTGTCGTTAAATCGGGCAGCGGATCGCGCGGGCGCGTTACTGTCACGGGGTCTGCTTGCGGTTGCACGACTGGTGGCATTGGTGGTGGCGGTGGTGGTGGTGGCGGTGGTGGCGTAATAACCGGGTCGGGCGGTGGAATAACCGGCTCAGGGTCCGGTGTTGGAATAACCGGCTCAGGGTCCGGTTCATCGGGTGTTTCAACCTCCGGCTCTGTCGGTGTCGGCGGGTCGGTTGTGACAGGTGGCGAAACGGGCGGCGAAACAGGCATCATTATGGGGGGCGGTTCAGCAGGCATGGCAGCAGGCATGGCCTCGCTCGAAGACGGGCTTTTGCTTTTACCGCAAGCAATGAGACCCAAAGCGATTATCGGGGTGAGGTTTTGCTTATTCTTCTTCTTCACAAAACAACCCTAGCGGGTTTTTTGTCACTGGGGAATTAAAATGGAATAAGTCCGTTAAGCGCGTTGATAGCGCAGGAAATGCAGATGCGTGACCGCCAAGGCCAGCACGGCCACCGCGCCGATTTGGTGTGCCGCCGCCAATCCGATAGGCACAACCCACATCAGCGCGGTAATGCCCAGCACGATTTGCACGATAATGCCCGCGCCCAGCCAATGCGCCGAGCGGCGGATAAGCGAGCCGCTCGCCGCGCTGAATTGCTGGCGGATGCGATAAATATGCCAGAAAATAAGCACCGTAACGGCATAAGCCGCCATGCGATGCTCGAACTGCACTGTCAGATGATTTTCAAAGAAATTGCGCCATGTCGGCTCCTGCATCAGCAAGCCGGACGGAATGAGGTCGCCATCCATATAGGGCCAATCGGTGTAAGTCGTGCCGGCATCAATACCGGCCACCAGCGCCCCCAGCAGCGATTGCATCAGCACGGCCAACACAATGATAAAGCTGGCGATTATCGGCGTGTTGCGCGCCACGGCAGTTACCGCGTTGGATGCTGTGCCGCGCCAATAGCCCAGCGCCAGCCACATAGAGCAAGCGAAAATAATCAGTGCCAATCCCAGATGCATGGCGAGGCGATATTGGCTGACATCGACGCGCTCCGTCAGGCCACTGGCCACCATATACCAGCCCATAAAGCCTTGCAGTCCACCCAGCGCAAACAACCCCAGCAGCGCGGGCAAACGGTCTTTGCTGATTTTCTTTTGCAGCAGAAAAATCACGAAAGGCACAAAGAACACCAGTCCGACAATGCGCCCGAGGAAGCGATGCCCCCACTCCCACCAATAAATGAACTTAAACTCGGCCATGCTCATACCGGCATTGACCAATTGATATTCAGGAATTTGCTTATATTTCTCGAACTCGCTCAGCCAGTCAGCGGCATTGAGCGGCGGAATAGCCCCGCGTATCGGCGCCCATTCGGTAATCGACAGGCCGCTATCGGTCAGGCGGGTCAGCCCACCGACCAGCACCATGAGAACAACAAATCCTGCGACAGTAAAAAGCCACAGGGCAATCTGGCGGTCAGCACGGTTGGTATGAGTCAGTGTGTTTTCCATAGCGGTGTTATACAAAATTTGGCGCGGCGCGACTTGCGACCAAACATCGCTAGAGCGGCCACGGCTTCTGTGTTAATCAGCTTGCATGAGTGACAGTAAGCAAAACACCACCGCGCCAAAACCTACCAGTAAGCCATTCCGTAAACCATGGCTGCCCATGCGGCTTCGCAAGCTCATCGGCCTTGTGCTGATGCTGGTGCTGATTGTGTTTTATGCGCTGATTGTCATGACGGTTGCGGTAACGACCAGCGTTCCCGACAATGCGTTCTTCGAATTCTTCTATTATTTGGTCACCGGCATTGCATGGGTTGTTCCGGCCGCCGCCATTATTTATTGGATGCAGCGCCCCGACGAACCTGAAGTCTGAGGACGGGAAGCGCACCGGGCTTGCCCCCTTGGGCAAGCGGGTGCTTATACTCAGTCTGGGCGACCAAACTGAAAAATGTTCAGGACGATAATTGCAGCAACAAAAATAACGATTGGCAAAATAGCGGTCATGTTTCTCTCCAATGGCTCGACACCTATTGTGTCGACAGTGTTGATATGGTCGGAGCGGCGGGATTCGAACCCACGACCCCTTGTCCCCCAGACAAGTGCGCTACCGGGCTGCGCTACGCTCCGAACCTGACTTTTACTAGGCAGTTTCAGCCGAAAACGCAAGTGTGACTAAAGGCACTTTGCCTAGCTACCATCCGACAATAATATTTGTGCTTGCATGATGCTTTGCTTGGCGGCTTCCAACCGACTGCGCTGATCGAGCGTGAGCGCACCCGCATTGGGCGCGGTCAGCTTAGGCGTTTCGGCGCGCGCTTTCACCGCGCTTACACCCTCATCGGCAATCAGCTTCTGCACGCCCTTAATGGTCATGCCTTGTTCGTGCAGCAAGTTTTGAATGGCGCCGATGAGAGCCACGTCTTCAGGCCGATAATAACGCCGCCCATTGGCGCGCTTCATCGGCTGGATTTGTTCGAACGTGCCTTCCCAAAAACGCAAAACATGCGGCTTCACATCAAGCGCCTTGGCAACTTCACTGATGGTTCGATAGGCGTTGGTGTCTTTACCGTCACTCATCGGACGGGGCCTTAGTCAAGACCGGCCATTTTGTTGATTTTATCTTTCAGCACATGGCTGGCGCGGAAACTCAAAACGCGGCGCGGGGAAATCGGAACTTCTTCGCCGGTTTTCGGATTGCGACCGATACGGCCATTTTTTTGGCGCACCAAAAACGATCCGAAGGATGACAGTTTCACGTCTTCACCACGTACCAGCGCATCTGAAATTTCATCCAAAACGGATTCAACGATTTGCGCCGATTCATTTCGCGAAAGGCCGACGGTTTTGTAAACCACTTCGCTCAAGTCAGCACGTGTAACGGTTTTGCCTGCCATTAAGAATTCCTCCGTCGAACAGTTAAGCACAAGCTATTTTATTCCCGCAAGCAAAAACAATAACTTAACGCGCTAATTATGCCCATCTCAGCAAATTCGCGCCCCAGCTCAGCCCGCCGCCCATGGCTTCAAGCATAATTAAATCGCCGCGCTTCACATGCCCACCCATCACGTGGTGATGCAAGGCCAGCGGAATAGACGCGGCAGACGTATTGGCATGGCGTTGAACGGTGACGACTGTTTTCTCAACCGGAAGGCCGATGCGTTTGGCGACGCCATCAATGATGCGCTTATTGGCCTGATGCGGCACAAACCAATCAATATCGCTGACCGACAGCGCATGCCGCGCCAATAGGCTTTCAATGGCCTCGGCGATTTTGCCGACGGCATGGCGATAAACCTCATTACCCCGCATGCGCAACTTGCCGACTGTGCCGGTTGTCGACGGCCCGCCATCGACATAAAGCAAATCAGATAAAGCGCCGTCAGAGCGTAAATAAGAGCCGAGAATATGCGGCGCGGTTTCGTCATTCGCCTCGCACGCCTCCACAATAATTGCCCCTGCCCCGTCTCCGAATAAAACGGCTGTGCCACGATCTTCATGGTCAATAATGCGGCTCATACAATCTGCGCCAACCAACAAAGCGCGATTGGCTTGTCCGGTTTCCACCATGGCAGCGGCGACACTCACCCCATAGACAAAGCCCGAGCACACCGCTTGCACGTCAAACGCTGCGCCGTGATGCATACCAAGTTTTTGCTGCACCAAAGCAGCCGTCGCCGGAAATGTTTTATCGGGGGTTGTGGTGGCCAATATTACCAAATCAATATCATCAGCTGTTAGGCCCAACTGAGAAAGCGCATCGCGTGCCGCATGTGCCGCCAAGTCTGAGGTCGCTTCGTCTTCAGCAGCAAAATGGCGCGCCTCTATGCCCGTGCGCGCGCGTATCCATTCATCGCTGGTATCAAGAGATTGGCTTAATTCGTCATTACTGATTACACGTTGCGGCAGGTAAGCACCGATGCCGACTATTTTGGCTTTGCGGGCCATAAGCCCCTCCTGGTCAGATATTCAGTCCAGTGTTTGTGCCCACGCATCATCCAATAAAATTTGCATTTTTTCAATATCACCGGCAATCGCGCCAAGTATATCCGCCGTTGCCGCCTCAGCCGCCACTTCGACAGCCGTCGAAAAGCCCGCAATATCAGCCCCGCCATGGCTTTTCACCACCACGCCATTCAGACCAAGAAACATGCCGCCATTGGCAGCGTTCGGGTCCATGCGCGCGCGTAAAGCCTTAAACGCGCTCATGGCGAAAAAATAACCAAGCTTAGACAACCATGTGCTGCTCATCGCTTGGCGTAAATATTCGCCAAGTTGGCGCGCCGTGCCTTCAGCCGTTTTCAGCGCGATATTGCCGGTAAAGCCATCCGTCACAACCACATCAACATCGCCGCGCCCAATACCGTCGCCTTCAACAAAACCCTTAAAGTTCAAATCAGAATGGCTCAGAAGCTCCGCCGCTTCCTTAACCGCATCCGTGCCTTTCATTTCTTCGACACCGATATTCAACATACCGATTTCCGGTTCTGACAAACCAAAAACAGTGCGCGCATAGGCTGCGCCCATAACGGCGAACTGTGCATATTGCGCCGCCGTGCCGCCAATATTGGCCCCGACATCCAGCACCACGCTCTCGCCTTTAACCGTTGGCCAAACCGCCGCAATGGCAGGTCGCTCAATGCCCGGCAAAGTGCGTAGAATAATTTTCGCCATCGCCATTAACGCGCCGGTATTACCGGCTGACACACACGCCTGCGCCTCGCCCTGTTTTACCGCATCAATGGCACGCCACATGCCCGACACTTTGCGCCCTTGACGCAAGGCGACCGAAGGCTTGGCATCCATCGGCACATCCATTTCGCAGTCAATAACAGTGGCATGCGCTTTGACATCGGGAAACCGTGCCAGCTGCGCCTCAATGCGCGCTGCATTGCCGAATAGCAGAAACGACACATCAGGCCGTTGCAAGCGCACGGGGGCGAGCGCCGGAATGGTTACTTCCGGCCCAAAGTCACCGCCCATGGCGTCAATGGCTATAACGGTCTGTTTCAAAAATCCCTCGCATCAGAAACGCATAATGCGCATTCAGACGGCAGTTTATGCGTCAGTTCGCCTGATTTATCAAGTTTACTCGTCTGTCGATTTTAAAGCGGACAAGGCAGCAAACGGCGAAGCGGCTTCATTTTCCGCCTCAATTTCTTCTTCGCTTTGGCCGTAGCCGTCAAATGCAGCATCGGGTTTACGCGGATAGGCGGGCACTTCCATGGCGAAAATTTGCGTCACGGCCTCGCCAATATCAGCCTGCCCGCCCACTATGGGTTCAGGCACGTCAGTGTCGAAATCATCTTCCGGCTCGTCGCTGTCTTCAATCATCTCTTGCGGTTGAAACTCGACCGCGAACGGCTCATTAATTTCAGTCCACATAAGCTCTAACGTAACACCGCAAATTTGTTGCACGCGACCCGTGACCTGCCCGGTCACTTGCAAGCACCCCGCGCTTAGCGGCGTGACAAGAACCTCAAAGCTCAAACCTTCAACGGCTTCTACGGAAAAGCGTTTCGCCAGAGCAGCAAGCATTGCTTCATCGGCTTTGTGCGACACGGTTTTGCCGGATGGCGGCACTTCATCATGCAACACCAAAAGGCTCATCTCACCTTCGCCGAAGGCAATATCCTGATTGTCCGGATAATCCATCACCCTACCTCTTTACGCGGCAAATACGTGTCCGGCTAGAATATCATCGACCGAACGTTCAGCCAAGGCGGCCTCGGTTGCCAGCAAATCATCAGCCAAAGATGCCAGCTTCGCGGCATCGGCTTGCTCCGGCGTTTCGGGATATAGATTGCGCGTCAGCACATCAATAAGCGCCGCTTTTCGTTCGTCGGTCGGCTCAGCAGGTGCCGCTTTGCCCAAAGCCGTATCATAAGCCGCCGCACGGCCATAATAAGCCTGCGCCATTTTGCGAATTTTCTTGCCGACACCCAAATCACCGACACCGGCTTCGCGCATCGCTTGGTCCATATCGCGGAAGAAAATATCGAACAAAGCCT
This sequence comes from Alphaproteobacteria bacterium, assembly GCA_965657665.1. Lineage (GTDB taxonomy): Bacteria > Pseudomonadota > Alphaproteobacteria > RS24 > RS24 > UBA8337. The sequence goes on along the minus strand of CBFHPF010000004.1, from coordinate 5,652 downwards.
GCCCGATGTCGTCACGCGCAACGCCTTCGCTGCGCAAACGGCGCAACACCAAATGCACTAGCGCGGCAAGGTAATCGAAGCGACCATCGAAACTATCGGGCACGCCCCCCTTGCCATAATGATGCGGCTGCCGCGCCTTTGCCATAATATCGGTGTAAGCAGGAACCAAATCCGGCGCTGATTTGCGCATTGACAGAAAGTCGAACAATCCCATGAAGCAATCCTTACGAATAAATGCCATTTCTAAATTACGCACATCATGTAACTTTTTTATGTTGCCAGCCGCCGCGCGATTGGCTACCCACGATGAACTAAAAACAGCCACACGGACAGGTTATAAATCATGCCGAGCATTCAACAAGTAAAAGCTGACAGCAAGTTGCCGCAGCGCGCGCGCAAGTCTATACGCCGCCCTCTTTTGGCGACAGCTGCGCTAACGGCTGCGCTGATGGCATGCGCGCCGGTGATTGATAATCGTGGTTATATATTTGACGACCGCCTGCTGGACAGTTTGCAAAAAGGCGTCACCAGCAAAGACACCGTGCGCAACACTTTCGGCTCACCCAGCACAATTGCTTCGCTGAACGGCGAGACGTTTTTCTATGTTTATTCGCGTGTCGTGACAGAGAGCTATCGCGCACCTGAAGAAGTTGACCGCAAAGTATTGGCAATGTTTTTTGACGCACAAAGCCGCATTCGTGACTTTGCCGTTTATGGTTTGGAAGACGGCATTATTGTGCCGATTGTCAGCCGTACAACAGCAACACAAGGCCAAGAGCTGACAGTGCTTGAGCAGTTATTCGGCAATCTGGGCCGCCTTGGCGATGAAGCGCCGGGCAGTGATTTTTAGGTAGTAACTTCTAAATGGTGATTTTTAGGTAGCGACTTTTAAGTATCGCCAGTTTACGCCGGTATTTATTATTTATTTGGACACACAAAGAAAAACCCCGGAGCGTCGCCGCCCCGGGGTTTAAATTTAGCTATTGTGCAGCTTAATGAGCCAGAACGGCCAGCATCAGCAGAGCAACAATATTGGTAATTTTAATCATCGGGTTAACCGCAGGACCGGCCGTATCTTTATACGGGTCGCCGACGGTGTCACCGGTTACGGCAGCTTTGTGAGCTTCCGAACCTTTACCACCATGATTGCCATCTTCGATGTATTTCTTGGCATTATCCCAAGCACCGCCACCGGCAGTCATAGACAAAGCCACGAAAAGACCGGTTACAATTACGCCGAGCAGCATTGCACCCAGTGCTGAGAAAGCCGCTGAACGGTCAGCAATCTGCTCAATAATCAGATACAGAGCGATCGGAGACAGAACCGGCAACATGGACGGAATAATCATCTCTTTAATCGCAGAGCGGGTCAGCAGGTCAACAGCAGCCGTATAATCAGGCTTCTCAGTGCCCTTCATAATGCCCGGCTTCTCTTTGAACTGGCGACGTACTTCTTCAACAATCGCGCCACCGGCACGGCCAACAGCCATCATGCCCATTGCGCCGAACAGATACGGCAGCAGACCACCGATAAACAGGCCGGTCACGACATATGGGTTAGACAATGAGAAGTCCGGCGTTACACCGGCGAAATACGGATACATATCCGCATTTGCTGTGAAGTAACGCAGGTCTTGTGTGTAAGCCGCGAACAGAACCAAGGCACCCAAACCGGCTGAGCCGATGGCGTAACCTTTGGTCACGGCTTTGGTTGTGTTACCGACGGCATCAAGCGCGTCAGTTGTTGCACGAACGCTTTCCGGCAATTCAGCCATTTCAGCAATACCACCGGCGTTGTCAGTCACAGGACCAAAAGCGTCGAGGGCCACAACCATACCGGCCAGAGCCAACATGGTGGTAACCGCAATAGCGATACCGAACAGACCGGCAAGGTTATAGGTCGCGATAATGCCGACAACAATAACGATGGCTGGCAGAGCCGTTGCTTCCATAGAAACAGCCAGCCCCTGAATAACGTTTGTGCCGTGACCGGTTTCAGAAGCTTTGGCCACTGATTTCACCGGACGGTAGTTAACGCCTGTGTAGTATTCGGTAATCCAAATAATCAAACCGGTAATGGCCAGACCCAGAACACCGCAAAGATACAAGCTCATGCCGTTAAACACTTGACCTTCAATGACACGCTGTGTGTCGAGGCCGATAACCGCGTCGGTTACAAAGTACAGTGCAATCAAGCTCAGTACGGCTGAAGCGATGAAGCCTTTATACAGCGCACCCATGATTGAGTTGCTGGCACCCAAACGGACAAAGAATGTACCGATGATTGAGGTCACAATGCATGTGCCGCCAATAGCCAGCGGGTACATCATCATGGTCATTGCATCAGCGGTAAAGAAGATGGCGCTCAAAACCATAGTGGCAACAATCGTCACCGCATATGTTTCAAACAAGTCAGCTGCCATACCGGCACAGTCACCAACATTATCGCCAACATTGTCGGCGATGGTGGCCGGGTTGCGCGGATCATCTTCCGGGATACCGGCTTCCACTTTACCAACAAGGTCGCCGCCCACGTCAGCACCTTTGGTGAAGATGCCGCCGCCGAGACGGGCAAAGATTGAAATCAATGATGCGCCGAAGCCGAGAGCGACCAGCGCGTCAACAACTTCGCGGCTGTCTGCAGCAAGGCCAAAGCCATTGATAAGGACAGCAAAGTAAACAGCCACAGCCAACAGAGCCAGACCGGCAACCAGCATGCCTGTTACGGCACCTGAGCGGAAGGCCATCGACAGACCGGCACCCAAACTTTCAGATGCAGCTTGTGTCGTCCGCACATTGGCACGAACAGAAACCAGCATGCCGACATAACCGGCAGCACCGGACAAGGCCGCGCCGACGATAAAGCCGACCGACACTTTCGCGCCAAGCAGGAAGAAGACCAAAACGGCGATAACCACGCCAACAATACCGATTGTACGATATTGACGGTTCAGATAGGCAGCAGCGCCTTCCTGAATCGCAGATGCAATTTCTTGCATCCGCTCGTTGCCGGCATCAGCCGCCATAATGCTACGGGCCGTCCAAATGCCATAAACAATGGCAAGAAGGCCGGAAGCAATGATAAGCCACATCAGGGTGCTCATAATTAAACCTCTTAAGTTGTGGGGTATTGGACGCAAAAACGCGTCGGCTCCCCCTTCCAATAGGCGGGTATATGCCAAATATCGGCGCGTAAAGCAAGAAAAAGCACGAAAAAACCGGTTTTTTAACCGATTATTTCGCGCAAACGCTAGAAATGCCGAAAACCACGCTCAGTCGGGAAAATAATTTCACCGTCTTCCATATGTAAAACCGCGTGCGTTTGCTCGTTCTGAGACGCGACAACCGAGCCAATGCGACTGAGGGCAATATCTGTTTGACGGGCCAAATCAATCAATGTCGCTGCATTTTGCGGCGCGGCGGTAAAGGCAATTTGCAAATCATCGCCGCCACTCAGCAGCGTTTCCAGCGTGCCGCCCTCCGCCAGAAAAGCTTTTCCTTCATTCGATAGCGGCATGGCGGCGGCTTCCAACTCAATCATACAAGCCGAAGCTCGCGCAATGTGGTCAAGGTCAGCCAATAAGCCATCCGACACATCCAACGCGGCGTGTGCCAAACCGACAAGCCCCTGCCCGAAAGCCAAGGGCGGGCGCGGGTCGGTATAAGGCGCGCTCATATGCTGGAGGCCGAGATAACCATCGCCAATTGTGCCGGTGAGATAAACATCATCGCCGATTTGCGCGCCGCTGCGTTTAATCATTTGGCCATGCGGCACCAAGCCATGCACTGTGAGATTAATAAAACCGGTCGCGCTGGATACCGTATCGCCACCCCATAGCGGCATACCCCACTGCGTCAGCCCTGCCCCGAAAGCTTCAGCAAACGCGCCCAACCATGCTTCATCCCAATGCGGTGCAACGCCGAGCGTCAGCATACAACCATACGGCTTGGCACCCTTGGCGGCGAGGTCAGAAATATTACAGGCCAAAGCGCGGCGGGCGACCAGCGCGGCATTTTTATCAAGCGGAAAATGAACGCCCTCAACCAGCGCATCGGCACTGACCACCAAATCAAATCCGGCAGGCGGCGAAATTTGCGCCGCATCATCGCTGAGATGCAACGCGCCCTCACCAGACAAAGGGGCGAGCAGATCGGCGATAAAACCGAACTCGCTCCATGTCTTTTTGTTAGTCATGATTAAATCGACGCGAGCGCGCCATCAGCCACATCTTTGCTGACGCGGTCGAGCAGCGCATTCGCCATGCCGCCTTCAGCGCCATCAAAAAACGCATGCGCCATATCGGCATATTGCGAAATCACCACAGCGGGCGGCACATCCGGCGCATTAAGCAATTCTTGCACACCGCACCGCAAAATCGCCCGCAAGGTGCTGTCGATACGCGCCAAGCTCCAATTTTCAGCCAAGCGCCCATCAATCGCGCGGTCAATCAGCGTTTGATAATCCATCACGCCGCGCAGCAAAAACTCGAAATGCCCCATATCTGCTGTTGGCAGTTCCATCTCATCCAGCTTTTCGCTGTCACGATGTTCGGCAAATTCGCGAATAATAACTTCCAGCGGCGTTTGCGCGATATCCATTTGATAAAGCGCCTGCACGGCAAGAAGGCGCGCGCCGGAACGCGCATCATGTGATTGTTCAGTCATAAGACAGGGTGTAGCCCTAAGACCATTGCTTGCGCAAGCCCATCAATGCGAGTGCCGCTTTCGCCGCACCGCCGCCTTTGTCTTTTTCAGACATTTTGCACCGCGCCCAAGCTTGCTCGGCATTCTCAACTGTCTGCACACCATTGCCGATAGCGAGCCCGTCTTTAATGCCAAGCTCCATCAAGCCGCGCGCGCTTCCATTGCAGACAATATCGTAATGCGTTGTCTCGCCGCGAATAACCACGCCCAGTGCAACATAGCCGTCATAGTCACCGCTTTGGGCCGCATATTTGATAGCAACCGGCACTTCCAAAACGCCCGGCACAGCCACGCGCTCATAAGCAACCCCTGCAGCATCCAATACAACGGCGGCGCCTTCGGCCAGCGCATCTGCCATATCGTCATAAAACCGTGCTTCGACAATCAGTACTTTGCTCATTTCTTATTCCCTTAATCAGCCTTCAATCGGGCGTTGCCCGACAATTTGCAAATCATAACCTTCCAACGCAACAACTGTGCGCGGTGTGTCAGACAGCAATTCGATTTCATGCAGACCCAAATCAGCCACAATCTGAGCGCCGATACCATAATCAAGCAAGCGGGTCGGCATCGGGTCGCCGCTGCTTTCAGGCTTCATCAAATCGGTGAACGGGGTCGGCGAGGTGTTGCGAATAATCACCATCACGCCGCGCCCTTCTGCATCAATTTTATTGAGCGATTTTTCAAAAACACCGGCGCGCGGCATACCACTACCGGCAATATCAGCCACCAGATTTTCGGCATGGAAGCGCGTCAGCACCGGCTCAGGGCCTGAAATATCACCCTTCACCAAGGCGATATGCTCTTCATTGGTGACCGTGTTCAAGAAAATATGCGCTTTCATTTCATTGCCATTGGCAAGCTTGAAGGTATCTTCGTGAATGCGCTTCACCAGCGTATCTTTGCGGCGGCGATAAGCGATAAGGTCAGCAATTGTGCCGAGCTTCA
>CBFHPF010000003.1:0-36351 GCA_965657665.1 Alphaproteobacteria bacterium | reverse complement strand
CTGGATGTGCCGATGTATTTCATCATGCGCGATGGCGAATTTGTTGACACGCTGGGCATGAGCTTTCGCGATTTCTTGGCCGGAAAATTACCCGCTTTGCCGGGGCAGTTGCCAACAGCGGCTGATTGGGAAGACCATTTAACGACGATTTTCCCTGAGGCGCGGGTCAAGCGATTTATCGAAATGCGCGGCGCGGATGCCGGGCCTTGGCCGTCGCTTTGTGCCCTCTCAGCGTTTTGGGTCGGGCTGCTTTATGATGCAGATACGCAAAGCCAAGTGGCTGATTATATTGCCGATTGGACCGAAGAAGAGCGCGATTATTTACGCGCTGCCGCGCCGATAAGCGGCTTGCAAACAAAGTTTCGTAACACTGATTTGCTGGCGATGGCCCGCGATATTGTCGCTTTATCGGAGCAGGGGCTGAAAGCGCGCAATCGCTCGGACGGTGCGGGCGGCGATGAAACGCAATATTTGGGTTATTTGCAGCAGATTGTCGCCGATGGCAAAAACAACGCGCAGCGTTTGCTTGACCATTATGAAAATGAGTGGGACGGCGATGTGCGCCGCGTTTTCAAACAACTGGTTTTTTAAAGCGGCTTCTAAATAGAAGATAAAACTTCGGCCAAAATACCGGCGATTACCCAACCGATAAAAAACAGTAAAAACGCGAAGGCGAGCCGAAACGGCCCATCTTGCGGGCGGATGAATTTCGCGTTCAGCGCATAAGCGAAAAACGGTGACAGGCCGGGAAATAAAAGTCCAAGGCTGAAAATGCCAAGCCCAACACCGGCCAGCGGTATCGTAAAGGCATGCGGCCAGGGCAGAACAATCATCGCCAAAACACCCGCCGGAAAATAGCTCAGAGTAAACAGCGCAGCCATCATATTGGCTTGAAATTTGGGTTTTTCGCGCAAAGCGAAAAGCGCGCGCAGACTGTATAAATGCGCCAATATCGGCCCGCCACTGACCAAAGCCTCAACCCATATATTGTTCATGGGGCTTGCCATTGAAGGCGCAAAAACCACTGCCGGAAGCATGGTTAGTGCGCAAGCCAGCCAGCCGACAAACAAGACGCTGCCGAAATGCTTGGGATGATGCGGGTTTAAAAAACGGCCCTCGCGCCAATCAATGGCGCGCAGTTTGGCGAACATCAGCCTGTGCCGCCAACCGTCAGCCCTTCCAGTCGCAGGCTTGGTTGACCGACACCAACCGGCACACCCTGTCCGGCTTTGCCGCATGTGCCAATGCCTTCATCCAGTGCCATATCATTGCCGATCATGGAGATGCGCTGCATTGATTCCGGGCCGGTGCCGATGAGCGTTGCGCCTTTCAGCGGTGCGCCCAGCTTGCCGTCTTTAATCTCAAATGCCTCGGTGCATGAAAACACAAACTTGCCACTGGTAATATCCACTTGGCCGCCGCCGAAAGAAGTGGCGTAAATGCCGTTTTTGACACTGGCGAGAATTTCTTCTGGCTCATGCGTGCCGCCCAGCATATACGTATTGGTCATGCGCGGCATGGGTTGGCAGCTAAAGCTCTCGCGCCGCCCATTGCCGGTCGGTGCCATGCCCATCAGGCGGGCATTCAGCCGGTCTTGCATATAGCCTTTCAAAATTCCGTCTTCGATAAGCACGGTTTTTGACGTTGGCGTGCCTTCATCATCAATGGTCAAAGAACCGCGCCGGTCGGCAATTGTGCCATCATCGATTACCGTAACGCCGGGCGAGGCAACACGCTCGCCAATGCGGTCAGAAAAAGCTGAGGTTTTTTTGCGGTTGAAATCACCTTCAAGGCCGTGGCCGACAGCTTCGTGCAGCAAAATGCCCGGCCAGCCCGGCCCCAATACAACATCCATTTCACCGGCAGGCGCGGGTATCGAATCGAGATTGGTTACGGCTTGCTTGAGCGCATTATTGACTTGCTCTTGCCAGTTTTCCGGTGCCAGCCATTGCGAATAATTGGCCCGTCCGCCGCGCCCTGAATGGCCGGTTTCTTGCCGCTCGCCTTCGCCGACAACAACTGACACATCGAGGCGCACAAGCGGGCGCACATCATAAAGCGGGCCGGTGTCGGGGCGCACGATGCACACGGCTTGCCATTCACCGGCCAGCGATACGGATACTTGCCGTACCCGATTGTCACGCGCGCGGGCATAGGCATTTATATCTTCCAGCAATTTCACCTTATCGATAAATTCCGCGCCATTGAGCGGATTGTCTGCCATGTAAAGCGGCGCACCGCCAGCCGAAGGGGCGCTTGCCCAAGTGCCTGCATGACCGGATAAAACCGGCGATAGGCTATCGGCGGCGCGGCTCAGTGCGCTCATAGATAAGTCAGTGGCATGGGCAAAGCCGACAGCCTCGTCTTTAACGGCGCGCAAACCAAAGCCGTGACTAGTGTCAAAGCTGGCGGCTTTCAAGCGGTTATCATCGAATGAAAAGGCTTCCGAAAGGGTATATTCGAGGTATAGTTCACCATCATCAGCCGCCGCCAAAGCCTGCTCGGTAAAGCGATGGGTTTGGTCTTGGTCCAATTCGGTTTGGCCAAAAAATAATTCTTGCGGGTCTTGGTGTTGAATTTGGTTATCGCTCACAATAAGCCTCCGGTGATTGCTCTCGTAATATGTCTATTGTCTGCGCCATAAGCAAGGCTTGGCGGGTCACAAACAGGCTGATTTGAGCTTTTTGGTCATAAAGTCGCAGAGTTGAAGCAAGCTATAGTGAATTGCCTGAAAATTATGTATAGAGAGTGCATATTTTGAGAGGGGATTCCCTTAACCAGCGGAATGGAGACAGAATATGGGTCTTTTCACATCAATGATGACACGCATGGCAGCCGTTTTCGGCGCTTTGCTGGTGAGCGGAACAGCCGCTTTCGCCGCGCAGCCTGAGCCTTGGCAATTAGGCTTTCAAAAAGCAGCGACTGAAAACATGACGATGATTACGGACTTTAACAATTTTCTGCTGTATCTGATGACGGCGATTACCTTGTTTGTGTTGGGTCTGATGGTTTACGTCATGGTGCGCTTTAGCGCCAAGGCCAATCCGGAGCCGAGCAAGACGACGCATAACACGCTGGTTGAAGTTGTTTGGACAGTTGTTCCAATTCTTATTTTGGTGGTTATCGCCATCCCGTCTTTCCGTCTTTTGTATTTCCAGCGCGATATTCCGCAAGCTGAAATGACTGTCAAAGCCGTCGGCTATCAGTGGTATTGGGGTTATGAGTACCCTGACCATGGCGATTTCGCTTTCGATTCACTGATGCTGAATGATGAAGAGCGTGGTGACCAGCCGCGTCTTTTGGCAACTGATACGGCCATGGTCGTGCCGGTCGACACAACGGTTCGCGTTATTGTTACCGCTGCCGATGTACTGCATGCCTTCGCCATGCCGGCCTTTGGTCTGAAAATTGACGCCGTGCCGGGCCGCTTGAATGAGACATGGTTCAAGGCCGAGAAAACCGGCACTTATTACGGGCAGTGTTCTGAGCTGTGCGGTATCCGCCACGCCTTTATGCCTATCCGTATCGAAGTCGTCTCTAAAGATGAGTTTGCCGCTTGGGTTGAAGAAGCCAAAGCGGAATACGCCCAAATTGAAGCCAGCGACGGCATGGTAGCCGCCGCAACAACCGGCGCCCAGCGCTAATAGAGGAGAGCAAGTGATGGCAAATGAAGCTGCAGCCCATTCAGATCACGGCCACGAAGACCATCCGACAGGTTGGCGTCGTTACGTTTACTCAACCAACCACAAAGATATCGGTACCATGTACCTCATCTTTGCGATTTTCGCAGGGGTTGTCGGTGGTTTTATGTCCGTTCTCATGCGGATGGAATTGCAAGCCCCGGGTGATGGCGTTCTGGGCGGCGATTTCCACCTTTATAATGTGCTGGTGACCGGCCACGGTCTCATCATGATTTTCTTCATGGTGATGCCGGCGATGATTGGCGGTTTCGGCAACTGGTTTGTGCCGTTGATGATTGGCGCGCCTGATATGGCGTTCCCGCGCATGAATAATATTTCTTTCTGGCTGCTGCCGGCATCCTTCATTTTGTTGGTTATGTCCATTTTCGCCGAAGGCCCTCCAGGCAATGACGGCGTAGGTGGCGGTTGGACGATTTATCCGCCGCTTTCAACAAGTGGTCAGCCTGGCCCTGCCATGGATTATGCCATCTTGTCTTTGCACGTTGCCGGTATTTCATCCATTCTTGGTGCGATTAACTTCATCACCACTATTTTCAACATGCGTGCCCCGGGCATGACCATGCACAAAATGCCGCTTTTCGTGTGGTCAGTGCTGGTAACCGTGTTCTTGCTGCTTTTGTCGCTGCCGGTCTTCGCCGGTGCGATTACCATGCTGCTGACTGACCGTAATTTCGGGACGACCTTCTTCGACCCGGCCGGTGGCGGTGACCCGATTTTGTATCAGCACTTGTTCTGGTTCTTTGCCCATCCGGAAGTTTATATTCTTATTCTCCCGGGCTTCGGCATTATCTCGCAGATTGTATCTACCTTCTCGAAAAAGCCGGTCTTCGGTTATCTCGGCATGGCCTATGCCATGGTCGCCATTGGCGGCGTCGGCTTTGTTGTGTGGGCGCACCACATGTATACAGCCGGTTTGAGCGTTGACACGCAAGCCTATTTCGTGGCGGCCACAATGGTAATTGCGGTGCCGACAGGGGTGAAAATCTTCTCATGGATTGCCACAATGTGGGGCGGTTCAATTGAGTTCAAAACACCGATGTTGTGGGCTTTGGGCTTCATCTTCTTGTTCACCGTTGGTGGTGTAACAGGTGTGATGCTGGCCAATGCCGGCGTAGACCGTGCCTATCACGATACATATTTCGTGGTCGCGCATTTCCATTACGTGCTGTCACTGGGTGCCGTGTTCGCCATTTTCGCCGGTTGGTATTACTGGTTCGGCAAAATGTTCGGCTACACCTATTCAGAATTTATCGGCAAGCTGCATTTCTGGGTCACTTTCTTTGGTGTGAACCTGCTTTTCTTCCCGCAGCATTTCCTCGGTATGGCGGGTATGCCGCGCCGTTATGTCGATTATCCGGACGCTTATGCCGGTTGGAATTACTGGTCATCAATGGGGTCATATATTGCCGCATTTGGTGTGCTTATCTTCTTGTTCGGCGTATTCCATGCGCTGGCTCGCAAGCAGCCTGCCGGTGACAATCAATGGGGTGAAGGCGCAACGACGCTGGAATGGACATTGTCCTCTCCGCCGCCGTTCCACCAATTCTCCGATCTGCCGAAAGTTAAGTAAGCAGACTTTTTAAGGAGCTTATATGTCTCAATCTTATAAAGAGACATTGGCAAAAATGCAGGAGCCGGCATCTCGTGATGTCGGCTCCGCTGCCGATTATATCGCTTTAATGAAGCCGCGCGTCATGTCGCTTGTGGTGTTCACCGCCCTTGTCGGCATGGTGATGGCACCCGGCACATTGCATCCGGTTATGGCGGTAGCGGCTTTGGCGCTTATCTCAATCGGGGCCGGTGCGTCGGCCGCGTTGAATATGTGGTATGATGCGGATATTGATGCCGTGATGAGCCGCACAAAAGAGCGTCCTATTCCGTCAGGGCGGGTCAGCAAAGAGGCCGCGCTGACTTTCGGTCTGTGGGTTTCAGGCCTGTCGGTTATGGCAATGGCGGTGATGATTAATTATCTCAGCGCGGCATTGCTGGCCTTTACGATTTTCTTCTATGCAGTGGTATACACCATGTGGCTGAAACGCTCGACCGCGCAAAACATCGTTATCGGTGGCGCGGCGGGGGCTTTGCCGCCGGTTATCGGTTGGGCCGCGACCGCCAATAGTCTGTCGGTTGAGCCGCTGATTTATTTCGCCATTATCTTTTTCTGGACGCCGCCGCATTTCTGGGCTTTGGCGCTGATTAAAAACGATGATTATAAAGCGGCCAATGTGCCGATGCTGCCGGTTACCAATGGTACGAAAGCCACGCTGACGCAGATTGTTGTTTATGCGGTTATTTTATTCGGCATAACTCTGCTACCTTATGTGCTGGGCTATAGCGGCGTGTTTTATGCCGCCGGAGCCGCCGTTTTGAGCGGGCTTTTTCTGGCTTTATGTTTGGCCTTGGCTTTCACCAAAGCTGAACAACGCAATCGCGTTGCAGGTATGACGTTTGCCTATTCGATTTTCTATCTTTTTCTTCTCTTCGTGCTGTTACCGGCCGACAAGCTAATGGGTTAAGTCATGAGCGATAAAAACGAGACTACCACACAAGAAGACGCCCCGATTTGGACGGAAGACCTGCTTAAGCAGCGACGCAAGCGCGCGGCCATTATGGCGGTGGCATTGTTGGTTTTCGTTGGGCTGTTTTTTTGGGTCACGCTGGTTAAGCTGGGCGCGAATGTCGCCAATCGGCCGCTATAAGAGGAACGGATGAGCGACGCGCAAGATAACGATATGCAACGCGAGCAGGCGGAAAAATCTAACCGCCGTGTCGCCGTCAGCGCTGCCTTCATGGCGGTTGCGATGATTGGCGTGTCGTTCGCCGCCGTGCCGCTTTACGATATGTTCTGCCGTGTCACCGGTTTTGGGGGCACAACGCAAGTTGCGGATGCAGCACCCGGTGCTGTGTCTGAGCGCATGATAACGGTGCGTTTTGACGCCAGTATTAATCGTAAAATGCCGTGGCGCTTTGAGGCGCCGGAGGCGGCTGTAGCTTTGCCGGTCGGCGAATCGGGTTTGGCTTTTTATCGTGCCAAAAACCCGACGGACCGGACAATTACCGGAACGGCGACCTATAATGTGTCACCGCCGGAAGCGGGGATTTATTTCTCCAAAATCGACTGTTTCTGCTTTACCGAGCAGGTTCTCGCGCCCGGCGAGGCAGTAGATATGCCGGTCAGTTTTTTCATCGACCCGGAAATTTTGACCGACCGTGAAATGGATGATGTAAAAACCATCACATTGTCTTATACATTCTTTGAGGCGACAGAGCAGGCTTCCTCGGATGCCGACACGTCGCGCATAACCAAGCAGGGTAAACCTGCTCGTCCGCAAGGATAAAATGAGGGATTGAATTATGGCTGACAGTCACGCAAAAAATCACGACTATCATCTGGTAGACCCAAGCCCCTGGCCGGTTGTTGCATCGGTTAGTGTGCTGATTTTGTCTATTGGTGCCGTGCAATATTTTCATAATGGCACGCCTTGGGTGCTGGCACTCGGTCTTTTAGGCACGCTGTACACTATGCTTGGCTGGTGGCGCGATGTTGTTAAAGAGGCGCAACAAGGCGACCATACGCCGGTGGTTCAACTGCACCATCGCTATGGCATGATTTTGTTCATCGCCTCAGAAGTTATGTTTTTTGTCGCGTGGTTCTGGGCTTATTTCGATGTGAGCCTATATCCGGGCGAAGCGATTCAAACTGAACGTGCCGCTTTGACGGGTGGTGTCTGGCCGCCGCAAGGCATTGAAACTTTTGACCCGTGGCACTTGCCGCTCATCAATACCTTGGTTCTGCTGACATCAGGCACAACCGTAACTTGGGCGCACCATGCGCTTCAGCATGATGACCGCGAAGGCTTAAAATGGGGCCTTATTCTGACCGTCGCACTGGGTGCATTATTCACAGTCTTCCAAGTCTATGAATACCAGCATGCCGCCTTTGGTTTCTCCGGCCATATTTATGGCGCAACCTTCTATATGGCGACCGGCTTTCATGGTTTCCATGTGCTTGTCGGCACGATTTTCCTGGCCGTGTGCTTGCTGCGCGCGATGAATAATCATTTCAGCTCGCAACAGCATTTCGGCTTTGAAGCCGCCGCCTGGTATTGGCACTTTGTCGATGTCGTCTGGCTTTTCTTGTTTGTCGTGATTTATATTTTGGGTGCCGGTGCCGCCGGCGCTCACTAAGTCCGTTTAACGGTTTGAAATTGTAAAGCGCAGGGAATAGCTATGGCCAATTCCCTGCGTTTTTATTTTCCCGCTGCTTTAACCTTGGTCATGCTGGCTGTGCTGATTATGCTCGGCACATGGCAGGTTGAACGCCTCGCTTGGAAAAGCGATTTATTGACCCGCATTGAAGCACGCCGCACTGCGGATGCTGTCGCTATTTCCAGCCGTGCTGATATTGCTGAATTGACCCGCGAAAAACACGATTTCCATCGCGCTGTATTGAGTGGGCGGTTTGGTGACGAAGTGGTGTTTTGGTTTACCCAAATTGAAAATCAGCCGACCGGTTTATCGCGCAATGAAAAGGCCGGTTATCACATGCTGGTGCCGTTTTATTTGAAAGATGGCAGCGCGGTATTGGTGGATAGGGGCTTTATCCCGCAGCGTCTCATTGATATTCCCGCGCCGCCACCGCCACAAGGTGAGATGAATTTTGAGATTGTCTTGCGCTGGCCCGACGGTCGCGGGCTGTTTGATAATGTGGATGACCCGACGCGCAATTTGTTTTATGTGCGCGACCCGAAAGCCATTGGTGCGCATTGGCAGCTTGATTTACCGGCCATGCTGGGCGAAGCGGCAATTGCCAATGATAGCTGGCCGCGCGGCGGGCAAACGCGTTTTTCTATGTCAAATAATCACTTACAATATGCTGTCACGTGGTTCGGTCTGGCCATAGTGCTTGTGATTATTTCCGGTCTGTGGCACATCCGGTTGTTGAAAAACCGCAAGCTGGAAGAGGAAACAGGGCAGTGAATTATATCTCTACCCGTGGGCAAGCACCGACATTGCGCTTTGAAGAAGCCTTGCTGGCCGGTCTGGCCTCCGATGGCGGTCTTTATGTGCCGAAAGCATGGCCGCGCCTCAGCGATGCCATGTTGAAAAGTTTTGTTGATGCGCCGTTTCAGCAAGTGGCGGTCGAGGTGCTGCACCCGTTTATGGGTGATGATGTATCGCGCGAACGGCTGAGCGAAATGGTTGAAGAAGCCTATGCCGGTTTTGATGCGGCAGATGTCGCGCCTTTGACGGATTTGGGAAATAATCAATATTTTCTAGAGCTGTATCACGGCCCAACTTTGGCGTTTAAAGATGTCGCTATGCAATTGCTGGCGCGGCTGATGGATGATGCTTTGATACGCCGCGGTGAGCGCGCCACCATTATCGGCGCGACATCGGGCGATACCGGCGGCGCAGCGATTGAGGCGTTTCGCGGGCGTGAAGCGGTCGACGTGTTTATTTTGTTTCCGCATGGTCGCGTATCTGATGTGCAGCGCAAACAAATGACAACGCCGCAAGATGCTAATGTGCATACGCTATCGATTGACGGCACATTTGATGATTGTCAGGCGCTGGTGAAAGACATGTTCAATGATATGCGCTTTCGCCAAGATATGGCATTGGCGGGCGTCAACTCTATCAATTGGGCGCGGGTGATGGCGCAAATCACCTATTACTTTACCGCCGCGGCCAAGCTGGGTGGGCCGGAGCAACCGGTGGCGTTTTCTGTGCCGACCGGTAATTTCGGCGATGTGTTCGCCGGATATGTGGCGGCGCAAATGGGCTTGCCGATTGCGCAGCTTATGGTGGCGACCAATGTAAATGATATTTTGGCACGCACCATGGCAAGCGGGGTTTATGAGACCGGCGAAGTTGTCGCGACCACCAGTCCAAGCATGGATATTCAGGTTTCCAGTAATTTTGAACGGCTATTGTTTGAAGTCACCGGTCGCGATGCGGCGCGGGTGCGCGCTTACATGGATGCGCTGAAACAAGGCGGTCGCTTTGAAATGGCTGAAAATGAACTGTCTTTAATGCGCGCTTTATTTGCTGCCGAGCGGGTGGACGAAAGCCAGACTTTAGACATTATGCGCGATGTGCATACGCAAAACGGTTTTCAAATCGACCCGCATAGTGCCGTTGGTGTTGGTGCGGCACGGCGCGCGGTTTTGCCTGAAGGCGTGCCGATGGTCACTCTGGCGACAGCCCATCCGGCGAAGTTTCCAAAAGCCGTTGAAGCGGCTTATGACGCGGCTCCAGATACGCCGCAGCGTGTTACCGATATGCTCGACAAGCCGGAACAGTTTACCCCTTGCGCCAATAGTCTGGCCGATGTGCAAGCGCTTATTCGCGATAAAGCGCGCATGGGTGCCCACGGGCAAGACTGATGAAGCGGCTGATGAAACGCCTGCTGGCTTTCACATTTTTATGGCTTGCAGCTATGCCTGCCGCGCAGGCGTCCGACCCGTTGCGGCTGGATGAGAGCTTCGGTCTTTTACATCTCAATCCATATATGAAACAGGCTGAGACTGCCACGAATGGTGAAAGCGGTATGGTTTTCGCCATTCAAAATAGTGGCTCGCAGCCGCTCGATTTGGTTTTGCGTCGTGCGCCGCTCAATGATTTGGCCGTTGCGCTTGGCTTGCAATCGGGCAGTCGTCCGCCTCTGCGCTTGTTCTCATCGGATAATCGCGAATTTGCAGGTCAGACAGGAAACGATGCGGGGTTGGTGTTTTTCATCCCTGCCGGTGAGGTGCATAGTTTTTTTCTGCCGAATATTCCTGCCGATGAAGTGATTTATCTCTGGTCGCCTGAGCAATTGGCGGCGCATCAAGCAGGGCAGCGAACTTTTTATTCCACCATGCTGCTGCTGCTTTCTTTGTTGCTGGTGCTGGCCATTATTGCGGCAGTGATACGCCGCTCGCGCCGCGCCACTTATGGGGTGACAATGGGTGGCGGTTTACTGGTTATGCTGGCAAGCCTGTGGCTGCGCGATATTTTACCCGATGGGTCCAGCTTTGAGAGCTTGCTGGCCTATCGGCTGAGCATTATTCGCATCGCTTTGGGGCTTGGCGTGTTTATGAGCATTTTGGCGCATGTTAATTTGGTCATCCGGCTTGCGGTTAATCGCAATTACTGGACGCGGGTTATTATTTTTGCCGATATGACGCTTGTTGCGACGGGCAGCTTATGGACGGCGGAAATTCTTGCCCCGGCATTTGCCGGGGTTGTCAGTGCTGAATTGGGTGATATTGCGCTGGCTATGACCTGCGGTATTGTTTTATTGGGCGCATTTTTTGTGCCAGATAGACGTTGAGTTAGAGAAAATATTTACGCTTCCCCACCTTGCGCACTTAATAAAGCAAGGTCGACGCCTAAGCGGGCGATGCATTTTTCATATAGGTCCATCGGGTGCGGGCTGAAAATATCTTCCGGTTCGGCGGCGCATGAAAACCAAACATTTTCTTGTATTTCGCCTTCTAATTGTCCGGGCCCCCAGCCAGTGTAGCCAAGCAGTAAGCGCATATGGGTTGGGCCTTTGGCCTTGGCGGCATCAATTAATATTTCCAGCGATTGTGTGACACTTACCGGCAAGCCGTCTGACAAAGGGTTTGGCTCTTCATCCCCCGCATCCCCCGCGCGATAATCGTCAGAATGCAGCACAAAGCCGTGGTCGCTTTGCACCGGCCCGCCAATGAAAACCGGCAAATTGCGCAAACCCGTTGAAGCAACAGCTTGCGGTAAATTGGTGGCAATATCGCCAAGGCTCAAGCCATCTGTCGGCTGATTAATGATAAACCCCATCGCGCCTTCACTGTCATGGGCGAGCATATAAATCACGCTGCGGTCAAATCTGTCATCGCCCATGCCGGGCATGGCCAGTAAAAATTGACCACGCAAATCTGTGTCGTGGAGCGACGTCTTCATTCTTTGAAGTTAGGCAGGAACACGCATCGCTGCAATAATTTTCGCATCGGTTTATCTGCTCTCGTCTTGTGGTGTGGAAAGGTTTATACAAAGCATATGATGATTTTGCGTAACATATTCATGGCGGCGAGCCTTGCAATTGTCAGTATTTGGCCGGCTCATGCAAATGAGACCGCGTGGGTGGATATGAAACCGGCGCGTTATCGGCTGGTTGCTGCTGAAATAGACGGGCAATATTTTGCCGCTCTGCAAATCGATATGAAGCCCGGATGGCATACTTATTGGCGTTATCCGGGGGCTAGCGGTATTGCGCCTGAATTTGATTTCTCGACCAGCCGCAATGTCAGTGTCGGCGCGATTGGCTATCCCGCACCGTATTTTTTCGATGACGGTATAGGTGGGTTTTACGGCTATGACGGTATGGCCGGTTTTGTGTTTCCGCTGACTGTCAAAGATACGGCTCTTAATAATGTTGAGTTGAGATTAAATGGGCTTATCGGCGTGTGCCGCGAGGTTTGTGTGCCGGTTGAGGTAAAACTTAGCTTGCCGCTGCAAACCGGCGTGAGTTCTCCGCATGGTGCGTTCATCCAAAACTTATTGGCAGCGCGGGCACAAGCCCCGTCGGATGATTTACGTATTGAAAGCGCCAGTTTTGACGGTGTTTCACTGCAAGTGGTCGTCACCGGCAAGCAATTAAACGCGCCGCAACTGATGTATATTCCCGGCCCGCATGATGTTTTGGGCGAGCCGCGCATTGCGGCGCGTCATCCGGCCGCTTATTTGATTGAAATTCCTGCATGGGCGAAGCTTGACCAACCGTTCATCGGGCGTAAATTGACTTTTGTCGTGCGCGATGGCGCGCGCGTCGTTGAACAAGACATTGCGGTCAGCGATCATCGTCAACTGCAATAACAATATAACAGGAGAGCCCTATGACCGCTAAAGCCGGTGACAAAATCCCCCAAGCCACATTGATGCATATGAGCGATGCCGGACCGGCACCGATTAGCACGGACGAACTTTTTTCAGGCAAGACAGTGGCCATGTTTGCCCTGCCGGGTGCGTTTACGCCCACTTGCTCTAACCAGCATTTGCCGGGCTTTATTGAAAAGTCAGAAGAATTGCGCGCCGCCGGTGTCGACACGATTGTGTGCCTGTCAGTGAATGACGCTTTCGTTATGGATGCATGGGGCAAACAACAAAATGCGACCGGTAAAGTCATGATGGTCGGTGACGGCAATGGTGAATTGACCGAAAAACTCGGCCTGACAATGGACGGCACGGGCTTTGGCATGGGCACGCGTTCGCTGCGTTATTCAATGATTGTGCGCGATGGTGTTATTGAAACCCTAAATCTTGAGGGCAATCCGGGCCAAGCTGTTGATAGCGGAGCGGAAAACCTGCTGTCTCAACTCGGCTAATTCAGCTGCTATAAATAAGGGGCCATGCCGATATTTGCCAGCGCGTCGGCGCGTTCATTTCCGGCATGTCCGGCATGGCCTTTAACCCATTGCCAATCGATTTGATGGCGGGCGCATTGCGCGTCAAGCGCTTGCCATAAATCAACATTCTTCACCGGCTTCTTGGCGGCGGTTTTCCAGCCGCGCTTTTTCCAATTGATAATCCAGCCGGTAATGCCGTCTTTCACATAAGTGCTGTCCGTGGTCAGTGTCACCGTGCTGTTATCGGGTAGGCTTTTCAGCGCCTCAATGGCGGCGCTTAGTTCCATGCGATTATTGGTTGTATCGGCTTCGCCGCCATGCAACTCAACTGTGCTTTCAGGGCCTTCTACCAGAGCGCCCCAACCGCCGGGGCCCGGATTACCCGAACACGCGCCATCGGTGAAAATTTGATACATTCAGCCCTCCAAGCCGTAATCGGCAGCAGATGTGACATGCCGGTGAAAGCGCAAGCGGCGCAAATAATCGACCGGATTTTTTGGCACCAGAAGCGCATCATCAGGTCGGTTGAGCCAATCATGCAGACGGGTCATTAAAAACCGCATGGCCGCGCCGCGCGCCAATATCGGCAAAGCGTCAATTTCGTTCTGCGCCATGGGCCGCACCGATTGATATCCGGCCAGCAAGGCTTTGGCTTTGGTGATGTTGAAATTGACGTCCGCCTCAAAGCACCACGCATTGAGCATAATCGCCAAATCATAGGCCAGCATATCGTGACAGGCGAAATAAAAATCAATCAGACCGGATACTTCCGCACCGATAAAAAACACATTATCGGGAAATAAATCGGCATGAATAACGCCTTGCGGCAAGTCTTGCGGCCAATGAGCTTTTAAATAGGTCAATTCACCGGCGATAAGCTCGCCCAGACCTGGTGTCACCTCATCGGCTTCATCGCGACACAACGCAAACAGATTTTGCCAATTGTCAGGGCCTTGCGAATTGGCCCGTTGCATGGCGAAGCCTTCACCGGCTAAATGCAGCCGCGCCAAAGCCGCGCCCGCGCTTTTGCATTGCGGCGGTTTGGGCGCGATGCCGGCACGCCCCTGCAGAAAACTGACAAGCGCCGCCGGACGACCGCTCAACTGACCCAGAACTTTACCCAGCCCTGTTTCGTTGCGCCGTTCAATCGGCATCGGACAAGATAATCCATTGCCGCTCAAATGCTGCAAGAGCGATAGAAAATACGGCAAATCATCGGGGTCGACACCGGTCGCCGTGTCTTCATATAGCGTTAGAATATATTTATCCTCAGCCGTGGTGACGAGATAATTGCTGTTTTGCACACCGGCCTGAATGCCTTTCAGCTCGGTCACAGGCGGCAAATCATAATCAGCCCAAAAGGCCGCCAAAGCCTCCGGCGTGACATGGGTGAACACAGCCATTAGCGCGCCCCCGCATCATCGGCACTGTCGCGCAACACGCGTGGCAATTTGAAATGCACATTTTCTTCAATGCCATCCAATTGGCTGACGTTGACGGCAAAGCGGTCACGAAAGGCGGCGATGACCTCATCGGTAATTTCTTCGGGTGCTGATGCGCCAGCCGTTAGACCTATTCTTGTCGCATTTTGCATGGCCGCCCAATCAATATCTTCTGCCCCACCAATCAGGCTGGCTTGCGGGCAACCGGCTTGACGCGCCACTTCAACCAGCCTTTGAGAGTTAGACGAGTTGGGCGCACCGATAACCAGCACATGCGCGACCTCAGCCGCCAGCATTTGCACGGCTTGCTGGCGATTGGTGGTGGCGTAACAAATATCTTCTTTATGCGGCGCGGCGATATCAGGAAAGCGTTCGGTCAAAACCGCGATAATGCCTGCCGTGTCAGCAACCGATAAGGTGGTTTGCGTGGCATAGGCCAAGGCACTTTCCGCGCCGTCGGGCAGGGTGATATTGCGCGCATCGGCCTCGGTTTCAATCAGCGTTATCGCGCCATCGGGCACTTGCCCCATTGTGCCGACAACTTCGGGATGACCGGCATGACCGATAAGCAGAATATGACGACCGGCGGCATGATGGCGTTCGGTTTCAATATGCACTTTGGAAACCAGCGGACAGGTGGCGTCCAGCCAATTCATCTGCCGCGCTTCGGCGGCTTGCGGCACTGATTTTGGCACGCCATGCGCCGAGAAAATAACCGGCTTGTCATCCGGCACATCGTCAAGCTCATCGACAAAAATTGCACCGCGCTGGCGCAGACTGTCGACCACGCGCTTATTATGCACAATCTCATGGCGCACATAAACCGGCGCGCCAAAACGCTCTAAAGCGCGCTCGACGATCAGCACAGCGCGGTCTACTCCGGCGCAGAAGCCGCGCGGATTGGCGAGAATTATGGAGAGCGGTGGCAGGTCAGTCATTATCGCGCTGGTGTCTCGTCATTACTTTTTGCGTGTTGGCTGAAAAATCAGCCGGTGAAAATATCGCTTGATGCGGCAAGCCTCTTGTTCTGCCGTATCAGTTTAGATAATGTCGCACGCAATGGCGCGCGCATGAACCCCTTAACGAAAGCTTTGGGCATGCGTCAAGTTAAGGATGCTCTATGAAGTCGAAGATTTTTGCTCTTTTTGTTGGTGCAGCGGCGATTGCAGGCTGCGCCGGACAATCATTTAATGAAGTGGCTATCGGGCAATGTCCGCCGGTTGCGCCTTTGGCGACAGCCGATGGTTTGTCATCCGGCGGCGTTCAAGCGCGAATCGGTTCGGCAAGTTTGGTGTGTTATGCCGATGGACAAAATGATGATTTGCTGGCCGAGGTAAGCCTCAGCGGCACGGTTTCGCAAAGCGGTATTGAATTGCCGTTTTTTGTGGCTGCTTTGGATGAAAAAGGCAGCATCATCAATCGCACGCAAATGAAAGTGACGCCGAGCGCTGAAACCTTCAGCTATAAATTGCCGAAGATTAATTATGGCCGCAAAGGCTCGGAAAATGTGAAAGCGCGACTGGTGGTCGGCTTTGTTTTGACGCCACAACAATTGGCTGAAAATCGCGCCGCTTATGCCAAATCCATCGGCATCACGCGCTAGCACAAGCCGATAGCTTCGCTATTAACAGCTTTATGCCAGTTTTTAGCACTGTGACCATTCGGCCTGTTTGACTCATTGCGACTCTACGGTAAGTATGATTTCACAGATGACCCGCACGGGAGACGCTGCCGCAAGGCAGGGCCGAAGGAGCAACCGCCCTCGGAAACTCTCAGGCAAACGGACCGTGCGGCGATGTCACTCTGGAAAGCAGGCGGGCGACCGCCTCACCGAAGGGGTAAATCTCTCAGGTTCAAGCGACAGAGGAGGGCGAGCTTCGAAATGGTTCGGAGCACGCTTTTTGGAGTCGCGCCACAGTGGATGGTTTAAAACGCACTGCCCTATATGATCTGCACCTCGAATTAGGGGCTAAAATCGTGCCGTTTGCCGGTTATGAAATGCCCGTGCAATACCCGCTTGGGGTGATGCAGGAGCATATTCATACACGCGCGCAAGCCGGTTTGTTTGATGTATCGCATATGGGGCAAGCCAAGCTGACGGCACATGAAGGTGACGCGGCGGCTCTGTTTGAGGCGCTGGTGCCGGGTGGCATCACCTCGCTCAAGCAAGGGCAAATGCGCTATACGCAATTGACCGATGCCGAGGGCGGTATTCTTGATGATTTAATGGCGACGCGATTCGACGATACGTTGTGGTTGGTTGTCAATGCGGCGTGCAAAGACGCTGATTTTGCCCATATCGCCGCCGCGCTGGCAGGCCGTGCCGATTTGGAAATTGCCGACCGCGCCTTAATCGCCTTGCAAGGGCCGCAGGCCGAAAACGTGTTGGCTGATTTAATGCCGATGTGCCGCGATTTGGCTTTCATGCAGGCCGCATGGACTGAGTGGCACGGCGCGCCGGTTTTGGTGTCGCGCTGCGGCTATACCGGCGAAGATGGTTTTGAAATTTCCATCGCACATGATTTGGCCGAAAAACTGAGCCGCGCTTTGCTGGCGCATGAGGCGGTTGAAGCCATTGGTTTGGGCGCGCGCGACAGCTTACGATTAGAAGCCGGTTTGTGCCTTTACGGCCATGATATTGATACCGGCACGACACCGGCGGAGGCTGATTTATTATGGTCTGTGCCGAAGCGTCGTCGTGAGGCGGCTGACTTTCCGGGCGCACAGCGTGTTATCAGCCAAATTGCTGATGGCGTTGAAAAACTGCGTGTCGGCTTGCTGCCGGAAGGCCGCGCACCGGCGCGTGAAGGCACGGAAATTCAAAATAATGACGGCGAAACCATTGGCATTGTGACCAGTGGCGGATTTGGGCCAAGTCTGGGCGGGCCGCTGGCGATGGGCTATGTGTCCGCGGCCTTTAGCGCGCCCGATACACAAGTTCAATTAATGGTGCGCGGCAAAGCGCTACCGGCGCGGGTGGCTGCCATGCCGTTTGTGCCGCAAAATTATAAAAAGGGGTGAGTGAGATGAGCAAGAAATATACCAAAGACCATGAGTGGATTGCCATTGACGGCGATGTCGCAACTGTTGGCATTACCGATTATGCGCAAGCGCAATTGGGCGATGTGGTGTTTGTCGAAGTGCCGCAAGCCGGTCAACAAGTCGGTAAGGGCGATGATGCGGCGGTTGTCGAAAGCGTCAAAGCGGCCT
The DNA here is from genome assembly GCA_965657665.1 of Alphaproteobacteria bacterium. GTDB lineage: Bacteria > Pseudomonadota > Alphaproteobacteria > RS24 > RS24 > UBA8337. The sequence goes on along the minus strand of CBFHPF010000003.1, from coordinate 18,627 downwards.
CAGAGGTTTATGCACCTGTTTCGGGCGAAGTGCTTGAGGGCAATGGCGCGCTGGAAGGCAATCCGGCACTGGTTAATGAAGACGCCGATAATGAAGGCTGGTTCTTTAAGCTGAAACTGACCGATAGCGGTGAGCTTGATGAGCTGATGGATGAGGCGGCCTATGCCGCATATGTGAAGGAGCTTGGCTGATGCGATATCTTCCTCTTACCCCGACTGACCGTAGCGCGATGATGGCGCAAATCGGTGTCGGTTCGGCTGATGATTTATTTGCCGATGTTCCTGCCGCCGCGCGTCTTGATGCGCTGGTTGATCTGCCGCTTCATAAGGGCGAGATGCAGGTTGAACGGCAATTATCTCAAATGGCGGCGAAAAATATCACGGCGTCCGAAGTGCCGTTTTTTTGCGGTGCGGGCGCCTATAAGCACCATGTGCCGGCGACTGTTGACCATATCATCCAGCGGTCTGAATTTCTGACCAGCTACACACCTTATCAGCCGGAAATCACGCAAGGCACGCTGCAATATTTGTTTGAGTTTCAAACCCAAGTCAGCGAGTTGACCGGCATGCCGGTGGCCAATGCGTCTATGTATGACGGCTCAACCGCAACGGCTGAAGCGGTTTTGATGGCGCACCGCGTCACCCGCAAAAGCCGCGCTGTTTTGTCGGGTCGTTTGCACCCGCATTACACGGCGGTGATTGAAAACCTGTCGGAAATGGGCGGCTTTGACGTCGCGCAAGTTGATATGCACGTCACCGGCGCAGAAGACCTTGTTGCGCTGATTGATGACGAGACCAGTTGCGTGGTCGTGCAAAACCCGGACTTTTTCGGCAATGTGGCCGACTTTACCGCGCTCGCTGCCGCTGTGCAGGCCAAAGGCTGCTTGCTGATTGCGGTTGTGCCTGAAGTCGTTTCGCTTGGTTTGTTGAAACGCCCCGGCGACATGGGTGCCGATATTGTTACCGGGGAAGGCCAGTCTATCGGCAATGGTTTGAACTTTGGCGGGCCGTATGTCGGCCTGTTTGCGGCGCGCGATAAACATATTCGGCAAATGCCCGGTCGCCTTTGTGGCGAGACGGTTGATGCTGATGGTCAGCGCGGGTTCGTGCTGACGCTGTCGACCCGCGAGCAACATATTCGCCGCGATAAAGCGACGTCGAATATTTGCACCAATTCGGGGCTGTGTTCGCTGGCTTTCACCGCGCATATGACCTTGCTGGGCGGTAAAGGTTTGCGGCATTTGGCGCAGCTTAACCATGCCCGCGCCGTGCAAACGGCTGAGGCGGTGGCGGCGCTGGACGGCGTTGAATTACTGACCCCGTCATTCTTTAACGAGTTTTCCGTGCGTCTGCCGATGGCGGCCGCTGAGGCGGTGGAAGCGTTGAGTGAAAAAGGCGTTTTGGGTGGTGTGCCGGTATCGCGGCTTGCGCCCGATGCAGGGCTTGATGATGTGTTGGTTATCGCGGCGACTGAAGCCAATACGCAAGACGATATTGCTGCCTTTGCGGCGGCCCTTGCTGATGTAATGAAAGAGGTGCTGGCATGAGCGAGAAACAAACATTTAGCGGCCATCGGGGTCTGCAACTCGAAGAGGCCCTGATTTTTGAAATCGGCTCTTATGATAATTGCGGTGTCGATTTGGAAGATGTGCCGAAAATTGAATCGCGCCTCGGCGATTGTGCGGCGGGCGGTGATATTGATTTGCCCGGCCTGTCTGAGCCGGAAGCGATGCGCCATTTTGTGCGGCTGAGCCAAAAAAACCACGCCATTGACGCGGGGCTTTATCCGCTCGGTTCTTGCACGATGAAGCATAATCCGCGCCTTAATGAGAAAATGGCGCGCTTGCCGGGCTTTAGCGATATTCACCCGTTGCAGCCACAATCGAGTGTGCAGGGTGCGTTGCAATTAATGGATGAGTTGGCGCATTGGCTGAAAACATTGACCAATATGCCAGCCGTTGCCCTTAGCCCGAAGGCCGGTGCGCATGGCGAATTATGCGGCATGATGGCTATTCGTGCTGCCATTGAAGCCAAGGGCGAATTGGCGACACGCACGCGGGTGTTGGTGCCGGAATCGGCGCATGGCACAAATCCCGCAACGGCGGCACTGCTGGGCTTTAAGGTTGATGAAATTCCGGCCAAGCCTGACGGGCGCGTTGATTTGGATGCGTTTAAAGCCAAGCTGGATAATGATGTCGCGGCGATTATGCTGACTAATCCGAACACATGCGGGCTGTTTGAGCGCGATATTATTGATATTGCCGATGCGCTGCATGAGGTTGGCGGCTATTTTTATTGCGATGGCGCGAATTTTAACGCCATTGTCGGTCGCGTGCGGCCGGGCGATTTGGGCGTCGATGCGATGCATATTAATCTGCATAAAACATTTTCTACCCCGCATGGCGGCGGTGGCCCGGGTTCTGGTCCGACGGTTTTGTCAGAGCGTCTGGCGGCGTTTGCGCCACTGCCTTATGTCGAAAAATCCGCAGACGGTTTGCGTTTGGTTGAAAATATCAAAGATGCCGACAATCAACCGTTTGGGCGCATGGTGGCGTTTCATGGTCAAATGGGCATGTATGTGCGCGCCCTGTCTTATATGATGAGCCATGGTGCGGATGGGCTGCGCCAAGTGGCGGAAGATGCCGTGCTGAATGCCAATTATGTGCTGGCGAGTTTGCGCGATGTGATGACAGCGCCGTTTGATGGCGGGGCGCAAAGCCCGTGCATGCACGAAGCTTTGTTCGATGACAGCTTCTTGAAAGATACCGGCATTGATACGCTGGATTTTGCCAAGGCGATGATTGACGAGGGCTATCACCCGATGACCATGTATTTCCCGCTTGTGGTGCATGGCGCGATGCTGATTGAACCGACGGAAACCGAAAGCAAAGCCTCGCTGGATTTGTTTATCGCCACCATGCGCGACCTTGTGCGCTCGGCCAAAGCGGGTGAGATGGCGCGCTTTAAAAATGCGCCTGAATTGGCACCGCGTCGGCGTTTGGATGAGACGCAAGCCGCTCGCCAACCGGTGTTGCGCTGGCAGCCTGCTGAGACGACCAAGCAAGCGGCGGAATAAATGGATTTCGGGCCGGAGCGCGCATGTGGCTGGCCCGAAGCCCGCATTTTTGGTGTCGATGAAGCCGGTCGCGGGCCATGGGCCGGACCGGTGACGGCGGCCGCGATTATTCTACCAACTGACTTCACCCTTGATGTGGATGACAGCAAAAAACTGACGGCCAAAAAGCGCGATACATTGTTTGAGCAACTCGTCGCCTTACCGCACGGGCTGGGCACAGCCTCGGTCGCTGAAATCGATCAGCTGAATATTTTACAAGCGACTTATTTGGCGATGCGCCGCGCCGTGGATGGGTTGGCCGAAAAAGTCGGCACGCCTGCGCACGTATTGGTGGACGGCAATAAGCTGCCCGATTGGCCTTATGCCGCTTCGGCACTGATTGGCGGCGATGGGCTGTCGCCCAGCATTGCAGCGGCGTCTATTTTGGCGAAAGTTAGCCGTGACCGCGAAATGGTGCGCCTCGATAGCGCATATCCGGGCTATGGCTGGGCGTCAAACAAAGGTTATGGCGCGAAAGCGCATCAGCAAGGCCTCGAAAAGCTGGGCGTGACCCCGCATCACCGCCGCTCTTATGCGCCGATTGCGAAAATTATCGCGGCGAATGGGTGAAACCCACCACATAATGAGTGAAACCCACCACATCTAGCGGCTGTGGATGCTCCTGTGGATAAGTCAAAATTATTTTAACTCATTGGAATCCTTGAGGGATTGACGGCGGACTCGGCATGAATCATGGTAGCCCGCATGAGTAAAGCATTACCGATAGACACGATTTTACAAGGCGATTGCCTCGAACGGCTGCGCGCACTGCCCGATAATTGCGTCGATTTGGTGTTTGCTGACCCGCCTTACAATCTGCAGTTGAAAAACGAGTTGCACCGCCCCGACCAAAGCAAGGTCGATGCGGTAACCGATGATTGGGATAAATTCGACAGTTACGCCGCCTATGATGCCTTCACCCGCGCTTGGTTGGGCGAGGCGCAGCGCGTGCTGAAGCCGACCGGCACGCTGTGGGTTATCGGCTCATATCATAATATTTTCCGCGTTGGCGCAGCCTTGCAAGATCTCGGTTATTGGATTTTGAACGATATTATCTGGCGCAAAACCAATCCGATGCCGAATTTTCGCGGCACGCGCTTTACCAATGCGCATGAAACGCTGATTTGGGCCGCGCCCGATGAAAACGCCACCGGCTATACCTTCAATTATCAGGCGATGAAGACGCTGAATGATGATGTGCAAATGCGCTCTGATTGGAGCTTGCCGATTTGCACCGGCGGCGAACGCTTGAAAGGTGATGGCGGCGCGAAACTGCACCCGACACAAAAGCCCGAAAGCCTGTTGCACCGCGTATTGCTGGCCAGCACGCAGGCCGGTGATATTGTGCTCGACCCGTTTTTCGGCACCGGCACCACCGGCGCGGTGGCTAAAAAGCTGGGCCGTCATTTTATTGGTATTGAGGCCGAGGCAGAATATGCCGAAGCGGCGATGCAGCGCATTGGGCGGGTTGAAAAACTCGATGATGCCGATTTGCAAATGACGCAAAGCCCGAAAGCGCAACCGCGTGTCGCCTTCGGCACTTTGGTGGAGCGCGGGCTGGTGAAGCCCGGCATGCAGCTTTTTGGCCCGGCGCGTAAAGCGCAAGCCGCCATTAAGGCCAAAGTGCGGGCCGATGGCTCGGTTAAATTGGGCGGCGATAAAGGCTCAGAGAAAAATGCCTTATCGGGCAGCATTCATAAAATGGGCGCCGCCGCGCAAGGCGCACCCAGCTGCAATGGCTGGACCTATTGGCATTATAAAGACGGCGAAAAACTCGTGCCGATTGATAATCTGCGCCAAAAGGTAAGGGATGAGGGTTAGCGCCCAAACTTGACCTGTTGCCGTTTCACCCGCTAGTCTCGCGATAACTGAAACGGAGAAATAATAATGACAAAAAGCTCCTTCATTTCCCACGGGAAAGCCATGGCTTTTGACATATCAGACCGACACGAGTTTGCGCTGCGCCGCCAAGATAAAGACGGCATCATCAGCCTTGTTTGCGATGATATTGACGGTTTTTTTGTGGCGGTTAAATCGGAGGATGAAATTCGTCCGGCGATTGAGCGCGGCTTGAAAAAAGTCATGGGCAGTCGCGGCTATAAAAACGTCACTGTCAGCACGGATGGCTCTTTGGCCGGGCCGTTGATTACCAGTTTCTCTCAACCTTCATAGATTTATAAAACCTATCGACTTTATCCATCGCCGTACGATGCGTCGGATGATTGCGAAAAGCCATTACATCTTCCAGTGTCGGAAAAGTGAAAATACCGGTTTCGAGATTGCCGTCATATTCCATGCTTCGTTCGCATCCGAATTGCTTCGATAACTCAATCACCGCATTATTGGTGGCGATATAGTCGGCATTTTGAGGGTCAATCACCTCCGCCGTTATGCGAATGGTGAAGGGCATGGGTTACTTTTCCTTGCTGATGGATTCGATTTCTCGTTGTTTAAAGGTCACGGTTTTTTTTCCGCCAGCATTCCCTTTCGCGCGCCAGAGATAGATAGTTCCACATACAAAAAAGATGCCAATTATGCCGATTAAAAAGCAGCGATTGTAATACACATCTGTCATCGGTATTTGAGCGGTCCATAGGCCGATGATTGAAAGAACTATGAGCCAGAAAACAGCAAATATTTCCGATGTACGTTGGTTTAATTTCGACACAGAAAAAACTCTTGAGCCGCCACCTCGCAGGATGGTCTTGTGCAGATTGCCCTCATTTCCCTCCTCCAACATATCAATATGAAATTCCCAATTTTCCTGCCAATGCTTAGAGCCTTTATTCATTAACACCAAGCCAAAAGCTGTCAAAAAGCCGACTAGTGAGAGAAGAAGTGCTGCTGTTTCCATCATGCTTGAATAAGCAACGGACGCAGGTTCGCAGCATTGCGGACTTGCCGCGTTCAGAACGCCACCTAAAGCAATCAATATCACACCCTGAAAACCCCAAAAATATAGTGCCCGTTTCCAAAGCATACCGATTTCAAAGATTCTAATTTCATGAGCGCGGTCTAGCGCGGCTTTGATGGGTGCCGTGTTTATATTGTCGCCTTTGCCTTCTGTAGGTTCCGTCAATCCCATTATCTCAAGGTATTTTTCTCTCGGTGTTTTGGCCACAACAACCTCTCTTTTTATTCTTTTATGGAAGAGCCTAACTGTGCTCTCTCCAAGCGTTCTTTGGCCGTGGCTAACTCATCATCTGTAAAATTATGAGGGTGACGCAAGGCAATCGCTTCGCAGGTGTGTTCAAGAAGATTGTATTCATGAAGAATGTCGAAGCCTTGCGTGGTTTTCATTGATGGTCTCAGTACCCATTTGGTGAATTCCAGAGGGGTTTCTTTTGCGAGCTTCTGTCTTGTTCTTGAAAGTCTTGTTGTTTTGCCGTTTTTGAGTGTAGCGCATGCCTCGGCAACTTTTAATGCTTGGTAAACTTCCCTTTCGATTGGGTCGCTATAATCAAAGCCCTCCAATTCGGCAACGCGGTTTGCAACGGCAGCCACAATTTCTCGTTTGCCATGTTTTTCGCCGTTCACCATCCAATTTTTTAATTTCTTGGTGTCGGTCTCGGCGGCGATAGATTTAAGGGCTTTTTCAATATCAACCATAACGAACTCCCCCCACACCTCACCACCCCTCCCAAATTAATGGGAGAGGCGGTGGTGATAGGTTTGGGTGCGCGGCTTAGTAGCCGGCTTGTTTGGTCATCAGCTTTTTGCTGTAAAACGACACTTTACGGATATATTTCGGATTACCCGGGTGCAGTTCCAGCAAGCGCTCATATTTCGAAAGATTGACCGCATATTCGCTAACCGGAATGGTGCGCAGTTCGGCCAGCAATTTGCGGGTTTCCTGCTCTTTGCCCATCATCTTATCGCTCATGCCGTCATCCATCATTTTCGACATGTTGTCTTTCGGCGGGGCCACCAACACCGGCGTGTCGGTCATCGTCGACTGCTCTTCCATCATGGAATCATCATCGCGTGATGAATAATAAATCAAAATCACGGCCAGCAGGCCAACACCCAATATTGCAAAACGTTGCATCATTATCCCCTCCTTATTGTTTTTCTTGAGAGATGTGAAAAGCCTAGCCGCCTCGGGGCTGGCGGTCAAGCGACACGCGTTCTGCTTTTGCTTTAATTGGCATCTGCCCGTAAGCTTTCATGAAGAGGGAGATACTCATGAGCGAACCGAAAGTTTTGCGCGAGACGCGCGACCAGACAAACATCATCACCATTAACCGCACGCCAGCGCGCAATGCCGTCGACCCCGAAACGGCTGAGGCTCTGGAAGCTGCGTTTTTGGCAGGCGAGGCCGATGACGCGGTGGCGGTGCATGTGCTGACCGGCAGCGATGGGCATTTTTGTGCCGGCGCTGATTTAAAGGCGGTGGCGGCTGAACAGAATTTTCGCCGCGAAGCCCCGATGGGCCCAAGCTGGCTGAACCTTACCAAGCCATCTATCGCGGCAGTGGAAGGCCATGCCGTGGCCGGTGGTTTGGAAATGTCGGTGATGTGCGATATGCGGGTTGCCGCGCGCTCGGCCGTGTTTGGTGTGTTTTGCCGCCGTTGGGGTGTGCCGCTCATCGATGGTGGCACAGTGCGCTTGCCGCGTCTCATCGGGCAGTCGCGCGCCATGGATATGATTTTGACAGGCCGTCCGGTCGGCGCGGAAGAAGCTTTGTCTTTCGGTCTGGCCAATCGGGTGGTTGATGACGGCACGGCCCTAGATGCGGCGTTGGAGATTGCTGCGCAATTGGCGCAGTTTCCGCAAAGCTGCATGCGCAATGACAGGTTAAGCGTGCTGGCGCAATGGGGCATGCCCTTGGCCGAGGCATTGCAATTTGAAACTGATATTGGGCAAGACAGCTTGCGTGCCGGTGCGGCGGGTGGCGCGGCACGGTTTGCCGGTGGCAAAGGCCGCAGCGGCGATTTCGGTAATATTTAAAGCAAAACGGCTTTCCATAATTTTGTCATCAGGCTGGGCAGCGCGGCGGAAGCAAATTCGCGCGGGTGCAACCAAATATGGTCTTGCGGTTTTTTAAAACCGGATGGTGCATTGCGCGCCTTCACATTCAGTGTCAGGCGAAAATGGGTGAACACATGCACCACTTCAGCCTCAAGCGTCGTCCACTCATCAGCCAATATGTGCGGCAATTCGGTGTCATTCGCGGCATCCCATCCGGTAGAAGGAAAGCACAACATGCCGCCCAATAATCCTTTATCGGGGCGGCGATGCAGCAGCACTTCGCCTTTATTGTTTTCCAGCCAAAACACAGTTCCGCGCCGCTCCGGCTTGGGCTTTTTCGGTGCGCGCTTGGGCAAGGTTTCTTGAATATTGTTTTTGCGTGCCGTGCAAATTTTCTGCCACGGGCATAACAGACAATCGGGTCGTTTGGGAGTGCATAGCGTCGCGCCCAAATCCATCATGGCTTGGGCAAAATCGCCGGGTCTATCTTGCGGCACAAGCTTTTCATTCTTGGCTTTCACTTCGGGCTTTAAGGCGGGCAAGGGCGTTTGCAGCGCATAAAGCCGCGCCAAAACGCGCTCAATATTGCCGTCTACCGGTGCGGCGGGCTGATTGAAGGCAATGGCGGCAATCGCCGCCGCCGTGTAAGGGCCAATGCCCGGCAGGCGCAATAGAGCTTCTTCATTATCGGGAAACACGCCGTCATATTCTTGCGCGACCAAGCGGGCGCATTTCAATAAATTGCGCGCGCGGCTGTAATAGCCAAGCCCCGCCCAAGCGGCCATTACGGCATCATCTTGTGCTGCCGCCAAATCTTTGACAGTCGGGAAAAGTTGCAAAAATTTTTCAAAATACGGCTTCACTGTGGTGACAGTGGTTTGCTGCAACATGATTTCCGACAGCCAGACATGATACGGCTCGGGCGTCTCATCGGGCAAAGCACGCCAAGGCAAGGCGCGCGCATGGCGGTCGTACCAATCAAGTAACAGGCGAGCAGGTTTTTGCGGTGCGCTGGGCATATGTGATAAGCTAACGCAATTATCACTTGGCGCAAACCGCAGGAGCCACCATGGACAAAGTGCCGCCATTTTTGCGCGACATACCTCAAACCAAACCGGCGCGTGGCTTTCAAGGCCGGTCGGTAGGGGCTGTGTTGGGGCGCATCACGGCACCGGTTCTCAAAAAGCGCGGCTTTCGCGAGATTGATATTCTTAGCCATTGGTCGGTGATTGTCGGCCCACAATTGGCGGCATGGTCTTGCCCTGAGCGCATATCGCGCAATGGGCGTGGCACGCAAGACGGCTCTGTGCTGACAGTTAAGGTAGAGGGCGCGATGGCGCTCGAGGTGCAGCATATGGCACCGCTGATTTTAGAGCGTATCAATCAGCATTACGGCGCGGGCGCGGTGGGGCGGTTAAACGTTATTCAAGGCCCATTGCCATTGGATTATTTGAAAGCACAAGAGGCGCGCGAAACGCCGTTAAGTGAAGACGAGCTGGCGGCTGCTGAGGCCGATTTGGACGGGTTTGAAAACAGTCGTTTGCGCCATGCTTTAGCGCGTCTTGGGGCGCGTGTAGCACGCCGCAAAAGCTGAAAAGCGATTTATCGGGCGATAAAGTTTTCCACAGCGGCGCGTCTCTCGGTCTGATTCAAACAGCAGAATCAGTCAGCCCGCCTATATAATTAGGCTTACACTTCGATTCGGGAGTTCATTTTGTCAGAAGAAAAGTCGCAACAAATGTCGCAACAAAACAAAATCATCGCCGCCGTCATAGCGGTCATTATCGTCGCTGGACTGGGCTATTTTATAACCCAAGGCGACACCGCGCCGGATGGTCAACCGCAAACGGTTGAAGCCACTGAGGCAAATGAAGCGAGTAACCCGGCGGAAAGCGGCATCGCCGCGCAAGCCATCGCAGATGACGCAAATGATTTGGCGGCTTCTGTCAAAGCAGCAGAGCAAAGCGACGCCGGTGCGCTGGATACGCCAAACCCGCTTGGTGAGATTATGATGGGCCAAGCCGATGCGCCGGTGACAATTGTTGAATATTCATCGCTGACTTGCCCGCATTGCGGCGCGTTTCATCGCGAAACACTGCCCGAGTTAAAGAAGCAATATATTGATACCGGCAAGGTTAAAATTAAGTTCCGCCCGTTTCCGTTCGACCCCTATGCAACGGCAGGCGCAATGCTGGCGCAATGCGTATCGCCAAAAGCCCGTGTCGGTTTTCTGGATGTTTTGTTCAAGCGGCAACAACAATGGATTCAAAATGAAGAGCCAATGGAAGCGCTGCAAGCATTGGCACGTCAGGCCGGATTGTCAGAGGCTGATTTTGTGGTCTGTCTGAAAGACGAAAACATGCTCAACGGCATTCGCTATATGCAAAAAGCGGCGGCCGAAGAATTGGGTGTTCGCTCAACGCCGACCTTTTTTATCAATGGCGAAAAGCTGCAAGGCAACCAGCCTTTGGCTGAGTTTGAGAAGCGCATCAAGCCTTTGGTCAATTAAGAGCTGAACGGATAATAATATGAAATTCGACCGCATCCGCCTTTCCGGTTTTAAATCTTTTGTCGACCCCGTCGACCTCGACATTTTGCCGGGTATGACCGGTGTTGTCGGGCCAAACGGGTGCGGCAAATCAAATTTGCTGGAAGCGTTGCGTTGGGTGATGGGCGAGACATCTTATAAATCCATGCGCGGCTCAGGCATGGAAGATGTGATTTTTTCCGGCACCAATACGCGCCCGTCGCGCAATCATGCCGAAGTTGTCTTGATGCTCGATAATTCGGAGCGTGGCGCAACGCCCGAATTTAACGATAGCGATTCATTGGAAGTGGTGCGCCGTATTGAGCGCGATGCCGGTTCGGCTTATCGCATTAATGGGCGTGATGTGCGCGCGCGTGATGTGCAGCTTATGTTTGCCGATGCGTCTACCGGTGCGCGCTCCAATTCTTTGGTGAAGCAGGGGCAAATCGGCGAGATTATCAATGCCAAGCCGGAAGCGCGGCGACGTATTTTGGAAGAGGCGGCGGGCATTTCCGGTTTGCACTCGCGTCGCCATGAAGCCGAATTGCGGCTGCGCGGTGCTGAAAGCAATTTGGAAAAGCTGGAAGAAACCATCACTAATTTGGAAACCCAGCTGCGTCAGTTAAAGCGGCAAGCACGCCAAGCCAGTCGGTATAAAAATATTTCCGGTCAAATTCGCGAAGTCGAAGCCTTGGCGCTGCATTTGCGCTGGCAACAAGCGCTCGACATGGTCGCAGAAACCGAAGCGCAACTCATTGATACACGTCGCGCCGTGTCAGAAAGCGGTGCAGCTTCGGCGGCGGCGGCGACGGCACAAACTGAAGCGCAGGCCGCTTTGCCTGATTTGCGCGAATCTGAAGCGGGCGCGGCAGCGGGTCTGCGTCGTTTGACGCTGGAGCAAGAAAGCCTTGATGCCGAAGCCGAGCGCGCCACACAAATGGTCGCGCGTCTGGCTGAGCAATTGGAAACCATTGCGCAAGATGCCACGCGCGAGAAACAAGCCATTGCTGATGCTGAGGCGCAATTGGCGCGTTTGGCGGAAGAAGAAGCCGAAATGCGTGCCGCGATTGCCGATAATGAAGACGAGGCCGAGCAACAAGCGAGCCATCGTTTGAGCGAAGCGGCTGAAACATTGGCAGCTTGCGAGCAAGCTTTTGAGGCAGCCGGTCAGGCGGCAGCGGAGTTTCGGGCGCGCAAGCAGGCGTTAGAAAACGCCGTTGCGGGCAATCAAAACCGCCGCGATAAATTGACAGCCGAGCGGCAGCAAAATGAAAATCAACGCGGCGACATTGAAAACGCCATTGCCTCTGATTTTGATGTGGCGGCGCGGCGCAGCGAATTGGAAGAATTGCAAGCCAATGAAGCGGCGGCGCAAGCCGCGCTTGCAGACGCTGAAGCTGCCTATCGTGCGGCGCGTGAGGCGCAAGCGGCAGCCGGTGATCCGGCGCGTGAGGCGCGCGCGGCTTTGGAGCGTTTGGTTGGCGAGCGCGATGCGCTGAGCCGTCTTTTCGCGCAAGCCGATGAAGAGGCTTATCCGCCTTTGGTCGACGATGTGACAGTGACGGCAGGGTATGAAAAAGCACTGGGCGCGGCTTTGGGCGATGAGCTGGAAGCCTCGCCGGATGAAACCGCGCCGGCGTTTTGGAATCGCTTGGGCGCGCAAGCCTTGACGCAGGGTCTGCCTGATAATGTTGAACCGCTTTCGGCTTATGTTGCCGGTTCGACTTTGCTGACACGCGCTTTGTCGCAAATTGGTTTGGTAACCAAAGCGCAGGGTGATGCCTTGCAAGACAGCTTGATGCCAGGCCAAAAGCTGGTGTCAAAAGACGGCGATTTGTGGCGGTGGGACGGCTATTGCGCTGCTGCTGATGCGCCAAGCGCGGCGGCCACAAGGCTGACACAGCGCAATCGTCTGGAAGACTTGGTTGGCGAAATTGAAGCTGCAGAACAAGCAGCAGAAACCGCCAAGCAAACTTTGGAGACCACTCGCGAAACAGTTGAGCAAGCCAGTCAGGTGCAAGATGAGGCGCGTCAAGCCGCCAAGGATGCACAAGCTGCCAGTGCGACCGCACAAAAATATTTGGCGGAAGCGGAAGCTGCTGTGGCAACGCAAAACGCCAAATTGAGCGCGTTGGAAACCGGCATGAAACGCATTGTCGATGATTTGGCTGAATTGGACGTTGCTGAAAAAGCGGCCAATGAAGATTTGCAAAGCTTGGGCGGCGAGACGAGTTTGCTGGAAGCTGTCGATACGACTCGCGCCGCAATGGAAGATGCCCGAGGCGTGCATTCGCGTGCACGTGCCGAATTGGACGGTTTGAAAACCCGCCGCGAGGCGCGCGATGCTCGTCTGGCGCGCATTGGTGAAGACCGCACACAATGGCAGCAAAGGCTGGAAGTGGCGCAGCAGCAGGTTGAGGCTCTGGTGTCGCGTGAGGCGAGCGTCAATGAAGAAATGAACGGCTATAGAGATGTGCCGGCGGCTTTGGCTGAGAAGCGCGGTGAATTGGCCGATTTAATTGTTGCGGCTGAAGAGAAACGCAAAACCGCCGCCGATAATTTGGCCGAAGCGGAAACCGCTTTGGCGGCTGCCGATGCGCGTATGCGCGAGGTGCAGGCGATAGTGAGCGAGAGCCGCGAATTGCAAGCCCGTTTTGAGGCGACTTTGGAAGCTAATAAATTACGTCTTGATGAGGCCGCGCAACGCATTCGCGAAGCGCTGCAAATCGAGCCGGAAAAAGCTCTGGCTGTGTCGGGCCATGATACCGAAAAGCCGTTTCCCGAAGCTGAGGCGATGGAAACCAAATTGGAAAAATTGCGGCGCGAGCGTGAAAATCTCGGCGGTGTTAATTTGCGGGCTGAAGATGAAGCCGTCGATATTGAGGCACAAATCACAACTTTGACCGCCGAACATGAAGAATTAACCGCGGCGATTAATAAATTGCGCCACGGTATCGGCCAGCTTAATCGCGAAGGGCGGCAACGCTTATTGGCGGCGTTCGACACGGTTAATGGGCATTTCACGCGCTTGTTTACGCAATTATTCGGCGGTGGCACGGCTGAATTGAAATTGACGGAAAGCGATGACCCGCTGGAAGCCGGATTGGAAATTATCGCCAATCCGCCGGGCAAAAAGCCGCAAGTTATGTCGTTACTGTCGGGCGGTGAGCAGGCTCTGACGGCGATGGCGCTTATTTTTGCGGTGTTTTTGACCAATCCGTCGCCGATTTGTGTGCTTGATGAGGTCGACGCACCGCTTGATGACGCCAATGTTGAGCGTTTTTGCAATTTGGTGAAGGAAATTGCCGAGCAAACCGGCACACGCTTTTTGTTGATTACGCACCATGCGTTAACGATGGCGCGGATGGACCGTCTGTTCGGTGTGACCATGCAAGAACGCGGTGTCAGCCAGCTTTTATCGGTTGATTTGTCGACCGCTGAGCAATTTGCCGAAACCGGCCGTGACCAAATCACAGAAAAAGAAAAAAATTCAATAAAAACAGCGTGATAGATGTTTGTTCCGCGTCTTGACAATCACCGTGATTGAAACTAGTGTGCGCGCAATTGGGTGGCGGAAATGCTTGGTTTTTGGGTCAAGTTTTCATGTCGGTGGCGCGTTTGCTCCATTGGCACATCTGAAGGAGAGATATAATGTCCAAGCGCGATGAGCTGGACGCTCTGGAAGATAAAATTTCCGCAACCAGGCAACGGCAGGCGCCCGAGGTGCAGGCCAATGCTAATGGCAGTATGTTGGGTCTGGCTTATCGCCTGATTGTCGAGATACTGGCCGGTATCGGGGTCGGCGGTTTTGTCGGCTGGTGGGCTGATAAGGTGCTTGGCACAAAGCCCGTTTTGATGCTGGTGTTTCTCGGGCTTGGTATGGCTGCCGGCTTGATGAATTCGGTTCGTACGGCAAGCGAATTGCGCCGTAAGCAGGACCAGATTGAAGCGGCAAACCGTGAAGCGGCGCGCCGCGTTAAAGAGGAGTAAAGCATGGCCGGTAAGAGTGAAGGTGGTGCTGGCATCGATCCGATGCACCAATTTGAAGTTCACCCAATTGTCGAATTGCCGTCGATTGCAGGTATTGATACTTCATTTACCAATTCTTCTCTTTGGATGGTTTTGGCAGTTGGCTTCGCCAGCCTGTTGATGGTTGTTGCCTCGCGCCGCACAGCGATTGTGCCGGGCCGCATGCAATTGCTGGGCGAGATGTTTTATAGCTTCGTCGCCAATATGGTGAAAGAAAATGCCGGTACGGAAGGAATGAAATACTTCCCGTTCATTTTCTCGCTCTTCATGTTCATCTTGTTTTGCAATATGCTGGGCATGATCCCCTACAGCTTTACCGTGACCAGCCATTTGATTGTTACTTTTGCGCTGGCATCGGCTGTGTTCTTCCTCATCACCGGCGTTGGCTTTGCCCGCCACGGTATCGGCTTTTTGAAACTGTTTGTGCCGTCAGGCATTCCGGTGTTCTTGCTGCCGCTTTTGGTGGTGATTGAAGTAATTTCCTTTCTGACACGCCCTGTTAGCCTGTCAGTTCGTTTGTTCGGCAATATGATGGCCGGACACACCATGTTGAAGATTTTTGGTGGCTTTGTGGTTGGTCTTGGCTCAGCCGGCCTCATTCCCCTGGCTATCGCGCCGTTTGCGTTGATGGTCGCCTTTACCGGCCTTGAATTGCTCATCGCCGGTTTGCAGGCTTATGTGTTTACCATTTTGACCTGCATTTACCTCAACGAAGCCATCCACATGGATCACTAGTCAACTTTTTCACTAACTTACGCCTACGGGCATATTTGGAGGTTAAAACCATGGAAGCAGAAGCAGCAAAATATATTGGCGCAGGTATCGCATGTATCGCTCTGGCAGGTGCCGGTATGGCGATCGGTACGATTTTCGGTAATTTCCTGTCGGGCGCATTGCGCAATCCGTCAGCGGCCCAAGGCCAGTTCCCGAACCTGCTATTGGGCTTTGCCCTGGCGGAAGCGACCGGTCTGTTCGGTCTGATTATCGCCCTGATCCTGCTGTTTGTTGTCTAATCAATAAACACAGTTTCTGAATTAAGGCTTTAGGAGGCCGCCAATGCCGCAGCTTGATCCAAGCACATTTGGTAGCCAGCTTTTCTGGCTGGTTATTTGTTTTGTCACTCTTTATCTGGTGATGGCCGTTCTGGTTTTGCCGCGTATTAGCGGAACCATGGCGGCGCGCACCGGCCAATTGGAGGGCGATTTGGCCGAGGCCGAAGCCCTGCGCGACAAAGCGGAAGCGGCACTGGCGGCTTACGAAGACGCATTGGCAACGGCGCGCAGTAACGCGCTGGTGCTGGCGCAAGAAATGCGCGCTGAAGTGCAGGCAGAAACCGACCGCCAAAAAGCCGAGCTTGATGCCAAGCTGGCTGAACAGGCGCAAGCGGCTGATGCCCGTCTCAATGAAGTGCGCGATAATGCGATGGCCGGTTTGCGCGATGCAGCCGGTGAGATTGTCGGTGATGTAATGGCAGCAATCGGGGCAGACAGCGCCGATGATGCGGCTGTTAAAAAAGCCGTCGATACAGTTTCCGTAAGCTAGTCGATAGGATAGCCCATGTTTGATGAAAGCTTTTTTGTCGCCCTGTCTTTCGCCACTGTCATCGGCGCGTTTTTATATCTCGGCTTGCCGAAAAAACTGGTTCAGTCTCTCGATGAAAAATCGGCTGAAATAGCCAAAGAACTGGAAGAAGCGCGCGCTTTGCGGGCTGAAGCCGAAAAAGTTCTGGCCGATTATGAAGAGCAGCGCAAGCAGGCTGAAAAGCAGGCAGAAGAAATTATTTCAACAGCCAAGCAAACAGCTGAGCGTACAGCCAAAGAGGCACGCGAAGCCATGCAAGCTACGATGGAGCGTCGTGCCAAGCAGGCTGATGAGAAGATTGCCCGTGCTGAAGAGCAATTGCAAAAAGACGTGCGTCAAGCCATCACCGCGCTGGCGGTTGATGCGGCGGCGCATTTGGTTGAAAGCGGCATGACACCGGCAACTGCGCAAAAGCTGGTTGACGACAATATTGCCGATATCGGCCAGCAATTAAATTAAGCGTTAGCGATAGCGCAAAAACAAACCGGCGGACTTTCGGGTCGCGCCGGTTTTTTTATGCCGTTATTCTGGCGCTCTTATTTGTCCTGACTTTGATAAAGCGGCCAGCTTTCTGCCGCCAGAATACGCTGGCTTGTTGCTTCTTGGCCTAGGCGGTTGCGGTAAATCCATAAATTCGCCATGACTTTATGAATATAATCGCGCGTTTCGGGTGCCGGCAGGCTCTCGATAAACAAAAGCGGGTCGACAACATCTTTTAGTTCGCGCTTCCAGCGGCGCACATTGCCCGGCCCACCATTATAAGCGGCCAGCGCATGAACGATATTTTTGTCGAAATAGTCTTCGCCCAGCAACATGGCGAGGTAACGCTGCCCGATACGAATATTCAATTCACTGTCGAGCAATTGGTCGCGGCCATTACGGCGGTACAGCGAGCGGTCGCCTGTCACAAAAGCGGCAGTGCCCGGCATGATTTGCATCAGCCCGCGCGCACCGGCATGCGATTTGGCGCGTGCCTTAAATCGACTTTCCTGTCGGATGAGCGCGAGCATCAGCGCGTCATCAACTTTTTGGTCGTTATCAGAGACAGAGAAATCGGCAAACGAAATCACCGGATAGCTGCTTTCATACAGCGGCAAGGGCAATCCATTGGCAACGCGCCCACCGAGGCGTGCGGCAATCGCCAATTGCACAGCCGGATAATCTTCCTCGCGGGCATAAGAAAGAAGCGTTTTGATATCCGCTTCGCTTAAACGCTCTTGCAGATATAAAAGTTCCAATTCGGCCAGCTCTTCTTGCTTGGCCTCGCGCAAAGCCGCCGCGCGCTGCAAAGCCGGATGGGTTTGAAACAAAAGCGCACTGTCATTATCAGCCCGTCGCCATTCAATACTCAGCCCGTCACGCATATGTTGCATGGCCAAAAGCGCATAAAAATACGGCCCGCTCACAGCCGCAGCGCGCAAATAAATTTCGGCTTCGATAATCTTGCCTTCAGCGCGCAGCACACGCGCCGTCCAATAAGAAGCGCGGGCGCGTAATTTGGCACTGGCCGTTCGGTTTTTGGCGAGCGCCTCAAAATGGGTTCGCGCCTCATCCATTTTGCCGAGACGATAGGCAGCCAGACCGGCATGCCAATCAGACATTTGCACGACATTGCGCGACCGCGTGGCTTTTTTCGCCAATTCCAGAGCCTTCGGCACTTTGCCTTCAATGTAGTAAGAGCGTGCAATCAATGAGGTTAGAAAATCCGTTTCGGCTTTTTTCAAACGCCGCGATTGTTGGCGTGCGGAGATGTATTCCAAAGCGCGGGTCGGCCTTTCGCGCCGCACCATAGAGCGCACTTGGTTTTTGATGCGCCGCGCATTGCGTGTGCGAAACAAGCTTTCGCCACTGCTCAATCTTTCATTGAAATAGACCCGCGATGGCGGCTTTTTCGGCATGGACACGCCGCTTGGTTTTCTTTTGCGCGCCAATTTATAAACCTGCCATGCGCCCGGTTGGTCGGCATATTTCTTCAGCCAGTCACGCAATTCGGTCCAGCGCGAGCGATAGCCGGTCGGGTGCATGTAACGCTGAAACAGCACATGGCCGATTAAAATCTCGTCGTCCAATTGGCGTATCAGCCTGTCGGCGCGATTCCATTTGGCGGCTTTTTGCAGCTCGAAGATATTTTCATATAAAACGGCATTAGGGATTTTAACCTCCGCATTATATGTCGGGCGCGGCGGTGGCGGCAGGCTTGTGTCATTGGCCGCATAGGCGTTCGGCGTGGCGAGCGTTAAAGCCAGCATGAGCACTATGATGGACGCGCCTTGTCGGCGACTTATTCTTGGCGAAGGGTGTAAAATCATGCGTTTAACAATGCTGCTTTGAGGCCGCATAAATCAGCCCAATAGGCGGCTTTATTTTCCGGACGACGCAAAACATATGCCGGATGCAGCAGGGGC
>CBFHPF010000002.1:0-39725 GCA_965657665.1 Alphaproteobacteria bacterium | reverse complement strand
CAAGGCGCGGCGGGGCGCGGCGATAAACCGTTTCATAACGCGCCGCAAAGCCGCTCCAATTGCGCCCATCCGGTGCTGCAAACCAACCGCCATGCAAAGGCGGTTCTTGCGACAATGCCGGGTCATCCCATAAAGCCGTGCCGATAAATTTCACCCGCTTCGGGTCAATATCAAAATACGGCAGCAGAGGCGCCAAATTGCGCAACGCCAACCCACCTTCGGGTAAAAACACCGCATCATAGGGAATATCGCCCAAGGTTTCGGTCAGCTTCAGCGCTTCATAAGCCGACACTAATTCGGGCGCGCTATCTGTTAGGGATTTAAATAAGGCATCCGGCTCAATGACATCTTCGGCAGCATTTTTATCGCGCGGCAAAGTGGCTTTTTCTTCGGCGCTTAATAAGGCCAGTGCCTCGTTTTTCAGGCGGGTCATTTCGGCGGCATGGGCGGCCGTGCGGCTTTCAAAGCGGGCCAGTTTTTTCACCGGCTCAAACATGTCTTTGGCATCGGGCGGATAGCTCTCGACCTGCACGACTGTGCCGCCAAAACGGCCCACTGCCGCATTAAATTGGGTTCCAATGCGGTCGCCATAAGGCCCTTCGGGCAAAAGCGCGCCAAATCGGGTTAGCCCTTGGGCGATGGCTTGCGACACCACGCGGTCGATATTTTGTTCGGGCAAAAAGCCCATCAGCCAGATATTATTATTGGCAGCGCGGCTATCATTGGAAAACGCCAAAGCCTTAATGTCGCGGCCCTGCAAAACAGGCGCAATCGCTTCAGCCGAGGCGGCAAATAATGGCCCGACCAGAAAATCAACATCGGCAGCAATGGCCGCTTTCACCGCCTCGCGCGCGCCTTCAGGCGTGCCTTTTGTGTCATGCAGGCGCAAAATCACTTCGGTCGGTGTCGCGTTTATTTCACTGTTTATTGTGTTGGCTTGCGTGTTGATTTGTGCGGCGCGCTGGCTTGCATTGGAGGCGGCGCTGTCAAACAGCGCCAATTGCGCTGCTTTGTATAAATGGCCGGCCAGATTGCGAATGGCGCGGCGCTCATCGCCCATTGGCAATAAAAGGCCGACGGTAACGGCATTGTCGGCGCGCGGTGGGGCGGGTGGATAGGCGGTCTTGTCAAATTCTTCTATCGGCGCAACGAAAGTCTCAATAATCGGCGCGGCGGCTGTTTTGTCATTTACCGGCGCGGTTTGTGGCGTCGTGACTTGCGGCGCAGGCCCGCCGCATGCTGCCAAGGCAACACAAAGCACAACCGCAATCGCTTCGGTGCGATAGGCAGAGCTTTTTTGTTGTTTATCTGCTGAAGCGCAAAATATATCGCGTGCCGTCATGTTGTGATGCTCTCGCCGGTTATTTTGTGTTGCTGGCAAATTAAGGCTGCATAAGATGATAGTAAAGCCTGATGATCGTAAAAATACAGTTTCAGCACAGTCTCAGCAAAGCTGCCGCCGTGATGAAGCCGCAGCCCTGCTATTTCTTCGTTTTATGCCGCAAACTTGTGGCAATCTTAAGGCAGGGCTTAGGGCAAGGCTTAGGGCAAGGCTAAGAGAAGGGCTTAAGGCAGGAGTTAGAGAGAAGATTAAGCCGCCCATCAGCGTGCGCGTGCATTTATATGGTCACATAGGCTGGCTAGGCTATAGGGAACGGGTTACACTTACGCTGGGTACCCTGACCCAATTGCCCTGAACCGATTGCCCTGAACCGATTGCAATGCCCGCAATAACCCAAAAGATTAAACATTATGATTGAACCGCTTAAATTGCCATCCGGCCTTTATATTGTCGCCACGCCGCTCGGCCATGCGCGCGATATTACCTTGCGCGCGCTGGATGTGATGGCAGCAGCCGATGCAATTTTATGCGAAGACACGCGCACAACCGGCAAATTGACGGCGCGTTATGCCATCACCACAAAACGGCTGGCCTATCACGAACATAATGCCGAGGCGATGCGCCCGAAAATTCTCGCCCAATTGGCAGACGGCGCGGCGCTGGCCTTGGTCAGTGATGCCGGTACGCCGCTTATTTCAGACCCCGGCATGCCGTTGGTGCGGGCTGTGCGCGCCGCCGGTTATGAGGTATTTACTGTGCCGGGTGCCAGCGCCCCCATTGCCGCATTATCAATTGCCGGTCTGCCGACCGACCGCTTTAGCTTTGTCGGGTTTTTGCCGCCCAAAGCACAAGCACGTCGCCGTGCGTTGGATGAATTGGCGGGCCTGCCTGGCACTTTGGTATTTTTTGAAAGCGCCAAAAGACTGGTCGACACATTGGCGGCGATTGGCGCGGCATTCGGCGCGCGCGAGGTGAGTGTGGCGCGTGAACTGACCAAGAAATTCGAGCAAGTTATCAGCGGGTCGCCCGATGAACTGATTGCGCATTTTACCGCTACGCCGCCGCGTGGTGAAATTGTTGTGCTGGTCGGGGCCGGTCAAGCGCAAGCACCTGCGGCCGATGATATTGATGCCATGTTACGCGATGCGCTGTCGTCTATGTCGCGCCGTGATGCGGTGCAGGCCGTGGCTGAAATGAGCGGTGTGGCGCGCAAACAGGTTTATGCGCGCGCGTTAAGCTTAGATGCGCCGGATGCGAAAAATAAAAATAATGAGCCGGAAAATGCCGCAAACCCCGAAAAACCCGAAAGCCAATAAGCGGGCCGATTGGCTGGCCGGACGGCGCGCTGAACGCCGCGCTGCATGGCTTTTGCGCCTGAAGGGCTATCGTCTATTGGCGAAAAACTGGCGCTGCGCGGCCGGTGAGATTGATATTATTGCCAAGCGCGGGCGGCTTTTGGTTTTTGTTGAGGTGAAATATCGCCATCATCAAAGCCTCGCCCAACAAGCCGTCTCGGCGCGACAATATCAGCGCATTGCCGCTGCCGCCGGTCAATTCGTCAAACCCCGACCGGCTTTACATGATTGCCTTTGGCGGTTTGACCTCATGGCGTGCGGGGCCGGGCGCATGTTTTGGCCCAAACATATTGAAGATGTGTGGCGGGCGCGCTAAAGCTGAGGCAGATAAACACGCAAAACCCGTCTCGGGTGATGACAGAAAGAGGGCGCCATGCCGGTCGGACAAAAGCTGAAAATCGCCATTCAAATGGACCCGATTGCAAGTATTGATATTGTCGGCGATACGACTTTTGCCATGGGGCTGGAAGCGCAGGCGCGCGGTCATGAATTGTATTATTACCAGCCCGACCAATTGCAAATGCGTGATGGGCAGGTGTCGGCCGTGCTGCAAGAGCTCAAACTGGCCGATGTGCAAGGCGCGCATTTTGAACTGGGCGCGGCGCGGCTAACTGATTTATTGCAAATGGATGTGGTGTTGATGCGCCAAGACCCGCCTTTTGACATGCATTATATTTCGGCCACGCATTTTCTCGAACGTATTCATCCCGAAACCTTGGTGGTCAATGATCCGGCCTCTGTGCGCAATGCGCCGGAGAAGATTTTCCCCGTTGCTTTTGAAGGCTTGTTGCCGCCAACCTTGATGACGCGCGACCGCGCTGCATTGGAGGCGTTTCGCGCCGAGTTCGGCGATGTGATTTTAAAGCCGCTTTTTGGCAATGGCGGTGCCGGTGTATATCGCCTGCGCGCGGACGATGAAAATTTCGGCTCACTGGTTGATATGTTTATGCAGACGCGAGAGCCGGTTATTGCGCAACAATATTTGCCGCAAGTGCGCGGTGGCGATAAGCGGGTTATTTTGGTCGAAGGCGAAGCCGTGGGCGCGCTCAATCGGGTACCGGCAGCGGGCGATGCGCGCGCCAATGTGCATGTCGGTGGCACGCCTGAGGCGGCAGGCTTAACCGATCGCGATATGGAGATTGCCGCGCAAATCGGCCCGACGCTCAAAGACATGGGCATTGTGTTTGCCGGAATTGATATTATCGGTGATTATTTGACGGAAATTAATGTTACCTCGCCGACTTGTATTCGCGAGATTAAAGCCTTTGGCGGGCCTGATATTGCAGCGATGATTTTGGATGCGATTGAGGCGCGCCGTCACGCTTAAGATTTTGGGTTTAATGCGCGCTTAATAAACCAACCGCTGCTTAATCGATTTTCTTTTTATATAGCTCTTGTCGCTCTAGCGCGTCCATCGCGATGGTGCGCACCAAGCCGCTTTCGTGATTGCTCAGCTTGGCATGGGGCAGGCCGTTAAAATTACAAAACTCAGTGACTTCCCATAAGCTCTCAAACGCTTCAGTGGGGGTCGAGTCCGCAACCCCCATGGCCCGAAAGATTTTCTTCTTACCTTTCAGGGTTTCGATAAATTCATCGCCAAGAGCGACAGTTACGCGTCGATTGCCAAACATTGCAGTCTCCAGAGTTCATTAAGCTTAATCTGCTTGCACGACATAAAGCAAGGCGCGGCTTGTGAAAGGTGAAAATATTTCATAGCCTAAATTTCTGTGCCGCCGATAAAAAGAAGAATTCCATGGTCGCCCATATTAAAACCATAGCCTTTCAAGGCGTTGATGCCGTGCCGATTGACGTGCAAGTGCATCTTGCGCCCGGGCAAAATGCGTTTAGCGTTGTCGGCTTGCCTGATAAGTCAGTCGCCGAAAGCCGCGAACGTGTGCGCGCCGCGCTCAGTGCCATCGGTTTGGCGCTGCCCTATGACCGCATCACGATAAATTTATCACCGGCTGACTTGCCGAAAGAAGGCTCGCATTATGATGTGCCGATTGCGCTGGGTCTTTTGGTGGCCATGGGGGCGTTGCCGCAAGACGCTGTGAGCGGATTTTATGTCATGGGCGAATTGGGGTTGGACGGCGCGTGCATTGGTGTGCCGGGTGGTCTTCCGGCGGCCATGGCAGCGCTTGAGGCCGGTTTTGGTCTTATCTGTCCGGCGCAATGCGGGTCGGAAGCAGCGTGGTCGGGTCTGGCAGCGCCCGATAAGGCGGGCATTATTGCGGCCAAGCATATGCTGGAAATCATCAACCATTTGCGCGGCTCTACCCTTTTAATGCCGCCACAAATCAATCGTGAAAAAGACCAACACACCCATCCCGATATGGCCGATGTGCGCGGCCAAGAGCAAGCGCGTTTGGCGTTGGAAGTGGCGGCGGCCGGGGGTCATAATTTATTGATGAACGGCCCGCCCGGGGCCGGAAAGTCAATGCTGGCGGCGCGTCTGCCGGGCCTGTTGCCTCAATTGGAGGCGCAAGAAAGATTGGAAATTTCCATTATTGAAAGCCTATCCAGTCCGCGCGGTGGCGTGCGTTTGGCGACCAGACGACCGTTTCGCGCCCCGCATCATTCGGCCTCTATGGCGGCGCTTATCGGTGGTGGGCGTCATGCCAAGCCGGGCGAAATTTCTCTAGCCCATTGCGGGGTTTTATTTCTTGATGAATTGCCGGAATTTTCGCGCCAGACTTTGGATGCGTTGCGCCAACCGATTGAGACGGGCCGCGTTGAGGTGGCGCGCGCGGAAGCGCATGTGGCTTATCATGCGCGCTTTCAATTGGTGGCGGCGATGAACCCGTGTCGGTGCGGCCATGCGGATGACCCGCAATTGGCGTGTCATCGTTTGCCTTTATGTCGGCAAGATTATCTGTCGAAATTATCCGGTCCCCTATTGGACCGATTTGACATTCGCCTTGATGTGCCACCTGTGCCGCTGGCCAATATGATGGCCGATAGTCCGGGCGAAGCCAGTGCTGATATCGCGGCGCGTGTGGCGCATGCGCATGCGCGGCAAATAAAGCGACAAAATTGTTTAAACGCCCGCTTGGATGGCGATGATTTGCGCCACATGGCAGCGCCGGATGCGGCCGGTCAAAAACTGCTGGATAGCGTTATCGGCGAGGCGCGATTGACAGCGCGTGGGTTTAATCGGGTATTGCGTGTGGCGCGGTCTTTGGCTGATTTAAAACAAGCCGCATCGCCCGATGAAGCCGATATCGCGACCGCGCTGGTGTGGCGCGGCCTCGATTTATCTTGAGGTTGCGATAAAAGACCACCGATAAAAGGCCAGCGATAAAAAATTGGCAGAAGATTTTTAAATATCTTCCAGACCATAAGCGGCAATGGCGGCCATATTCAGCACTTCAGTTGCCGTGGCACCGGTACGGGCAATTTGCACCGGCTTTTCCATGCCAATGAGAATTGGCCCGATAAGCGTTGCTTTGCCCAATTCTTCCAACATTTTGGTCGAAATAGAGGCGGCGTGAATGGCCGGCATAACCAAGACATTGGCCGGCTCGCTCAAGCGACAAAACGGGTAGCGCGCCATGACATCACGATTGAGCGCAACATCAGCCGCCATATCGCCTTCATATTCAAAATCAACGCCGCGCGCGTCGAGCAATTGAACCGCCTCGCGCACATAAACAGACCGGTCTCCCAATGGATGACCGAAGCTTGAGTAAGCCAGCATGGCAACCCGTGGCTCATGGCCCAGCGCGCGCGCTGTCGCGGCGGTTTGTGTGGCAATATCAGCCAGCTCTTCAGCGCTTGGCATATCAATCACATTGGTATCTGCCACCAGCACGGTGCGGCCACCATGGGTGATGAGCATGGAAATGCCCATAATGCGTTGGCCCGGGCGGGCATCCAAAACATGGCGCACATCATCCAAAATAGTTGAATAAGACCGCGTCACACCGGTAACCATCGCATCGGCATCGCCTTGGGCGAGGGCGCAAGCACCGAAAATATTGCGTTCATTGGCAACCATGCGCTGGCAGTCATTATACATTTTGCCCTGACGCTGCAGCTTGGAATATAAAAACGAGGTGTATTCTTCGATTTTGCCGGAATTGCGCGTGTCACGAATTTCAATATCGTCACGCCCGTCCAGCCCCAAATTGGCCATGGTGGCGCGAACGATTTCTTCCGTGCCAACCAAAACCGGCTCGCCCAATCCCATATCCTTATAGGCAATGGCGGCGCGAATGACTTGTTCTTGTTCGCCTTCGGCAAAAATCATCCGTTTGCCGTTTTGCCGTGATTTATTCATGATGATTTGCAAAGAGCTGGCGGCCGGGTCGAGGCGCGCTTTCAGGCGCTCTTTATAATTTTCCAAATCAACAATCGGCGCGCGTGCCACACCGCTATCCATCGCAGCGCGGGCTACGGCAGGCGGAATTTCGCTGATGAGACGCGGGTCAAACGGCACCGGAATAATATAGCGCGGGCCAAAGCGTGGGCGCTCACCTTGATAGGCGGCGGCCACTTCATCAGGCACATCTTCGCGCGCCAGCATAGCCAAGGCCTCGGCGCAGGCGATTTTCATTTCATCATTAATGGTCTTGGCGCGCACATCCAGCGCACCACGGAAAATATACGGGAAGCCCAAAACATTATTGACCTGATTGGGATAATCCGACCGGCCTGTCGCCATAATCGCGTCATCGCGAATGGCGGCCACTTCTTCCGGCGTAATTTCCGGATCGGGATTGGCCATCGCGAAAATAATCGGATTATCGGCCATGGATTTGACCATATCGGCCGTCACCGCGCCTTTGACGGACAGCCCCAAAAACACATCCGCGCCATCCATTGCGTCAGCCAATGTGCGCGCTGAGGTATCCACCGCATGGGCCGATTTCCACTGGTTCATGCCTTCTTGGCGGTCTTTATAAATCACGCCTTTGGTGTCGCATAAAACCGCATTGTCATGCGGCAAGCCCATCGCCTTAATCAATTCAAGGCAAGCAATACCGGCCGAGCCTGCGCCATTAACGCAAATCTTAATGTCTTTAATGTCCTTGCCGGTTAAGTGCAGCGCATTGATGAGGCCGGCGGCACAAATAATGGCCGTGCCGTGCTGGTCATCATGAAATACCGGAATATCCATTAATTCGCGCAATTGCTGCTCAATGATGAAGCAATCAGGCGCTTTAATGTCTTCCAAATTAATACCACCAAAGCTCGGCCCTAAATGCTTTACCGCATCGATGAAGGCGGTCGGGTCTTCGGTGTCGATTTCCAAATCAATCGAGTCGACATCGGCAAAGCGCTTGAACAAAACCGCCTTGCCTTCCATCACCGGCTTGGAGGCCAACGCCCCCAAATTGCCCAGTCCTAAAATGGCTGTGCCGTTGGAAATAACCGCCACCATATTGCCGCGCGAGGTATAATCATATGACGCATCGGGATTATCAGCGATGGCTTGCACCGGCACAGCAACACCTGGCGAATAAGCCAGCGATAAATCGCGCTGTGTCGCCATGGGCTTGGTCGGGCTGATTTCCAGCTTGCCCGGCTTGCCGCGTGTGTGGAAGCGCAGCGCTTCCTCATCGG
The DNA here is from genome assembly GCA_965657665.1 of Alphaproteobacteria bacterium. Lineage (GTDB taxonomy): Bacteria > Pseudomonadota > Alphaproteobacteria > RS24 > RS24 > UBA8337. Next base: position 31,463 of record CBFHPF010000002.1, on the reverse strand, counting down.
TGAAGTTTTTTTCCGTGTCGCTCATTGGACTGTTCCATTGCTAATCTCTCGCGCCGTTTTAGGGCGTAAAGGCTTGAAATACAAGAAACGATGCGCATTTTGGACACCAAGGTGTCAAACCGCACAAATTCAACAGCTTTTTACACTTAATCACGCGCTAATTGTGGCGCGGCGCAGACGGTTTACCTAAACTGGCGAGCATGTCATCAAGCGCATCCAAATTATCTTCTGAAAACCAGCCTGCTAAAGAGCTGGCAAAAGAGCAGCAAGAGACCGCCCAGCCAACCCCAATGATGGCGCAATATTTGGCGATTAAAGACGCGCATCAAGACGCGTTATTATTTTATCGCATGGGCGATTTTTACGAATTGTTTTTTGACGATGCGGTGGCCGCCGCGGCGGCTTTGGATATCACGCTGACCCATCGCGGCAAGCATTTGGGCGAAGCCATACCGATGTGCGGTGTGCCGTTTCACGCCAGCGAAGCCTATTTGCAAAGGCTGATTAAGGCCGGTTTTCGTGTCGCCATTTGCGAGCAAACCGAGGACCCGGCGGAGGCCAAAAAACGCGGTTCCAAATCGGTCGTGCGCCGCGAGGTTGTGCGCCTTGTCACCGCCGGCACATTATCAGAAGACGCGCTTTTGGATGCACGGCGGCATAATTTTTTGGCCGCCCCGGCATGTGTTGGCGCGGCGGATAATGAAAGCTGGGCTTTGGCGTGGCTTGATATGTCGACCGGCGCGTTTTATGTGACGCCTGTTTCGCCAAGCGGCTTGGCGGCGCAATTGGCGCGTTTGGCCCCGCAAGAAATTTTATGGCCCGCGCATTTGGCGGCGCATGAAAAAGCCAATGCGGCGCGCGATAATTTGGCCAATAGTTTGACGGGCACTTCAACAGGAACAATGTGCTCACCGGTTGCTGATATGGGCTCGGCCGCCGCCGCTGATGCACTGCAAGCGCGTTTTGGCGCGGCGGTAAATGATGGCTTTGCGACTTTGCCCGAGGGCACGCGCCGTGCCGCGCAAACTGCATGCGGTTTATTGTTGGCCTATCTCGAGGCGACACAATTTGGGCTTGAAATCCCGTTGGCTGCGCCGCGCCTTGAAGCCGATGACGGCATTATGGGTTTGGATGCCGCGACCCGTGCCAATTTGGAATTGACGCATACTATGTCCGGTCAACGGGCAGGCAGTCTTTTGGCGTGTCTGGATGAAACAGTCAGTGCGCCTGGCGCGCGGCTTTTGGCGGACCGTTTATCGGCCCCTTTGACCGATAAAGCAGCCATTGAGGCGCGCCTTCAATCGATTGCTTATTTATCCGATGCGGGCGATTTGCGCGAAGATATGCGTGCCGTATTGCGCGCCGTGCCCGATATGATGCGCGCGCTTAATCGTTTGGCCATGCAGCGCGGCGGCCCGCGTGATTTGCGCGCTTTGGCCAGCGGCTTGGCAGCGGCGCAAAATTTGCGCGCTTTAATATTGCGCAATGGCGCGATAACCGAGGCTGATGGTGGGCAAGAATTATGCGCCGCGCTCGATGCTTTGGCGCATGATGAGGCAGCTATACTGGCTTTGCGTGATAAATTGCTGGCGGCGATTGTCGAGCATGCGCCTCTATTGGCGCGCGATGGCGGCTTTGTGCAAGACGGCTTTGATGACGGTTTGGATGCGGCGCGGCGTCTGCGCGATGAAAGCCGTCGGGTCATCGCCGCTTTGCAGAATGAATATGGCGAAGAAACCGGCATTAAGGCGCTGAAGATTAAACATAATGGCGTGCTGGGCTATCACATTGATGTACCGGCGGCGCATGGCGATAAGTTGATGGCTGCGCCGTTTGAGGCGCGCTTCATTCACCGCCAAACCTTGGCGAATTCGGTGCGCTTTTCGACCGCCCGCTTGGCTGAGCTGGCCGGTGAAATTTCGCGCGCCGGTGAAACCGCGCAAGCTTTGGAAATGCAAATTTTCGAGCAATTATCTGATGCTTGTCTTGCGGCGCGTGCGGCGATTGAGGCGCGGGCGCAGGCCTTGGCGCAGCTCGATGTGGCCTGCGGCTTGGCTGAATTGGCGGTGACGCGGCAATGGCAGCGCCCGACTTTATTTGATGATTGTCGGTTTATTATTGAGGGCGGGCGTCATCCGGTGGTTGAGCAGGCTTTGTTGAAACAGGCCGGACGGTTTATTGCCAATGATTGTTTTCTTGATGGCGCAGTTGGGGAAGAGGCGGATTTAAAAAGCGCAACCGCGCCGCGCCTCAGCCTGCTGACCGGCCCGAATATGGCCGGCAAATCTACTTTTTTGCGGCAAAATGCGCTGCTGGCCATCATCGCGCAAATGGGCAGTTTTGTGCCGGCGGCGCGGGCCGAAATTGGCTTGGTGGACCGCGTGTTTTCGCGTGTCGGGGCGGCGGATGATTTGGCGCGCGGGCGCTCGACTTTTATGGTTGAGATGGTTGAGACAGCGACGATTTTGACCCAAGCCAGCGCGCGTTCTTTGGTAATTCTCGATGAAATAGGGCGCGGCACAGCCACGTTTGACGGCCTGTCGATTGCTTGGGCGGCGGTGGAATATTTGCATGACCGCATTGGCTGTCGTTGTTTGTTTGCCACGCATTATCACGAATTGACGGCGCTTGCGACACGGCTGGACGGCTTGGCCAATGCGTCGATGAAAGTGCGCGAGCATGATGGCGATTTGGTGTTTTTGCATGAGGTTGCCGCCGGTCCGGCCGACCGCTCTGATGGTATTCATGTCGCTGAGTTGGCCGGTCTGCCGTCGGATGTGACGGCGCGGGCGCGTCATATTTTGGCGCAATTGGAAGAAAGCCGCCATAGGGGTCAAGATGCTGAGTTAGACGCTCTTCCTCTATTCTCTGAGGCATTAATTTCTGAGGCGCCTAAAAAAGCCACATCACAAAAAAGCGCGCCAAATTTAATCAGCCCAATGAGTGATGAGACGCGCCAAAAAGCCGAAGCCGTATTGGCCGCTTTACACGACACTGAACCGGACCGCTTAAGCCCGCGTGAGGCACTTGATAGGCTTTATCATTTGCACGCCCTTTTAGCCGCGCCGCCGGAAAATGGCGGTGAATGATTAATTCGTGCTATAGGTCTAGGTGCAACTTGGGGCCCTTGCCGTGTGATAGTGAGGGCTATTTAAATGCCCGTAATTTTGTGAGACCCGCGCATGCCCGTTAAAGCCGTTCAGCCGAAAATTTCAGCCCGCCGCACGGCGCTTTTGGATGCGCTTCGCGCCGCCGCGAAAAGCCATTCGGGTAATGATGGCGCGATTAGAAAAGCCGCTTTGGAGATAATGAAGCAAGCCCTGCAAGACGGGCGCGATGAAGCACGCGCCCAATTGGAGGCCAAGAAATTTAAAGGCGCGAAATGCGCTGAATATTTATCGGCTCTGCAAGATGATTTACTGGGCGCGTTGGCTGATTTTGTTGCCAGCGATATTATTTATTTGGCCAACCCAACCGATGCAGAGAAAGTCACAATGGTGGCGGTTGGCGGCTATGGGCGCGGGCGTTTGGCACCGGCGTCTGATATCGATTTATTGTTTTTACTGCCTTATAAGCGCACGGCCGCCAGCGAGAGCTTTGTCGAATATATTCTTTATATGCTGTGGGATATGGGGCTGAAAGTCGGCCATGCGACCCGCTCTTTAACTGATTGTGTCAGCCAAGCCCAAGCCGATATGACAGTGCGCACGGCGATGCTGGAAAGCCGTTTTTTATGGGGCGCCACTGCGCTTTATGATGATTTCCGGCATTTGTTTCATAGCAAAGTCATGCGCGGCACAGCCAAGGCGTTTGTGGTTGCCAAGCTGGAGGAACGCGATGCACGCCATGAGCGCGCCGGTCGGTCGCGCTATTTGGTTGAGCCTAATTTAAAAGAAGGCAAAGGCGGCTTGCGCGATTTGAACACGCTGTTTTGGATTGCCCGATATAGCTATCAGGTTGACCAGTTGGATGCGCTGGTTGAGCTGGATGTGCTGACAGCGGAAGAGCTGAAACTGTTTCGAAAATGCGATGGGTTTTTGTGGCAAGTGCGCTGTCATTTGCATTTCATCACCGGCCGCGCCGAAGAGCGATTGAGCTTTAATGTGCAAAAATCATTGGCTGAGTTTTTCTATCCAATGAGCGATGCCAATGATGCCGCGGCGATGAAGCCGGTTGAAAAATTCATGCGGCGGTATTTTTTGGTGGCGAAAAATATCGGTGATTTGACGGCGATATTTTGTGCCTCGCTCGAAGAAGCGCAAGCCAAGCCGAGAGCTTTGGCGCGCCTGCCGGCTTTGTTTCGCCGCAATAAGCAGGTTTCCGGTTTCACCATTGAGGCGAGCCGCTTGAAAATGGCAGCCGATGATTGCTTTGAGGCCGATCCGGTCAATCTCATAAGGGTCTTTCATTTGGCCGATAAATATGGCCTCGATATTCATCCCGATACGTTGCAAGTGATTACCCGCTCGGGCGGGCTTATCAATGCCGCGATGCGCGGAGACGAGACAGCCAATGAAGTTTTCCTGGACATTCTAACGTCAAAAAAAGACCCCGAAAAAGCTTTGCGGCGGATGAATGAAGCGGGCGTGTTGGGGCGTTTTTTGCCTGACTTTGGGCGCATTGTCGCGCTGATGCAGTTTAATATGTATCACCATTACACGGCGGATGAGCATTTGCTGCGCGCCATTGGTTTGTTGCGTGAGATTGAAAGCGGCGAGACCGCGCATGAGCACGAATTGGCGCATCAGCTGATGCGCGATGGGCATATTAATCGCAAAGTGATTTATCTGGCGACATTGCTGCACGATATCGCCAAAGGCCGACCGGAAGACCATTCTGTGGCGGGCGCGCGCATTGCCCGCAAATTAGGCCCGCAATTGGGCTTCACCAAAGCCGAAACCGCGCTGACAGAGTGGCTGGTGCAAGAGCATTTGGTGATGAGTGACGTGGCGCAAAGGCGTGATTTATCTGACACAAAAACCATTTCTGATTTTGCCCAAATGGTGCAAAGCCAAGAGCGTTTGGCGCATTTATTTGTGTTGACGGAAGTGGATATTAAGGCGGTGGGGCCGGGCACATTTACCGGTTTTAAAGCGCAGCTTTTGCGCGAATTATACCGCGCGACGGAAGCGGCTTTCTCATCTGCCACGGCGCAAGCGGCGCGTGGTGAGCGGGTGGCGGCAGCGCAAGCCGCTTTTGCCCAAGGTCTTCCCGACGCTTGGTCAAAGCGCGATATTACCGCTTATTTGAAACGCCATGCCGACGCATATTGGCTCAATTTTTCGGCTGAAGCGCAATGGCATCATGCTGATATGCTGGCGGCGATGGGCGATAAGCCGGTGGCGTTTGACTTGGCCGCAGATGCTTTGCGCGACTGCTCGGAAGTGACGATTATTTGCCAAGACCATGCCGGTTTGTTTGCCCGCATTGCCGGTGCAATGGCCGTCGCCGGCTTGACGATTTTGGATGCCCGCATCACCACAACCACGGACGGGCTGGCGATTGATGTGTTGCATGTGGCGCGCACGGATGCGCCCGGCCCCTTGGATGATGCGCAAGCCGCTCGCCTTGAGGCCACTGTGATGGATGTGCTGGGCGGGGAATATATTGTGCCTGAACGCTTGGAGCAGCAAAAAGCGCCGCGCCATATCAAGGCCTTTGATTTGACCCCGCAAGTGCGCCTCGACAATGATTTATCCGATAGCGCCAGCGTGATTGAAGTCAGTGGCCTGGACAGGCCGGGGCTGTTGTTTGCCTTGGCGCGTGAATTGTTCAATCTCAATATTTCTGTGCAAGCCGCGCGCGTGGCGACATTTGGCGAGCGTGCGGTCGATGTGTTTTACGTGACCAATTTGACCGGCGGTAAAATCAGCAGTGCCAGTCGGGCGAAAAAAATCAAAACAGCCATGATGGCGGTGATTGATGACCCGATTTTGGCCGCCAAACCGCGCGCCAGCGGACGGGCGGCCTAATGGCCAAGCGCTCATCCGGATTGCTGTCCAATGCTGCCATTGTCGGGGGGGCGACCATGGCCAGTCGGATAACCGGTTTTATTCGCGATATTTTTATCGCCGCGCTGTTGGGTGCAGGCCCGCTGGCAGAAATTTTCGTTATTGCGTTTCGCTTGCCTAATTTATTTCGCCGCTTGTTTGCCGAGGGGGCGTTTAACGCCGCCTTTGTGCCGCTATTTTCTGAGCGTTTGGAACAACAAGGCCGCGCCGCCGCGCTGGCTTTTGCCGGTCAGATATTTGCCGTTTTATTGGCCGCTTTATGCGTCTTTACGTTATTGGCGCAAATTTTCATGCCCGGCTTGGTTCTGGCTTTGGCGCAAGGCTTTAGCGGGGACGCGGAAAAATTTGACGCGGCGGTGCATTATGCGCGTATCAGTTTCCCCTATTTAATTTGCATGTCGCTTTTGTCTCTGTTTGCCGCCATGCTGAACGCTGTGGGGCGATTTTTCGCCGCCGCTTTGGCGCCTGTCTTGCTTAATCTGGTGCTTATTGCCGCGATGGCTGTCAGCATTATGACCCAAGGCGCGCCGCTTGATTTTATCATTTGGGGTGTGGCGCTGGCCGGTGTGGTGCAATTGCTGTTTGTTTTTATTGCGGCACGCCGCGCCGGTCTAACTGTGCCGCTCATGCGGCCGCGTTTTGGCGATGATGTGCGCCGTGTTTGGGGCTTGGCTGTGCCCGGCATTTTGGCGGCCGGTATCGGGCAAATTAATTTATTGGTCGGCACATCCATTGCCACGGGTCAGGCCGGTGCCGCGGCATGGCTTTATTATGCTGACCGTTTATATCAATTGCCGATGGGGGTTATTGGTGTTGCTCTATCGGTGGCGCTTTTGCCTGCTTTGGCGCGCCATTTGGCAAATAATGACAAGCAGAGCGCGACCCAAAGCCAGTCTATGGCGGTATTGGCGGCCGGATTATTAACTCTGCCCGCTGCCGCCGGCCTGTTTGTTTTGGCCGCGCCGATTGTCAGCATATTGTTTGAGCGCGGTGCGTTTACGGCCGCCGACCGCGCGGCAACGGCGCATGTGCTGCAATTATTTTGTTTGGGTTTACCGGCGTTTGTTTTTGTCAAAGCTTTGCAGCCGTCTTTTTTTGCCCGCCAAGATACCAAAACACCGTTGATTGACGGAGCGATTGGTGTGGGTGTGAACATTGCCTTGTCTTTGGCTTTTTTTCCGCATTACGGCGCACCGGCTATTGCCGCGGCAACCAGCGCGGCCGGATGGGTAACGCTTGCTTTAATGGTTGTGCGTTTGGCGCGGCGCGGCTTATGGAAGGCGGATGCGAAAATGCTCATGCGTTTGGGCGGCCAATTGGCCGCTACATTGGGCATGGCGTTGGCGCTTTTTTGGCTCAGCGATTTTTGGCAAGCTCCGGCATCACAGACACTCGCCCTGTTTATTTGGGTCGGGGCGATGGTGAGCAGCGGGGTGTTGGTGTTTTTTGTTCTGGCACGGCTTTTCGGGGGCTTGCGAGCCGGTGATGTTGCCCGCTTGCGCGGGCGCGCCCAATAAGCGATATAAAGCACAGCTATTTACCGCCGCTTTTTTCTGAAAAGCGCAAAAAGGAGATGAGGCCATGACAGCGCGCGTTCTGTCCGGTGTGCAACCGACCGGCAATCTGCATTTGGGCAATTATCTGGGCGCCATTCGCAATTTTGTTGCCTTACAAGAAAGCCATCAATGCCTGTATTGCGTGGTTGATTTGCATGCCATTACCGTGTTTCAAGATCCGGCTGAATTGGCGGCCAATACGCGCGAAGTGGCGGCTGCTTTTATCGCTGCCGGTGTCGACCCGAAAAAACACATTGTGTTCAATCAGGCGCAAGTTATGCAGCATGCCGAGCTGGCTTGGGTGTTGAACTGCGTGTCGCGTATGGGTTGGCTCAATCGGATGACGCAGTTCAAGGAAAAAGCCGGTAAAGACCGCGAAAAAGCATCGGTAGGTCTTTATGTTTACCCGAATTTAATGGCGGCGGATATTCTGCTTTATAAAGCAACCCATGTGCCGGTTGGTGAAGACCAAAAACAGCATCTCGAATTGGCGCGTGATATTGCGCAAAAGTTTAATAATGACTTCAACGCGGAAGGTTTTTTCCCACTGCCTGAGCCGCTCATTCAAGGGCCGGCCACACGGGTGATGAGCTTGCGAGACGGGTCGAAGAAAATGTCCAAGTCAGACCCATCTGATTTATCGCGCATCACCATGCTGGATGATGCCGACACTATTGCCAAAAAAATCCGCAAAGCAAAAACCGACCCCGATGCGTTACCCGAAAGCGAGGCCGGATTGGAAGAACGCCCCGAAGCGGCCAATCTATTGGGCATTTATGCCGCCCTTGCCGATATATCTTTGGGCGCGGCGGTCGGGCAATTTGGCGGGTCGCAATTTTCTGCTTTGAAAGAGCAACTGGCCGAACTGGCAATAGCCAAAATCAGCCCGATTAGCGCCGAAATGCAGCGTTTGACGGCAGACCCCGCCGAATTGGACGCCATTTTGGCTGATGGGGCGGAGCGCGCCGCGACGATTGCCGAGCCGGTGATGCGCGATGTGCGCAAGCTGGTCGGCTTTTTGGGCGGATAAGTTTCTACTTGTCGTAGCCCAAGCAAACTGGCAGCATTTCGCGTATGGATATAACCCGACATTTACAGCGTAAATTCCTCATTGTGGTCGACGGCTCGCCGGAAGGCCATGCCGCGCTTCGCTTCGCCGCGCGGCGTGCCCATGGCACGGGTGGCAAGGTAGCTTTATTGCTGGTCATTGAGCCTGAAAGCCAAAATCATTGGTTGGGTGTTGGCTCTTTGATGAAAGAAGAAGCGCAAGCTGAAGCGGAAACGATTTTGGGTGAATGCGCCGATTTGGTTGAAATGCTGGGCGGCGAAAGGCCGAAAACTCATATTCGCCACGGCACTTTGGCGGAAGAAATCGGTCGTTTGATTGATGAAGATAAAACCATTTCAACCTTGGTTTTGGCGGCCGGTGTCGGCAGCAATGGCCCGGGCCCGCTCGTGTCGGCTATCGGGTCGGGTAAATCGGGCTTTCATATTCCGGTGACCATTGTGCCGGGCGATTTGTCAGATGATGAAATTGACGGGCTTACATAAGAGTAACTGGCATAAAGCGGCATGAAGACCTATATAGAGCGTAATCATGCCGAAGCGTGGTAACGCTGAAGCGCATCAATTGCGTAAATAAATTGGTAAATGTCGGAAACCAAATATCTCAGAAGATATCCGAAAGAGAGGCTGACATGTTTATTCAAACCGAAGACACGCCCAATCCGGCGACGTTAAAATTTCTGCCCGGCCGTGAGGTTATGGGCACAAGACCACCGGCTGATTTCCCCAATGCTGAGGCGGCGCAAGCCGCGCCTTTGGCGGCGGCTTTATTTGCCATTGACGGCGTGGTTTCGGTGTTTTTCGGCGCTGATTTTATCGCCGTGTCGAAAGGCGATGGCGAATGGCAGCATTTAAAACCGGCCATTTTACAAGCCATTATGGAGCATTTTGTTGCTGACTTGCCGATTATGCCATCGGCCGAAACAGACACTTTCGAGGGCGAGGCATTCGCCGAAGCCGATAGCGAAACCGTGACGATTATTAAGCAAATTCTCGATACGCGGGTGCGCCCTGCGGTGGCACAAGATGGCGGCGATATTGTTTTTCACGGCTTTGAAGATGGCATTGTCTCGCTGCATTTGCGCGGGGCGTGTGCCGGTTGCCCATCAGCAACGGCAACGCTGAAGCAGGGGGTTGAGAACCTGCTCAAGCATTATGTACCGGCCGTCACGGAAGTGCGCGCGGTTTTATAATCACTTTATAATTCTGATAAAATTCGAAGAGGAACACCCATGTCGGTATTGGATAAAGCGGCGCTTGATTTGCTGTTCACTGAAGCCCGCTCGCATAATGATTTTGTCTCGGATAGCATTGATGATGCGCGCCTCACCCAGCTTTACGATTTGATGAAAATGGGCCCGACCAGCGCCAATTGTTCTCCGGCGCGTTTGGTTTTTGTGCGCTCGGAAGAAGCCAAAGCGCGTCTTATCCCGCTAGCGATGGAGGCCAATCAGCCGAAAATCGCCAATGCGGCCGTATGCGTTATCATTGCCAATGACACAAAATTTTATGACCGCATTCCGGAATTATTTCCGCATAATCCGGATGCCAAAAACTGGTTTAGCGGCTCGGCAGAATTTGCCGCCGAAACAGCCATGCGCAATGGCTCTTTGCAAGCCGCTTATCTCATGTTGGCAGCGCGAGGCCTAGGCCTAGATGTTGGGCCAATGTCAGGTTTTGACGCGGCGGGGGTCAATAAAGAGTTTTTCCCCGATGGGCGTTTTGTCGCCAATATGCTGTGCAATATCGGCACCGGCAAACCGGACGCATTGTTTGAACGCAGCCCGCGTCTGGCCTTTGACGATGCCTGCCAAATTCTCTAGCCGGTCAGCCTGATGGCGCGCGCCGCCTCTACCTCTGCCTCTGCCGCGCCTTTGGTGTTGGCGTGCGATACGACGCAAGGCGCGTGTTCTGCCGCGCTTTATCGCAATGGCCTCTTGGCGGCGCATATTCAAGAAATGCGCCAAGGCCATGCCGAGGCTTTATTGCCGATGATGGCTGAGTTGATGGATGAGGCGGGGGTCACGCCGCAAGATATTGACCGCTTGGCCGTGACAAACGGGCCCGGCACTTTTACCGGTGTGCGGGTTGGTTTGGCGGCGATGCGCGGTCTGGCTTTGGCGCTGAAACGGCCCCTGAAAACCTATGGCACATTGCATATGATGGCACTGGCCACAAATATGGAAAGCGGGCTGCATGACGGGCCGGTTTTGGTGGCGGTCGATGCCAAGCGCGAGACATTTTACGCGCAAGCTTTTGACGCGGCGCGTGCGCCGCTTGGCCCGCCACAGGCCTTGGATGCGGCAGCTTGTTGGCGGTTGGTCGACACGCAAAACACCATAGGGCTTATTGGCAGCGGGGCGGCATTGCTGGTAGATGCGGCGGCGCATGAAACCGAAAAGCGCGATTATCGGCTGTTAACTGCCGCTCCATTTCCCGATAGCCGCATCACCGCGGCATATGCGGCGCAAGATGAAAACTGGGCGGATGAAGACGCCGATCCGTATAAGGCCGAGCCGCTTTATCTGCGCGCCCCCGATGCGACATTGCCCGACCGCTCGAAGTTTCCGGCCCGCCAAAAAGGCGCGTGATGCACATAATCAATGTGAGCCGAAATGCCCCGCCTGAAACGGCCGCCCGATTGGCGGCTATTCATGCGGCGGCTTTCAATCAAGCTCATGACCGCCCATGGGATGAAAAAACCTTTAGCGATTATCTAGACCAATCTCGCGTGATTATTCTGGCAGGTTTTGATACGGCTGAAGAAAATCAAGAAAGCCGGTTGAATGCGTGCTGCGGATTTATCGTGCTGCAAAAACTGGCGGACGGTTTGGAAGATGGGCCGGCGGCAGAAGCCGAAATTTTAACCCTGGCCGTGCATCCGGAGTGGCAAAGACGCGGTGTCGCGCAGGCCCTCCTCACGGCGGTGGAACAATATGTAGGCGGTATATTATTTCTCGAAGTGGCGGCGGATAATCAACCGGCCTTGGCGCTTTATCAAAACTGCGGCTTTGAAGAAAGCGGACGGCGGCGCGCTTATTATCGCCGCACCGCGCAGCATTCCCAGGCAGGCGGCGCGGATGCACGCGTTGATGCGATTTTAATGCAGGCTGTATTTTCGCCGCGAGTGTGCTAGAGATTTCTGATGAGCAAGAGCGACACATCTGACATTGCTGAGCTGGCCGCACAGGCCGGTATGCGCATGACTGACCAGCGGCGTATCATCGCTTCTGTGTTGACGGATGCGGATGACCATCCCGATGTTGAAGAGGTTTATCGCCGTGCGGCTGAGCGCGATGACGGCATTTCCATTGCGACGGTTTATCGAACCGTGCGCTTGTTTGAAGAGGCCGGTATTTTGACGCGTCATGATTTTGGCGATGGCCGCGCCCGTTATGAGCCGGTAGCGGATGACCATCACGACCATTTAATTGATATTCAAACCGGCAAGGTCGTTGAATTTACCAATGAAGAAATTGAACGCCTGCAAGCCGAAGTGGCCGAGAAATTAGGCTATCGTTTGGTTGACCATCGGCTTGAGCTTTATGGCGTGCCGTTGGACGCGACGAAAAAACCTGACTGATAGCGATTGGGGCAAGACGGCGGATGGTGTTTTTTCGGGTTGCGTATCGCCTTTGCGGGTTTTTGCTGGCTTTAATCGTGTTTGTGCCGCTGCAAGTGCCGGCGGCTTTTGTGCCGAAAATTTGGCCGGTCGTGCCGATTATTTTTCACCGCTTTATGTTGCGCGTCATGGGTGTCTCTATCGATTTAACCGGCCCGATGCCGCAGCGCGGCACGCTGATTGTCGCCAATCATTTATCTTGGTTTGATATTATCGCTATCGGCTCTTTGACGCCGCTATCTTTTATTGCCAAATCGGAAGTCAAAGGCTGGCCGCTTTTCGGTCAAATGGCGATGTTGCAACGCACGGTTTTTGTCGATCGGCGGCGCGGGCGGCACAATAAGTCTGACGCCAATGTGATGGCGCGGCGTTTGCGCCAAGGCGACTCGATGGTGATTTTTGCCGAAGCCACCAATAGCGACGGTGTGAAAGTGTTGCGCTTTAAATCGACCTTAATGGCCGGTATTGAGGGCGATAAAGATATTCCGGTGCAAGCCATGACGATTGCCTATCGGCGTATTCATAATATGGCGATGGGCCGCCGCCAGCGTTTGGCTTATGCTTGGCTGGGCGATATCGGTTTGATTGAGCATTTGTTTTTTATGCTGGCCGCACCGCCATCCACCATGGAAATTACTCTGCATCACCCGTTGCCTGCTGAGGCGAAAACCGACCGCAAACAAATGACGCATGTGCTGTATCAACAAGTCAGTCAAGGCCTTGAGGATATGACCAAAGGGCGACCGCGCGCTCTGGAAGCCGCGCCGTTTATGCAAAGTGACGCCAAAGCGAGCCGAGCAGTACCTATTGCAGAACTTGCGACAGAACTTGCGGGAGAGGCTTAAAAAGTCTAAGCCAAGTTTTGAGATGGTCGAGATGAACCAAAATATAACGCAAGATATCAAGCGCGCCGGTGATGGGTCGAACAGCAAAAGCTGTTACATCAAAACCTATGGCTGCCAGATGAATGTCTATGATAGCGAGCGCATGGCGGAAGCGCTGGCGGCGGCAGGCTATCGTCCGGTTGATAGCGCTGAAGGCGCTGATATGGTGATTTTAAACACTTGCCATATTCGCGAAAAAGCGGCTGAAAAAGTTTATTCCGAGCTGGGCCGTTTGCGGCCTTTGAAAAATGACAATCCCGATATGGTTATCGGCGTTGCCGGATGTGTAGCGCAAGCCGAAGGCGCGGAAATGATTTCCCGTGCGCCGGTGGTTGATATGGTGTTCGGGCCGCAAACCTTTCAGCAATTACCCGATATGATTAATGAAGTGGGCGCGGCGCGTGCCAAGGGCGAAAAAGCCCGCTTGGTGCGCACGGAATTTCCGGCGGCTGAAAAGTTTGATGCGCTGAAAGCTGTTGCGCGCAAGCCGGTGACGCGCAGTCCGTCAGCTTTTGTGACAGTGCAAGAAGGCTGCGATAAATTTTGCACATTTTGTGTGGTGCCTTATACGCGCGGCGAAGAAGTGTCGCGTGCGAGCGAAGATATTATCGCCGAAGCGCGCGCTTTGGTGCGTGAAGGCGTGTGCGAAATCACGCTATTAGGACAAAACGTTAATGCCTGGTCGGCCGATGGCCTAAGGCTCGACGGCTTGCTGGCGGCGTTGTCTGAGATTGATGGCTTGGCGCGCTTGCGCTTCACCACCAGCCATCCGCGCGATATGGATGCCGCACTGATTGCCGCGCATGGCGATAATGAAAAGCTGATGCCTTATTTGCATTTACCGGTGCAAGCCGGTTCGGACAAGATTTTAAAGGCGATGAACCGCAAGCATAGCGCGGCTGAATATATTGATTTGTGCCGTCGTTTTCGTGCCGCGCGCCCCGATTTGGCGCTGTCGTCTGATTTTATTGTCGGCTTTCCGGGTGAGACGGATGAAGATTTCGCCGCGACAATGGCTTTGGTGGAAGAAGTGACTTACGCGCAAGCGTTTTCGTTTAAATATAGCCCGCGGCCCGGCACACCGGCCTCTGAAGAAGAGGCTCAGGTCGATGAGGCGGTGAAAGCGGCGCGGCTCAGTCAGTTGCAAGATTTACTGAACAGCCAGCAGCGCCAGTTCAACCAGCAGCAAAAAGGCCGCATTCTGCCGGTTTTATTTGATAAATTATCCAAGCAGGCCGGTCAGATAAGCGGTCGCAGCCCGTATTTGCAGCCGGTGCATGTCACTTTGCCCGAAGATAAAGACCCGCAAACCGCTTTGGCCGCCATGCGCGGGCGCATTTTGCCGGTCGAAATTACCGCCGCGCATGATAACAGCCTTAGCGGCATTTTGGCCGAAGGGCTGTAAATCGCTTGCTTTCCGCTTGCCAAAGCGCGGTTTTTTTTTGATACTCTTTTTACATGGTCACTGACTTAAATCTTGTCCGTTTTTCTGCTTCGTCGGTTGATGTTGCCGCGAATTTTATGCGGTCGGACTTACTGTCGGACTTGCCGTTGGACTTGGCGTTGGACTTGCCGCTGGACGTGCGTGTGACTGCTTCCTATTTTGTAACTGCTTCTTATTTAATGAGGTGTTCGGTTGAGCCGTTCTGACAAAACCACCGGTAAATTACCGGCTGATTTTAAAACCCCTATCGGCGAACCGCTGGTCATTGAATTTGATAATAACCGTCTCTTGCCCGAGCTATATGGCGAACACGGCAAAAACCTTGCGCGCATTGAGCAGACACTTGATGTATCGCTGGCCAATCGCGGCAACCAGGTTTTTGTTTCCGGCACAGATGATGGCTGCGCCCGCGCCGAACAGGTGCTCATCAGCCTTTACGAGCATTTGCAACGCGGGGCCGAAGTTACCGGCGGCGATGTCGATGGCGCTTTGCGCTTAAGCCTCGGCCTGCCCGGTCTTAGTGCGGCTGATGCAGGTGCTGAAAATGGCGAAATGCCCGGCACTGATAATGGAAATGGTAATGCTAATGGTAAAGCTAATGGTAAGGGAAATGGTGGCGCGCAGAAACCGCGTCGCGGCTTGCCTGCTCAACCGGCTTTGCGCACTCAGCGTCGCGAAGTGCTGGCGCGTTCGGCGACCCAAGCGGCTTATATAAAAGCTCTGCTCAATCATGAATTGGTGGTTGGCACCGGCCCGGCCGGTACCGGCAAAACATATTTGGCGGTGGCTGCGGCGGCGGCCATGCTGGTTGAAGGCAAGGTAGACAGAATTATTTTATCGCGTCCTGCTGTTGAAGCGGGTGAAAGCTTGGGCTTTTTGCCCGGCGATATGCGCGACAAGGTCGACCCCTATCTGCGCCCGCTTTATGATGCGCTGTATGACATGTTGCCCGGCCCGCAAGTGGCGCGCTCTTTGGAAAGTGGTGAAATTGAAATTGCACCATTGGCCTTTATGCGTGGGCGTACTTTGTCGAATAGTTTTGTCATTTTGGATGAGAGCCAAAACGCTACGCCGATGCAGATGAAAATGTTTTTGACCCGCATGGGGGAAAATTCACGCATGGTCATTACCGGCGATCCGAGCCAGATTGACTTGCCGTTTGGGGCTAAATCCGGCTTGAAAGACGCGCTGGAAATTTTGCCCAAAATCAAGGGCGTGGAAATTATTCACTTCACGGAAGAAGATGTGGTGCGCCATGATTTGGTCACGCGCATTGTCAAAGCCTATAATAAGCGTGACGGAAAATTGCCGCCGCAACAAAGGCGCGATAAAAAAACCAAGCCTGCGAATAGCGGCGATAGTGGTGATAACAGCAATAATAAAGAGACCTCGGATGATGAATAATCTTCAACGACCTGCCGAACCGGAGCCTGACAGTCCGGCTTTGCTGCTGGATATTGACTGCCGAGATGCACGCTGGGATGCGCTGGTAGATGGTTTGGCTGCCCATGCCGTTTTTGTTTGGGCCGATTTGGCGCTACCCGCTGCTGAAGCTTCATTGGTGCTGGGCGATGATGCCCTTCTGAGCGCGCTAAATATGAGTTATCGCGACAAACAAGGCCCGACCAATGTTTTGAGTTTTGCGGCGCAAGATTTTGCCGTACCGGCTGATGGTGCTGCTTTGAAAAAATTAACGGCGAATTATGCAGCGCAAGATGAAATCGTGCCGCTATTGGGCGATATTATTATGTCTTATGACCGGCTGGCGGCTGAAGCTGAGACGCAAGGCAAGGCATTGACGGCGCATGCGGCGCATTTGCTGACCCATGGTTTGTTGCATTTATTGGGCCATGACCATCAAGACGACAGCGAAGCGGTGGGGATGGAAGGGCTGGAAACCAAGCTCATGCGGGCTGCCGGATTTGACGACCCGTATCAAACACAAGAAAATGAGGCTTTGTCATGAGTGCTGCATCGCACACCCCGTTTTGGCGTCGCTTGTTCGGCGGCGGCGATACGTCTTTGCGCGAAAGCATTGAAGATGTGCTGGAAGAAGACAGCCGTCCACAAGATGATTTTTCCGACGAAGAACGCCACATGCTGAAAAACCTGCTGGGTTTTCGTGATGTTCGGATTGATGATGTGATGGTGCCGCGCGCTGAAATTGATGCACTTGAGGTCGAGTTACCGGCGGCGGATGTGTTAGCCAAGTTTGCCGATTGCGGCCATTCGCGTATGCCATTATTTCGCGACACACTCGATCAACCGCTGGGCATGGTGCATGTGAAGGATGTGCTGAGCGCCATTGCGGCCGACAAAAATATCGAAGCGTTAGATATGGACGCGCTATTGCGCCCCGTCTTGTTTGTGCCGCCCTCCATGCCCGCCATGCAATTGCTGGTTAAAATGCAAGCCACCCGAAGTCATATGGCTTTGGTAATCGATGAATATGGTGGCACGGACGGGCTGGTAACGATTGAAGATTTGATTGAGGAAATCGTTGGTGAAATTGAAGACGAGCACGATGAAGAAGAGGTTATGCTGCGCGCATTGAGTGATGACGGCCAATGGCGCGCCCGCGCCCGCTTGCCGCTCACTGAATTGGAAAGCGGTTTGGATATCTCGCTGGCTGATTTTGACGGCTATGATGATATTGATACGGTCGGCGGTCTGGTTTTTGTCAAAGCCGGACGCGTGCCCGAACGCGGCGAAATGATTGCGCATAAATTATCCGATGGCCGTCAATTGGCTTTTGTTATTCGCGACAGCGACCCGCGCCGCATCAAGTCTCTCGATATTCGTCTTGATACGCGTCTTGATACGCATCGCGATAGCCATCAGGCGCCTGCAGCGAAAAAGAACCATGCCGACTAAAATGACGCGGCTGATTATCCGCGCATGGGATAACAGTCTCGCATGGGCGCACACGCGACCGCGGCGTAGCGCGCTGTTGGCCGGCGCATTAGTGCCTTTAGCGTTTGCGCCGTTTTTTATCATGCCGATTTTTTATCTCGCCTATGGGCTGGTGGTTTGGCTCGCCTATCGGATGGCTGTTCAACCGGATTTTAAGAGCGGCGGACAATCTTTACCGCTAAGGCTTTTTTTAAAGAATTTGTTTTGGCTTGGCTGGTGTTTCGGCATGGGACAGTTTTTCACCGGTCTTTTGTGGATGGGCGAAGCGTTTCTGGTTGAGGCCGAGCGGTTTTTATGGGCGCTACCTTTTGCGATAACATTATTGCCCGCCGGTTTGGCGCTGTTTATCGGTTCGGCTTTCGCTGCTTGGGGCGCGTTAATGTATTTTTTGGCGCGTCTATCGCCTAATAACTTAAAATCAGACAAGCCGCGCGTATCAGCGCTGGTTTTGTTGGCGCTTCTCTTGGCGCTGGCGGCCTATATGCGCAGCACAATCTTGACCGGCTTGCCATGGAATTTACCGGCTATGGCTTGGGCTTCATGGCTTTATCCGGCGCAATTAACTGCTTTTATCGGCATGCATGGTGTGAGCGTGTTGGTTTTGGTTTCAGTAGCGCTGGCTGTCGGGACAGCTTTGCAGGCTGAGCCGGATAACAGGCAAGGTTTAAGGCGCGTCATCGGCGTTATGGTGGTGCCTATTTTATTGGCGGTCGCGCTCGGCGCATTGCGCGTGCATGGTGGCGCGCCGATAGATGTGTCGCAAGCGGCAGAAAAGCCGGTGCATGTAGCCATTATCCAGCCCAATTTGGTGCAGCGTGAAAAATGGCTGCCCGAAAAGCGCGATGCACATATCGAAAAAACCCTGCAAATGACCAAGCTGGCTTATGATTATGCGCCGCATGTCGATTTAATCATTTGGCCGGAAAGCGCTATTCCTGCCCTCATTGATGAGGGGCCGGGTTTTGGCGAGCGATTGCGCGCCGCGCTGCCGCCGCACCCGACCCGCGCTGCTGTGCCGTATATTTTAACCGGTGCGGTGCGCCGTGCCGTGACGGCTAATGGTACGGATTATTATAACAGCGCTATGTTGTGGGCGGGCGATGGGCATTTATTGGCCCGCAGCGACAAGCATCATTTAGTGCCGTTTGGCGAATATTTGCCGCTGCAAGATTTTCTGGAATCGCTTGGTCTCGAGCAATTGGCGCGGCTGCGTGGCGGCTATAGCTATGGTCCGCCGCATGCGCGTTTGACGGCGGCGCGCTTGCCATTGCTTGCGCCTTTGATTTGTTATGAGGCGATTTTTCCGCCGTTGTCAGCCGGCACCACCCGTCCGGCGGCGCTGATTAATATCACCAATGATGGTTGGTTCGGCCAATGGCACGGGCCGCGCCAACATTTGGCGCAAAGTCGCTTGCGCGGCATTGAACAAGGTTTGCCGCTTTTGCGCGCCGCCAATACCGGCATATCAGCCGCTTTTGACAGCTATGGGCGGCATTTGGACAGCCTGCCTTTGGGTGTGGCGGGTAGCTTTTCTCTACCCATGCCGCCAGCTTTGCCGCCGACGCTGTATCATAAATTTGGCGATGTGCTGTTTTTTCTTCTTTGGTTTGGACTTTGGGTCTGGGCGCTTTTGGCTGCGAAAGCAGCATTGGGTCGCGGGTTGAAAACCAGATTGTCGAAAATTAACGATTAATTTATTGTCGGTTTCATAAATTTTCCCTCTCGGCTCCGGTAAATTATCCACCTCAGTATTTGTCAATCGCTTGCCCGCTTTGTTTGGCTGACGCATACTCGGCGGCACAATAAAAACAATAAGAGGGTCTCTCATGCCGCGAAAGAAACATTATACCGTCGATGCATTTATCGGCGCGCGGGTGCGATTGCGCCGGTTGAATTTAAAAATGAGCCAAGAAGATTTGAGCAATCGCTTGGGCGTGACTTTTCAGCAAATTCAAAAATATGAAAAAGGCGTCAATCGGGTATCGGCCAGTCGCCTGCTGCAATTGGCTGCCGCTTTGGGCGTGCCGGTGCAGTATTTTTTTGATGGGCTGGATATTGAGCGCGATACGCCACCGCCAGATGGCATGGGCGAGGAAGCACAGCCCCTCGACCCTTATCTTGATTTTGTCTCCAGCCCGCACGGTGTGGAATTGAACAAAGCGTTTTTAAACATTGAAGATGAAGCGACCAGGCGCCACTTGCTGGTAATGGTCAATGATATTGCTCGGGTCAGTCGCCGTAAGCTGCGCTAGGCACCCGCGCCAACTCGGTTGACGCAAATTGATTGAGGCTTGACCGTTTGGCATCATCCTGTCATTTAGGGGCACAATTGTTACCAAGC
Organism: Alphaproteobacteria bacterium; assembly: GCA_965657665.1. GTDB lineage: Bacteria > Pseudomonadota > Alphaproteobacteria > RS24 > RS24 > UBA8337. The sequence goes on along the minus strand of CBFHPF010000002.1, from coordinate 11,627 downwards.
GAGGTTATTATGGCGCGGCAAAATTATGAGTTCACCTCTGAATCTGTTTCAGAAGGCCACCCGGATAAAGTATGCGATCGCATTTCTGACAGCGTTTTGGACGCATTTTTATCGCGTGAGCCGCAGGCGCGTGTCGCGGTTGAAACACTGACGACAACCAATTTGATTGTGCTGGCCGGTGAAGTGCGCCCCGAAGGTTTGGTAACGCCGGAAGAAATGGAAGCCATTGCCCGCGAAGCGGTTAAAGATATTGGCTATGAACAAGACGGCTTTCACTGGCAAAATGCTGAAGTGCAAGTGCGCGTGCATGCCCAATCAGCCCATATTGCCCAGGGCGTAGATAGCGATGGCGGCAATAAGGATGAGGGGGCCGGTGACCAAGGCATTATGTTTGGTTATGCGTGCCGCGAAACAGATGAGCTGATGCCGGCGCCGATTGCTTTTTCGCATAAAATTTTGGCCGATATGGCTGCTGCGCGCAAAAGCGGCGCGGTGAAAGGCTTTGCGCCCGATAGCAAAAGCCAAGTCACATTGGCCTATGAAAACGGCAAGCCGGTGCGTGCTACTTCCGTGGTTGTGTCGACCCAGCACGAAGACGGGCTGAGCCAAGATGATGTGCGTGAATTGGTGCGCCCATTTGTTGAAAATGTTTTGCCCGAAGGCTGGATGTGTCCGGAAGATAAGTTTTATGTCAATCCGACAGGCACGTTTGTTATTGGCGGGCCGGACGGCGATGCCGGTTTGACCGGTCGTAAGATTATTGTCGATACTTATGGCGGTGCTGCCCCGCATGGCGGTGGTGCGTTTTCCGGTAAAGACCCGACCAAAGTTGACCGTTCGGCGGCTTATGCGTCGCGCTATTTGGCGAAAAACGTGGTTGCTGCCGGTTTGGCTGAGCGGTGCACCATTCAGCTATCTTATGCCATTGGCGTGTCACAGCCGCTATCGGTTTATGTCGATACGCATGGCACCGGCAATGCAGATGAAGCGGCGCTGGAAAAAGCATTGAGTAAAGTAATGGATTTGAGCCCGCGCGGCATTCGTGAGCATTTGAGCCTCAATAAGCCGATTTATGCGCGCACGGCTGCTTATGGCCATTTCGGTCGTGCACCGGAAGCCGATGGCGGCTTTAGCTGGGAGCGCACGGATTTGGCTGATGCCATTAAGGCAGCTTTATAAGTAATGAGCGAGCAGCGGGAAACCGCTCAGGCGGGGGTTGAAAACCGGCGGATAATTTATGGCCGCCGACAAGGCCATAAGCTACATCCGCGCCAGCAAAAACTGGTTGAAGAGCTTTTGCCGCAATGCCGCCCCGATTTATCTGTCGCGCCCGAAAATACGCCGCAAGACTGGTTTCAAAAACCGTTTAGCGCTTATGCGTTGGAAATTGGTTTTGGCGGCGGCGAACATTTGGCGGCACGGGCTAAGGCGGCGCCTGATATTGGCTTTATCGGCTGTGAACCGTTTTTAAACGGGGTCGCTAAATTACTCATCGAAATTGACCAAGACCGCCTCGACAATATCGCTGTGCATGATGATGATGCGCGCGATGTGCTGGCCGCTTTGCCCGATGCCAGTCTTGACCATGCCTATCTTTTATATCCTGACCCATGGCCGAAAAAACGCCATCACAAGCGCCGCTTCATCAGCGCGGCCAATTTGGATAAATTATTTAACGCGTTAAAGCCCGGTGCCAGCTTTTTGCTGGCCAGCGATATCGCCGATTATCTCGATTGGAGTTTGGCGCATATCCGTGCCCATGGTGGCTTTGAATGGCTGGCGCAAACGGCTGATGATTGGCATCAAGCGCCGTCTGACTGGCCGGGCACCCGTTATGAGGCGAAAGCGATAAAGGCCGGTCGTCGGCCGGGCTATTTGCGTTTCACTCGCCGCGTGGAGAAAACACCGGGCAAATTGTAGCCATGATTGGCACGCCATTTATGGCACTGTTTGCGGTGCTGTTTATGGGCCTGTTTATGGGAGCCTGGCTAATGGCTTGCATATCGGACCAAAATGGCTATAGTCGCGCTTAACACAACTGCTTTTTTGAAAAGTGGGACGGCGGAAACGCCCCCCGCTTTTTTCTTTGCCCGCATCATACAGCGTCGCGTGCGACACAAATATGAGCGAGCCAAAGTGAGAGACAAAAAGTGAGAGACGATATGATGGATGAAACGGCAAGTGAATTTGACGCCCGTCAAGATGGTGCCGCGCATGAAGATGCGACGCTGTCGACGTGCGCTCATTTGCTGGCGCCCGGTCCGGCCCGTCCGCTTTTGCCGATTGTCGGGCCGCTGATTGAAGCTTTGGGCTATGCATTATTGCGCATCCGCATGACCGGCGATGACGGCAAAATGATTTTGCAAGTCATGGCTGAAAATGACGAGGCCGGTTTGACGATTGAGCAATGCGAAGAAATTAGCCATGCGCTGTCTGATGCGCTGGATGTTGAAAACCCGATTGCCGGTGCTTATGCGCTGGAAGTTTCGTCACCCGGCATTGCGCGGCCTTTGACCCGCCCGATTGATTTTGAGCGTTGGGCCGGTGAAGAAGCCAAATTGGGCTTGCGCGATGCGGTTGACGGGCAAAGGCGGTTTCGCGGTGTGGTGCAAGGCTTTGCCGATGGCGAGGCCTTATTGGAAGTGAAGCTGGACGGTTTTGATGAGCCGCAGGTTTTGGGATTGGCGATTGAGAACATTGCTGAGGCGCGTTTAGTGCCGGATGAAGCGGCTTTAACAGCCAGTTTGAAGGAAAAAAAGGCGGCCAAAAAATCACAATAATGTGATTTGGCTGGGATGTGGCCCGGATGTGGCCGCGCCGTAAATAAATATTGGTCCGATAACGTGTCGGATTGAACAAGTCGTTAAGGAGAAAGACATGGCGACAGGGATTAGTGCAAATAAGCTGGAATTGCTGCAAATCGCGGATGCGGTGGCGCGGGAAAAAGGCATTGAAATGGACATTGTGCTGGGCGCAATGGCTGATGCCATCCAGAAAGCGGCGAAAGCGCGCTATGGGCAAGAAAATGATATTCGTGTCGATATTGACCCGCAAACCGGTGAAACCAAATTGCTGCGTGTCGTGCAAGTGGTTGAATTGGTGGAAAATGATGACACTGAGATTTCTTTGCCGATTGCTCAGCGCGATAATCCCGATGCTAAAATCGGTGATGAGGTTATCGACGAATTGCCGCCGGTTGAGTTTGGCCGCATCGCCACACAAGCCGCCAAGCAGGTGATTGTGCAGCGTGTGCGCGAGGCCGAGCGCGAGCAGCAATATGAAGAATTTAAAGACCGCGTTGGCGAGATTGTGAACGGTCTGGTCAAGCGGGTTGAATATGGCAATGTGGTGCTGGATTTAGGCCGCAGCGAAGCGGTTGTGCGGCGCGATAATCTTATCCCGCGTGAAGTGTTTCGCCCAGGCGACCGTATTCGCGCCTATATTCAAAATGTGCGCCGCGAGCAACGCGGCCCGCAGGTGATTTTATCGCGGACCGACCCGACTTTTATGTCGAAACTGTTTATGCAGGAAGTGCCGGAAATTTATGATGGCGTGATTGAAGTGCGCGCTGTTGCGCGTGACCCGGGCAGCCGTGCCAAAATCGGCGTTATCTCAAACGATCCGGGCATTGATCCGGTTGGCGCTTGTGTCGGTATGCGCGGTAGCCGTGTGCAGGCTGTGGTCAATGAATTGCAGGGCGAAAAAGTAGATATTATTCCGTGGTCGCCGGACCCGGCTGCTTTTATCGTCAATGCATTGGCACCGGCTGAAGTCAGCAAAGTGGTGCTGGATGAAGATGTGCAGCGCATTGAAGTTGTCGTGCCGGATGAGCAATTGAGCTTGGCCATTGGGCGGCGCGGGCAAAATGTCCGCCTCGCCTCACAATTGACCGGTTGGGATATTGATATTTTGACCGAAGCGCAAGAAAGCGAGCGTCGTCAGGCCGAGTTTGCCGAGCGCACGGCTTTGTTTATGGAAGCGTTGGACGTCGATGAGATGATTGCCCAATTGCTGGCCTCAGAAGGCTTTGCCACAGTTGAAGAAGTGGCTTATGTGCCGGCTGAAGAAATCACTTATATTGAAGGCTTTGACGAGGATACGGCGGAAGAGATTCAAAACCGCGCGCGCGATCATTTGGACCGTGAAAATGAGAAGCTGGACGCCCAGCGTAAAGAAATGGGCGTGGCCGATGATTTGGCTGCCATGGAGGGCATCACACCGGCCATGTTGGTGCGCTTTGGTGAAAATGACATTAAGTCGCTGGAAGATTTCGCCGGTTGTGTCACGGATGATTTGACCGGTTGGTTTGAAACAGTTGACCGTCGTCGTGTGCGCCAAGAAGGCATTTTGGACGGTTTTGATGTGTCGGCTGATGAGGCTGAAAATCTGATTATGGTGGCGCGGGTTGCCGCCGGTTGGATTACGCAAGAAGAGCTTGACCAGCAACGGGCCGATGAAGCGGCGCGTCAGCAGGCGGAACTGGCAGAAGCCGAAGCACAAGCAGCGGCAGAAGTGGCCGAAGCTATGGGCACGACGGTTTCTGCTGATGAAGCTGTTTTTAAAACCGGTTCGGCAGATGCAGCGGATGACGCTGCAACGCCGGACGCCTAAGCTATGCGGTCTGCGCCATGTTGCGCCAGTGCCATATTACCGGTGAAAGCGGCGAGGAAACGCAGATGTTGCGTTTCGTTGCCGCGCCGGATGGTGCGTTAACACCGGATTTGGCCGGTAAATTGCCCGATGGCGGGCAGCCTTTTTATGTCTTGGCGCAGCGCATTTTAGTCACCCGTTTGGCTGAAGAAGCAGGCCAAGACGGTGCCGCTCTGGCCGCTTTGGTCGCCAGTTTGATGCGGCGGCAGGCTCTGGCGCTTTTGGGTTTGGCGCGCAAAGCTGGTGCTTTGGTTTTGGGCTTCAGCAAAGTCGATGCGGCTCTGAGCCGAGGCGAGCTGCGTTTATTATTGGCGGCGCATGATGGGGCGGCAAACGGGCGCAAAGCGATGGCGGCAAAAGCACATGCTTTGCAGGTGCAAATATGCTCGGTTTTCGGGCGTGATGAATTGGGCATGGCGTTAGGCCGTGCAAATGTGATACATGCAGGGCTTACTGATGCCGTTTGGGCGGCACGGATTAAAGAGCAAGCGCTGCGGCTCAGCACTTATGACGGGGATGTCATAAAAACTGAGCAAACCGCAGACAGGAGTAATGAGCGATGAGCGATGCGAATTCGGGCGATGATGCCCCGCAAGATGGCGACAATAAGCGCGGCAAAACACTGTCTTTGAAGCGGACAGTGGAGAGCGGCCAAGTGCGCCAAAGCTTCTCGCATGGGCGCTCTAAATCAGTCGTTGTCGAAAAACGCCGTAAGCGGGTTTATAAGCCCGGCCAAGATGAAGCGCCTGATGCGGCCGCGCCGTCAGCCGACAGCGCGGCACCGACAACAAGTGTTCCCGAAGGCTTGTCAAAAAGCGAGCATGAAAAACGCCTCGCCGCTGTGGCTGAGGCCAAATTGCGTGCCGTAGAAGAGGCCAAACAAGCCGAGATTGATGCCAAAAGACGGGCCGAAGAAGAAGCCCGTCGGGCTGAAGAGCGCGCCGCCCGTGAAGCGGAAGAAGCGCGTCTCGCCGAAGAACGGGCGAAAAACCGCGCCAGCGCTGAAAAAGCTGAACCGTTGGCTGATGTGCCGCCGGCTGACCCCGATGCGGCTACGAAAGCGGCCGCGGCACGGCGTGTCGAAGAGGAAAAAAAGCGCACCGAAGAACGCCGCCGCGCGCCAGCAGCTGATAAAAAAGCCGGTGAGCGTCGTCGTCGGGCCGGTAAGTTGACGATTAATGATGCGTTGAATGATGAGGAGCGGGTTCGCTCTTTGGCGTCTATGCGTCGCCGCCGCGAGCGTGAAAAGCGCAAAGAACGCGGGCCGGAAAGCAGTGAGAAAGTGGCTCGTACCGTGCAATTGCCCGATACGATTACCATTCAAGAATTGGCCAATCGCATGGCTGAACGCGCTGTTGATGTGATTAAAGTGCTGATGCAGCAAGGCGTGATGGCCAAGATTAACGATGTGATTGATGCCGATACGGCGCAGATTGTCGCTGAAGATTTGGGCCATATGGTGAAGCGCGTATCTGACAGCGATGTGGAAGATGCGATTGTGACGGCTGATGATGACGATGCCGACAAGTCACCGCGCCCGCCGGTTATTACCGTTATGGGCCATGTTGACCACGGTAAAACCTCTTTGTTGGATGCGCTGCGCAAAGCCAAAGTGGCGGATGGTGAGGCCGGTGGCATCACCCAGCATATTGGCGCCTATCAGACACAGACCTCAAGCGGCGATACGCTGACTTTCATTGATACACCGGGCCATGCGGCGTTTACCGCCATGCGGGCGCGGGGTGCGAAAGTAACCGATATTGTCATTTTGGTTGTGGCCGGTGATGACGGCGTGATGCCGCAAACCATTGAGGCCATTAATCACGCTAAAGCGGCGGAAGCGCCGATGATTGTCGCGATTAATAAAATGGATAAGCCCGAGGCCGATGCAACACGGGTGAAAAACGACCTGTTGCAGCATGAGATTATCTCGGAAGATATGGGCGGCGACACGCAAATGATTGAAGTGTCAGCCCATAGCGGCGACGGCTTGGATGATTTGCTGGAAGCGGTGGCCTTGCAAGCCGAGCTGATGGAACTGAAAGCCAATGAGACACGCAGTGCCGAAGGCATTGTGATTGAAGCCAAGCTGGATAAAGGGCGTGGCGCGGTGGCGACGGTTCTGGTGCAGCGCGGCACATTGAGCGTTGGCGATATTTTTGTGGTTGGCCAAGAATCGGGCCGTGTAAGAGCGCTGATTGATGATAAAGGCCGACAGGTTAAAACCGCTCCGCCGTCAACGCCGGTTGAGGTTTTGGGCGCCGGTGGCGCGCCAGGGGCCGGTGATGTATTCACCGTTGTTGAAAGCGAAGCCAGCGCCCGCGAAGTGGCTGAATATCGCGCCCGCAAAGCGCGCGAATTGTCCAGCGCGGCGGGCCCGAAAGCGGCTTCTCTCGACCAGATGATGAGCCAATTGCAAAATGCTGAGCGGGCCGAGATTGCCATTGTCGTGAAAGGCGATGTGCAAGGGTCGGTCGAGGCGATTGCGCAAGCGGCTGAAAAATTGGGCACGGATGAAGTGTCGGCGCGGGTTGTACACACCGGTGTCGGTGGCATTACTGAAAGCGATGTCACTTTGGGCGCGGCTTCCAATGCTGTGATTTTCGGCTTTAACACACGCGCCAATGCGCAAGCCCGTCAAGCGGCTGAAGCTGAAGGCATTGAAATTCGTTATTACAATGTCATTTATGACCTCGTTGATGATTTGAAAGCAGCCATGGCCGGTCTGTTGTCGCCTGATTTGCGCGAAACGGCTTTGGGTAAAGCAGAAGTGCTGGAAACCTTTAAAGTCGGCAAAAATGACCGCGCTGCCGGTTGCTTGGTCAGTGAGGGCATGGTGCGCCGTGGCGCGAAAGTGCGTCTCATCCGTGACGATATCGTTATTCATGAAGGCGATTTGTCGTCTCTGCGCCGCTTTAAAGACGAAGTCAAAGAAGTGCAGTCGGGTCAAGAATGCGGTATGGCGTTTGAAGGCTATAATGATTTGAAAGCCGGTGACGTTATTGAATGTTATGAAGTCGAGGAAGTCGCGCGCTCGCTAGACGATTAAGGCGGGCGACCTTCGACCCAAAAACATAAGAGAATAACGAGGGCATTACGCTATGGCCGATAAAAGCAATATTGCCGGAAAACCGCCATCACAGCGTCAATTGCGGGTCGGCGAAATGCTGCGCGAGCGTTTGAGCGAGATATTGCGGCTGGCAGATTTTGAGCCGAAAGTGCTGAGAAAAGCTACCATCACCGTAACTGAAGTGCGTATCAGCCCGGATTTAAAACACGCCACCGCCTATATCATGCCTTTGGGCGGCCAGCATTTGGCCAAAATCGTCCATTTGCTCAATGAAGATGTGGCGCGGCTGAAAAAATTGGCGCTCAGTGATTTGCATTTGAAATATACGCCAGATATCCGGTTTGCGGCAGATGACAGTTTTGATGAAGCCGCCGCGATGGATAAATTACTGGCCAGCGACACTGTGCGAGCCGATATTGTAGATGCTGAAACTGATGTTGATGAAGCCTCTTAATCGGCCTGTCACCTGCATGGATATCGGGTGATTTATGGGACGGCGCAAAAAAGGTCGGGCGATATCCGGTTGGGTCAATCTCGATAAACCCTATGGGTTGGGCTCAACCACGGCGGTCGGGAAAATCCGCCGCTTATTTGATGCCCAAAAAGCCGGTCATGCCGGCACGCTCGACCCGCTGGCAGATGGCATTTTGCCGATTGCGCTGGGCGAGGCGACCAAAACCGTTTCTTTTATGCAAGGCGCCAAAAAAAGCTACCGCTTCACCATGGCTTTCGGCGCGGCAACCAGTACGGATGATGTGGAGGGTGATATCATCGCCCAAAGCGATGTGCGGCCCGAAACCCGTGCCATTGAAGCGGCGTTGGCGCATTTTACCGGTACGATTATGCAAGTGCCGCCGCAATTTTCAGCGATAAAGAAAGACGGCGCGCGGGCCTATGATTTGGCGCGTGCCGGTGAGGCGGTGGAGCTGGCGGCGCGACCGGTGGAAATTGATGCGATTTACGCGCTTCGGCGAATTGATGAAACGCATGTTGAATTGGCGGTAGATTGCGGTAAGGGCACGTATATTCGCGCTTTGGCGCGTGATTTGGCCGAACATTTAGGAGCGCATGCGCATGTTACGGCCTTGCGCCGCACGCGGGTCGGCCCATTTGATGAAACATGCGCTTTAGGACTGGATAAATTGTCTGGTTTGGGCCATAGTGCGCCCGATTTGGCAGCTCTGGACGCATGCCTGTTGCCGCTTGAGACCGCGCTGGACGACATCCCGGCTTTGGCCATTAGCGATAACGATGCTTCCCGCATAAAGCAGGGGCAAGCCATATCACCGCCTTCGGCTGAAAATGTCGCGGTGGCTGCCGCTTCCGGCACAGTGTTTTTAACCTGTCAGGGACAAGCAGTGGCGCTTGCACATTTTGACGGCGTAACGCTAAAGCCGATGCGGGTGTTCAACCTCTAGTGCCCCAAGGGCAAGGAGACCGTGATGTCGATTACACAAGAGCGCAAAGATGCGCTGATTAAAGAATATGCAACTGCTGAAGGCGACACTGGTTCGCCGGAAGTACAAGTTGCTATTTTGTCGGAACGCATTACCAATCTGACCGAACATTTCAAAACCCATGCCAAGGATAATCATTCGCGGCGCGGCCTTTTGAAAATGGTCAGTCAACGCCGTCGCCTGCTTGACTATGTCAAAGCGCGCAACAATGAGCGCTATCAAAGCCTCATTCAGCGTCTTGGTCTGCGTCGTTAAAAAATCGGCCGGCTCTTTCGGGGGCCGGCCTTTTCTGTCATTGGACCAGACAGACCTTGTTGCGGTATGAGGCCGCAAGGAGTGGAAGGCGAGAACCGGTCCGGTAAGTTTACAGGTTCTCTTATATGCCGTTTTCAGGGGAAAACGGTTTTGGCAGTGCGGTGGTAAGTAACGAAAAACCGACTGTCGGATTAGGAAAGACGAATGTTTGATATTACTCGTGAAGAGATTGAATGGGGCGGCCGTACGCTGACCCTCGAAACAGGCCGCATTGCCCGTCAAGCTGACGGCGCGGTCCTCGCCACTTATGGCGAAACCAGCGTGTTGGCCACTGTTGTTGGTGACCGCAGCCCGAAACCGGGTTTGGATTTTTTCCCGCTGACCGTGAATTACCAAGAAAAAGCCTATGCTGCCGGTAAAGTGCCGGGCGGCTATTTTAAGCGCGAAGGGCGTCCAAGCGAAAAAGAGACTTTGGTCTCTCGCCTGATTGACCGGCCTATTCGCCCGCTTTTTGTTAAAGGCTTTAAAAACGAAACCCAAGTCATCGCAACCGTCATGAGCCATGACCTTGAAAATGATGCCGATATTGTCGCGATGGTGGCGGTATCTGCTGCGCTGACCATTTCAGGTCTGCCGTTCCAAGGCCCGATTGGCGCGGCACGCGTCGGCTTTATTGAGGGCGCCTATGTGCTCAATCCGACAATTGACCAAATGGAAGAGACGTCTCTTGATTTGGTTGTTGCCGGTACGGATGATGCGGTTTTGATGGTTGAGTCTGAAGCCAATGAATTGTCGGAAGATGTGATGCTGGGTGCCGTTATGTTCGGTCACCGTGAGTTCCAGCCGATTATTGAAGCTTGTGTGCGGATGGCTGAAAAATGTGCCAAAGCACCGCGCGAAATTAATATCGCCGATGATAGCGAATTGAAAAATTCGGTTGCCGGTTTGGCGCAAGACGGTTTGACGGCGGCTTATCAGCTGGCTGACAAGCAAGAGCGTCAAGAAGCGATTGCGGCTGTGCGTGACACAGTTAACGCTGAACTGGTGGCTGATGATGCCTCACCGGATGAGCGCAATGCGATTTCCGGCGCTTTCAAGAGCGTGGAAAGCGATATTGTGCGTGGTGGCATTTTGGATACGCAAAAGCGTATTGATGGCCGCGGTTTGGCTGATGTGCGCGCGATTGTATCAGAAGCCGGTATTTTGCCGCGTACGCATGGCTCTGCTTTGTTTACCCGTGGTGAAACACAAGCCCTGGTGGTTGCGACTTTGGGCACAGGCGATGATGAGCAATTTGTCGATGCGCTGGAAGGCACATATCGCGAAAACTTTATGCTGCATTATAACTTCCCACCTTATTCAGTTGGTGAAACGGGTCGTGTCGGCTTTACCGGTCGCCGCGAGATTGGTCACGGCAAGCTGGCATGGCGCGCCTTGAAAGCCATGCTGCCAAGCAAAGACGAGTTTCCTTACACACTGCGTCTGGTGTCTGAAGTAACCGAAAGTAACGGCTCATCTTCTATGGCAACAGTTTGCGGTTCGTCTCTGGCGATGATGGATGCCGGTGTGCCGCTGAAAAAGCCGGTGGCCGGTATTGCTATGGGTCTGATTAAAGAAGGCGATCGTTTCGCTGTTCTGTCCGATATTTTGGGCGATGAAGACCATTTGGGTGATATGGACTTTAAAGTGGCAGGTACTGAAGACGGTATCACCTCGCTGCAAATGGACATTAAAATCACCGGCATTACCGAAGAGATTATGCAAGTGGCGCTGGACCAAGCGAAAGGCGGTCGTACGCATATTCTCGGTGAAATGGCCAAAGCGCTGACTGAAGCACGCGATGAAATGGGTGAATATGCACCCAAAATCGAGACCATTCAGGTGCCGCAAGATAAAATCCGTGACGTTATCGGCACGGGCGGCAAAGTTGTCCGCGAGATTGTCGAAACCTCAGGCGCGAAAATCGATATTGGCGATGATGGTTTGATTAAAGTGGCATCATCTGATGCGGCGGCGATTAAATCAGCGCTCGACCAAATTCATTCGATTGTGGCTGAGCCGGAAGTCGGCGTGATTTATGAAGGTACGGTTGTGAAAACCATGGATTTTGGCGCCTTCGTCAATTTCTTCGGTAAGCGCGACGGTCTCGTACATATCTCACAATTGGCTGACCGTCGGGTCGAGAACACCACTGA
>CBFHPF010000001.1:0-48479 GCA_965657665.1 Alphaproteobacteria bacterium | reverse complement strand
CGCTGTCGATGAGGATACGGTTTTCATCGAGCTTTTTCACTTCCTTGCGGGCCAGCCACATAATCAGACCGACCACTTTCGACAAGGCCCAGCTGCGCTGGTCGATGCGCTGTTTCAACATGGTAAGCGCCAACTCGCCGCGCTCGACCAATGAGCGACCGAAATCCAATGTTTTCAAGGTCGCCTCGGTAATGTCGCGGTCAAAATCCATTGTCATATTGCTGTTTGTGACGGCACGCTGAAACTCGGTATAGGTATGCCCGCTTTTCGCCATTGTGCCATGCACGCCGTCGAGCACGAAATAATCGACAACAATCCAAACGCCGCTGGCGGTCAGGCATTGCTCGAGCACCGGAAATAATTTGTCGAGCGCGATATATTGGCAGCTCTCACTCATAATCACCACATCATAGGTTTTTTCCGGCGCGAAATCTTCAAACACGGTTTGGTAAAACGGCTGACCGACTTTCTCAGCATAGCTGTCGACATGGTTAATATCGGGCGACAAGCCCTCAACATCATAGCCTTTGGCTTTTAACGCTTTCGATAATTCGCCTGTGCCGCAACCGACATCCAGCACGCGGGCAGGGGGTGGCGGCAATAAATCAATAATTGATTGTTGATAGCGGTCTTGTGCGAGCTTCAAATTGGCCAGTGTCAATTCATCATCGGCTTCCCAAATGCCGTAATGTAAATGCTCCAGACCCAGCACATCAGAATAAAATTTCAATGCGCGACTGTTTTGTTTTGATCCGGCCATAATGTGTTCAACTCGCTGGTAATTCTATTTGTTAATAATTCGGCTCAGCCATTGAGGCTTGCGGCAAAAACTACTAGTTTGCGGTCAAGATTACTACCCAATTCTTGGGATCGTCATAATGGAGTGCAAAATGAGTGAACGCGTTGAACTGTCCGGTTTGAAAGTTGATAAAGAACTGGCTGATTTTGTTGCCAATGAAGCCGTGCAAGGCACGGACGTAACCGCCGAACAATTCTGGGCCGCTTGCGCTGACGTGCTGAACGCTCATCGCGACACCAATAAAGCCCTGCTTGCCAAGCGCGAAGACTTACAAGCGCAAATCGATGCCTGGCACCGCGAGCGCAAAGGCCAACCGCATGATGCCGCCGCTTATAAAGCGTTTTTGAGCGATATCGGTTATCTGGTGCCTGAAGGCGATGCGTTTTCAATTGATACCGCCAATGTGGATGATGAGATTGCCAAAATCGCCGGTCCGCAATTGGTTGTGCCGGTCAAAAATGCCCGCTTCGCCGTCAATGCGGCCAATGCGCGTTGGGGCTCACTTTATGATGCGTTTTACGGCACGGATGCGATTGACCAGTCGGGCGAGTTATCACCGGCCGGTGCTTATAATCCGGTGCGCGGGGCCGAAGTTATTCGCCGCGCTAAAGCTTTGTTGGACGAAATTGCCCCGCTTAACGGCGTGAGCCACGCCGATGTGCGTCAGTATAAAGTAGTAGATGGCGCGCTGGTGGCGGCTCATGATGGCGGCGAGGCGCATTTGCAGGCGGGCGAAAAATTTGCCGGTTATCGCGGTGCGGCTGATGCGCCGGAAGCGGTTTTGCTGAAAAACAATGATTTGCATGCCGAGATTTGGATTAACGCTGCGCATAATATCGGCAAAGATGACCCGGCTCATGTCGCTGATGTGTTTTTGGAAAGCGCTGTGACGACCATTATGGATTGCGAAGATTCGGTCGCTGCCGTGGATGCCGAAGACAAGGTTGAAGCCTATCGCAATTTGCTGGGTCTGATGCGCCGCGACTTGTCGGTTACAATGGAAAAAGGCGGCAAGCAAATGACCCGTTCGCTGAGTGCCAATCGTGACTATGTCACCGGCAATGGCGACACGCTGACTTTGCCCGGCCTATCTGTCATGCTCATTCGCAATGTCGGTCACTTAATGACCAATCCGGCTGTTTTGGATGATCGCGGTGATGAAATTCCTGAAGGCATTATGGATGCGGTGATGACCGGTTTGCTGGCCAAGCATGATTTGATGAAATCGGATGCGGCGTTGAAAAACTCCAAAGCCGGTTCGGTTTATATTGTGAAGCCGAAAATGCACGGGCCGGAAGAAGTGGCTTTCGCTGATGCGCTGTTCGGCGCGGTTGAAAAAGCGCTTAACCTACCGGCACTGACCATGAAAATGGGCATTATGGACGAAGAGCGTCGCACGACGGTTAATCTGAAAGAATGCATTCGCGCCGCCAAAAGCCGCGTTATTTTCATCAATACCGGTTTTCTGGACCGCACGGGTGATGAGATTCACACCTCGATGGAAATGGGCCCGATGCTGCGCAAAGCTGATATGAAAACCACGGATTGGCTTTTGACCTATGAAGATTGGAATGTCGATATCGGTTTGGCCTGTGGTCTGCAAGGGCGCGCGCAAATCGGTAAGGGCATGTGGGCCATGCCGGATTTGATGGCGGCGATGATTGAGCAAAAAATCGGTCAGCCGAAAGCTGGTGCCGATTGCGCATGGGCGCCGTCACCGACAGCCGCGACTTTGCACGCTATCCATTATCATCAGGTGAATGTTGAGGATGTGCAAAATGAACTGAAGTCGCGCCAACGCGCCTCTTTGGATAAAATCCTCTCCATGCCGGTTGAAAGCCATCCGCAATGGTCGCCGGAAGATGTGCAACAAGAGCTCGATAATAATGCGCAAGGCATTTTGGGTTATGTGGTGCGCTGGATTGACCAAGGTGTTGGTTGTTCAAAAGTGCCTGATATTCACAATGTCGGCCTGATGGAAGACCGCGCCACATTGCGTATTTCCAGCCAGCATATCGCCAATTGGCTGCATCACGGCATTTGCACTGAAGAGCAAGTGATGGAAACCATGAAGCGCATGGCGGCTGTGGTAGACGGGCAAAATGCAGGCGATAGCGAATATACCGCGATGGACGGCAATTTCGATAGTTCGATTGCTTTTGCTGCGGCTTGCGATTTGGTGTTCAAAGGCCGCGCGCAGCCATCAGGTTATACCGAGCCGCTATTGCACCAGCGTCGTCTGGAATATAAAGCGGCGCAATAAACGCGCTTCATATCAAGCCATTTTAAAAGCCCCGCTTTGGCGGGGCTTTTTTTTGGGTTGCTATTTGTTTGATAGGCGGGCTTGTCGGGCATAAATACGCGCCGAGGCGGCCGAATAAGCAAAGCCCGAAAGGGCGCCGACCAAGCACAAGCTCAAAAAGCCTTCCCATTCACGGGTTGCGCCAATGGCAGTGATTTGAAAAGCCGCTTTCAGGGCAAATAATGTTACGCCAATGGCCGCAAATCCAGCCAAGGCGAAAACCAAATCGGGCAATATTTTTACCAGCTTGGCAATGAAATGGCCGACAATCATGGCGATTAAAAGTCCAATACCGAAAATCACGCCAAATAGCGGCTGCATATAAACAATATCGTGCAATGTGGTGGTCAGGCGCACGCTAAACGGCACGTCGATGCCAAGCGCCAATAAATGGCTGAGATTGAACTGTGTCGACACAATGACGCCGATAATATTCAGCACCAACAAAGCAACAATGAAGCCCAAAACATCTGCGCGGCGTGGCAAAAATTTGCCCATAATCCTGTCCTCCCAAAACGGTATCTCTTTATAGAAGAAGCAAAGCGGTTATTGCAACTGTCGCCAAAGCTCATATGATGTGCACAAACAGACAGGGAGACACGGATGCTGGTTTCATCCATTAAAAATATCTACGCGCAATTGAGTGCCAAATTGGCGGGTACCGCTTTGGTGTTGGCTTTGACAACCCCTCTTTATGCGGTCGAAGCGCAGGATTATCGGCTTGAAGAGCTGGTTGACGGTTTTGATATGCCGTGGGGATTGGCGTTTTTGCCTGGTGGTGACATGCTGGTTACCGAATTGACCGGTGATTTGCGCGTCATCCGCAATGGCAAGCTGGTGGTTGAGCCGGTGGCCAATGTGCCGGCCAGCACTTATGGCGGCCAAGGCGGATTGATGGATATTGCGTTGCATCCGCAATTTGAGCGCAATCGTTTGGTGTATCTGTCTATGTCAGTCGGCACGGCGGAGGCCAGCGCGCTGCGGGTTGTGCGCGGACGTTTTACCGGTGATGCGCTAGAAAATATCAGCACGGTTTTTGAAGCCGCGCCGAAAAAGCGCGGGCTGGTGCATTATGGCGCGCGCATGAGTTTTCTGCCCGATATGAGTTTGCTGATTACGGTCGGCGATGGTTTTGATTTGCGCGAGCAAGCGCAAGTGAAAGCCAATCATTTCGGCTCGATTGTGCGGGTGACCGATAGCGGCAAAGTGCCGAGCGATAATCCGTTTGTTGATGATGACAGCGCGCAACCGGAGATTTTTTCTATCGGCCATCGCAATCCGCAATCGATTGCCTATGACCCGGTCGATAAAAAGATTTACGCCAGCGAGCATGGCCCGCGCGGCGGTGATGAGGTCAATCTGATTGAAGCGGGCAATAATTACGGTTGGCCGATTGCCACTTACGGCATTGATTATTCAGGTGCCCGCATCAGCCCTTATGAAACTTATCCGGGCACAGTGCAGCCGCTGAAATATTGGACCCCGTCTATCGGCCCATCTGGCATGACGGTTTATCGCGGCGATATGTTTGCTGATTGGCAGGGTGACATTTTCGTAACCGCGCTGATTGACCAAAATATTGTCCGTCTTGATATGGAAAATGGTGCGGTTATCGGCACGCAAAATCTGTTTGGTGAAATAGGTGACCGCCCGCGCGATATTCGTACCGGCCCTGATGGCGCGCTGTATATTTTATCGGAAGGCGAGAACGGCAAATTATGGCGTATTTCAAAACGCTAAATTGCCCTTTACGCCGGTCTTTTTGTGGCGTATAACGCGCCACACTTTGAGTTTAACTGGAGAAGCGCGATGGCTGTTCCGAAGCGAAAAACCACCCCGTCCAAGCGCGGTATGCGCCGCTCTGCCGATGCGTTGAGCGCGACGAATTATGTCGAAAACCCTGATAGCGGGGAATTGCATCGTCGCCACCATATCGATTTGAAAAGCGGTATGTATCGTGGCCGTCAGGTGCTTGAGCCGAAAGATTAAGTTTAGATTTCGAGCTTAAAATTTAGCAAATTGAGGCAGGGCATTGCGCATAGCGCGGCCCTGCTTTTTTTGTGCCTCAAGCGCCGCATCGGCGATGTGGTTATTTAAATAGGCGGGCACAATTTCCAGCACACTATTGCTGATAAACATGCCATCAGCCGACGCCAAATTGTCCGGCTCAATCAATCCTTCACTAATGCGCAAACCGGCAATTTCGCCAAGCTGCAATAATGCGGCGCGAATAATGCCCGGCAAAGCGCCCTCGCTAACCGGCGGGGTCAGCAGGCGGTGGCCGTGTTGCAGATAAATCGTGCCGCTGGCTGCGCATGCGATACGGCCAAATTGATTGAGCATCAACGCCTCATCAGCACCGGCTTCAATTGCTTGTCGGCGCGCTAAAATATTACCCAGATAGGCGGTTGATTTATGCGCCATGGTCGGCGCTCCGGCAAGGCGCACCATGTCGCCGACATACAGCGATAAGGCTTCAGGCACAGCTGGCTTGTCAGAAACTTGCATCAGCACAGTCGGCGTATCGGCAGATTGCGCGACCAAACCGCGTCCGCCAGGCCCGCCGGTGACAGTAAGGCGCAATATGGCGTGTGCCGGATTATCATGCGCTGCTAAAAGAGCGGCGGCGGCTTCGCGCAATGCGTCATCCGTATAGTCTTGCTTGAGGTAAAACGCATCGCAAGCTTCGCGCAGGCGCGCCAGATGTGCGGTCCAAAATTGCGGCACGGCGTTTTTGACTTGTATGGTTTCAAACACCGCCTCACCCAGCAGCAGCCCGCGATCATTGGCTGATATTGCCCCTTCGGCCGGTGTGATATCGCCGTTCAGCCAAATCATATGTTTGCCTGTCATCCTCACTAATCCTCAATAACCCTCACGCATCTTGTGGCGTAACGCCGCCGAGAAAGTTTTCAATCATGGTGCGGCCATCGGGCGTTAAAATCGACTCGGGGTGAAATTGCAGCCCGTAAAGACGCCGCGTTTCATGCGCTAAACCCATATTTTCGCCCAAAGCACTGCAAGCAATCTCAACACAATTTGGCGGCATGGTGTCAACAATCAGCGCATGATAGCGGCCCGCCTCAAACGGGCTGTGAATGCCGTTAAATAAAAAATGCCCGCTATGCATAAGCGGTGACGGCTTACCGTGGCGCGGCTCGCGCGCGCGGGCAACTGTGCCGCCGAGATAATGCGCCAAGGTTTGATGCCCTAAGCAAATACCTAAAACCGGAATATCCTCCGGCAAGCCCGCCAATAGGTCCAGCGTCACGCCGGTTGTCTCGGGTCGTCCCGGGCCGGGGGATAAAATAATCGCTTGTGGCTTTTCGCGCAGCACATCATCGATGCTCACAGTCTGGCGCATCACCCGTGTCTTAAATCCGGCTTCGCGCACATAGCGCGCCAGCGTTTCGACAAAGCTGTCAAAATGGTCAATCACCACAATCATGGCGCTTATGCCACTTCGCTGCGGGCGGCTTTTGTGCTGAGACCCAGCGCGGCGAGCAAGCCGCGTGCCTTATTGAGGCTTTCATCATATTCGGCTTGGGGTTGGCTGTCGGCAACAATGCCGCCGCCGACATGAAAGCGCAAAGCCTGTTGTTTAATAATGGCGGTGCGGATGATTATATTCGTGTCCATATTGCCGTCAAAGCCGAGCCAACCAATCGCGCCATAGCTTGGCCCGCGGGGGCAATTTTCTAGGCTGGCAATATGCTGCATGGCACGAATTTTTGGCGCACCGGTAATCGAGCCGCCCGGAAAAGCCGCTTGCAACGCATCCAAGGCGGTTTTGTTTTCCGCCAATTTGCCCTGCACAGTCGAGACGAGATGATGCACATTGGAAAAGCTTTCCAGCCGACAAAGTTCCGGTACTTTTATCGAATGGTCGATACAGCTTTTCGCCAAATCATTGCGCAATAAATCGACAATCATCACATTTTCGGCGCGATTTTTTTCGCTCGCCAGTAATGCCGCAGCATTGGCGGCATCAATTTCAGCGTTGGTGTCGCGCGGTGCTGTGCCCTTAATCGGTCTGGTTTCAATAATTGCGTCTCGCGCTTGTAAAAACCGCTCCGGCGAGGCGCATGCCAAAGCGAAATCCTCAAACCGACAAAAAGCCGCAAAAGGTGCCGGTCCGGCGCGGCGCAACCGGCGATAAAAAGCCAGCGCCGTGTCTTTCTCATTTAACTGGGCTTTAAAACATTGGGTTAAATTGGCCTGAAAAATATCGCCTGCCAAAATCGCCTCAACGGTTTGAGCGACGGCATCGCAATATTCGGCGCGCGAAAAATTACTGCTTAATGCGCCAATGACTGGCGCTTCGGGCGGTGCGGGCAAAGTGTTGGACGGCACACCTATGAGGCGTTTTTTCCACTCTTCAATGGCGCGATGCGCCGCGTCGCTGCGCGCGGCAGGGCTTGTTTCTGGCAAGCCCGTGGCAATGATGAAAAGCCGTTGGGCGCGATGGTCGAAAGCCAGCACAGTGGCGTAAAGTCCTTGCACCATGGCTGGCAAGTTTTCCGCGGAATCTTTCGGCTCATCTTTTAAGCCGTCTTCCAATCCATCCTCTAATCCATCTTCTAATCCATAAGCCAAATCATAGCCAAATAAACCAGCCGCGCCGCCGCGCCATGGCGGCACAATTGCGTCAATCTCAGGCGGCAAGCCGTGCCATAAATCAGTATGCGGGTGCAACGCCGCTGCCAGTTCGGCAAAGCCTTTTCGCGCGTCGCGGTCGGCTGTTTGGATTGTCTGATAGGGCGCAATGGCGATGAAGCTGTAATGCGCTGCGTGATGCGCCGTATCGCTGCTATCCAGCCATAGAGCGCCTGCCGTGTCAGCCAGCGGTAAGAAAACCGCCTCGGCATCCACCCAGTCGATTTCTTCGACAATCGGCCCATTGGGATGAACAAAGCGCAACGGCTCTTGGGTGTGTGTTTTTGCGCTCATGCTCACGACATACCTTGCGGCTTCGCCATTGGGGTCGGAAACCAGTCATCGGCGGCGCGCTCATAGTCGCCCTCTCCGGTAATATCAAACAGGCTCCAATGACCGAGGCTTTCTGCCGTATGCCAGCAATCGGCGGCAATTTCGCCGCTCGTGCCGTTCTGCAAATGCACCGCATCGGCGCTATGACCATCGGGCGAGCGCGACAAGGCGAGCGGCGCGCCGGCAATATGGCGTATCATCAATGGCGCGGCGCATTTTTGCCAAGGCAAAATTTCCCCGACCGGCAAGGCGATGAGGCGACCATGCGTGTCGCTGGCGGCATGTTGCCAACTGCCATCTTCATGCGGCTGCAAGTGAAACCGCGCGCATAAATCCTCAAAGCTGAGCTTGTCTAATGCGGCCGGATTTTCGGACATTAAAAATTATCCTTGCGGCTGCGTATCTCGCTAAACACATCAACGTCTGCCGCACCGCTCATGCCTAAATGCGCTTGCACGGACGCATCACCGGCGCGCAAAAACGGATTGGTCGCTCGCTCAAGCGTAATCTCGGTCGGCACAGTCGGTTTATTGGCGGCGCGCAATGCCTCAATCTCAGCCACGCGTTTTTGAAGCGCGGCATTATCGGGGTCGATGGTCACGGCGAAAGCTGCATTGGCTGCGGTATATTCATGGGCGCAATAAATTTTTGTGCCGTCGGGCAAGGCATTGAGCTTTTCCAAACTGGCCCACATTTGCGCCATTGTGCCTTCAAACACCCGCCCGCACCCTAAGGCAAACAGGCTGTCACCGACAAAAGCATGGCCATCCATATGAAACGCAATATGCCCCAGCGTATGCCCGCTAACATTCAATACATGCGCCTCATGGCGGCCCAGCATCACCGTGTCACCATCATCAACAGCGCGGTCAAGACCCGGAATTTTATCGGCCTCACCAGCTGGACCGGTGATTGTGCAGCCGGTTTTTTGTTTAATCTCAAGGTTATTACCGGCATGGTCGAAATGGTGATGGGTGTTCCAAATTTGCGTTAATTGCCAACCGGTTTCTTGAAGAGCTGCCAAAATCGGTTTGGTTTCCGGCGTGTCAATGCATGCGGTCTCGCCGCTTTCAGGGTCATGCACCAAATAGCCGTAATTATCGCTCAAACACGAAAATTGAAAAATTTCCAAAGCCGCCATCATCCGCTCCTTGCAATGTGAATGCTGTGTGCCAATAGTTAGTCTCGTTAGAAGACAGTATAGAGCGAAATCGGTCGAGAGAAAATTGATAGTCGATATTGATGATCTGGCAGCGTTTTATGCCTCCCCATTGGGCGCGCTTGTGCAGCATAGGCTGGGCGATACGATAAACCGCATCTGGCCGTCAGCGCGCCACGATGATGTGGTGCTTGGGTATGGCTATACGACCCCCTTGGTTGATTTATGGCCTATGGCGGATTGGCATTTGCTTATGCCGTCGCAGCAAGGCGTGATGGCGCAACCCGACGCGCCGCCGGCTGTGTTAACCGATGAATGCCATTGGCCGGTGCGCGATGACAGCGTCAACAGGCTGCTTGTGCTGCATGGGCTAGAGGCCGCCAATCAGGTAGAGCTCGTGCTCGATGAGGCTTGGCGTGTCTTGCGGCCGAATGGTCGTGCATTGTTTATTGTGCCCAATCGGCGCGGTCTATGGGCGCGGCGCGATAAAACCCCGTTTGGGGCCGGAAGACCTTTTTCAGGTGGTCAATTGCGACAGATTTTGCAGCGCACCGGATTTGTGCCCGCGCGCATGCGCCCGGCTCTCATGATGCCGCCGCATATGCCGTCTTCTTTAATGGCGCGTCTGGCTTGGCTAGAGCGCGGTCTGTCTGTTGTCGCGCCGCAATTGGGCGGCTTATGGTTGATCGAAGCGGTAAAACAAGTGCCGGCGCCTTTATCGGTTGAAAAGGCCAGGCGCGCCCGCGCGCGCGGCTCGGTCGGTGTGCCGCGTCCGGCCCTATCTCCTAAAATAGGGTCTCCTAAAATAGGGTCTCCTAAAATAGGGTCCCCCAAAATATAGCGCTAAAAATTAGCCATTACGGCGCAGCACAAACACGCCTTGTTCAGCCAATAAATTATGCCGTCCGCGCGGTGGACCATTTATTTGGCGCGCCCGCCCGCGCGATAAGGTGATGCAGCTTTCCACTTGCAGATTAAGCCGCGCACAAAGGGCGCTGAAATCATGCAAAGTGCATAGATGAATATTCGCCGTCTCATACCAACTTGAGGCCAATGTGCCGGTGACCGGCATGCGCCCGTGCAGCAGCAAATCCAGCCGCACGCGCCAATGACCGAAATTGGGGATGGAAACAATCAGCCGCTCGCCAATACGCGCCATCTCGCCCAGCACTTCATGCGGGCGTTGGGTCGCTTGCAGCGTCTGGCTCAAAATCACCGTGTCGAAACCATTATCCGGATAATAAGACAAATCCGTATCGGCATTGCCTTGCACGACCGAAAGTCCGCGGGCGACGCAATTATTCACGCCGCTTTGGCTCAGTTCCAGCCCACGGGCGTCAATATTGCGTTCTTTGACCAGCAATTCCAGCAAAGCGCCGTCGCCGCAGCCAATGTCGAGCACTTTGGTTTTCGGCGCGACCATATCGGCAATCAGCTTTAAATCGATACGCGCCGCGTCCAAATTACCCGCTGCGCCGGCTTTTGGGTCAATCATCAGCCCAGCCCCCGTTCTTGCGCGGCGGCCTTCAAGAAGCCGCCAAGTGTGGCACGCATTTCAGGCTCATCGAGCAAAAATGCGTCATGGCCTTTATCGCTTTCAATTTCGACAAAGCTGACATTGGCCCCTGCTGCGTTGAGCGCACGCACAGTGGCAACGCTTTCAGAGGTCGGGAAAAGCCAGTCACTGGTAAATGACATGACACAGAAGCGGGTTTTGGTGTCGCTAAACGCCGCCGCCAAATTACCGCCATGGTCGGCCGCAATATCGAAATAATCCATCGCCTTGGTGATGTATAAATAGCTATTGGCATCAAAGCGTTCGACAAAAGTCATGCCTTGATGGCGCAAATAGCTTTCAATTTGAAACTCTGCATCAAAGCCGAAGCCGAGCGCCTCGCGGTCTTGCAAGTTACGGCCAAACTTTCTTTGCAGCGCGGCTTCCGACAAATAAGTGATATGCGCCGCCATGCGTGCGACACCCAAACCTTTGCGTGGGCGCTCGCCAGTGTCGAAATATCGCCCGCCGAGAAAATGCGGGTCCGCCAAAATGGCTTGGCGACCAACCTCATGAAAAGCGATATTTTGCGAAGAATGCCGCGTTGACGTGGCGATGGGAATGGCGGCGAAAACCCGCTCGCTATGCGCTGCCGCCCATTGCAACACCTGCATGCCGCCCATTGAGCCACCAATGGCGCAAAATAATTGCTCAATGCCCAAATGGTCTATCAGTAGGTTTTGCGCGCGCACCATGTCAGCAATGGTGATGACTGGAAATTCCAAGCCATAGGGGCCGCTGCCATCGGGCTTGTCGCTAAGCGGGCCGGTTGAACCGGCACAGCCGCCAATCACATTAGAGCAAATGATAAAATATTTTTCCGGATCAAGCGGTTTGCCCGGGCCGATAATCTCGTGCCACCAACCGGCTTTGCCAGTCAGTGGGTTATCACCATAAGCGTGTTGGTCGCCGGTCAGCGCATGGCAGATTAAAATCGCATTGGATTTATCTTCGTTCAACGCGCCGTAAGTACGATAAGCAATGGTGACGTCGTCTAAAACCACGCCGCAATCAAGCCCAAGCGCCGCCCCTTTCAGGGTGACGCCGTCTTTATGTGCTTCGGCTTTAACGTGCTGGTTCACCTATTTCTCCTATCATCTTTTCTTTGATTTACACTGTCTCGTCGCTTATGACTAGGCGAAGCTCACAGCCATTATGTGACCGGGGGTAAAGATGAACGGCATGCCGGATTTGGCGACGCTGCGACAACAAATAGATGCGCTGGATAATGACCTCCGGACGCGTCTCTTGGCGCGTGCCGAATTGGTCGCCAAAGTGGCGGCCAGTAAAGCGCAAAGCGGCTCAGGCGGGGCTTTGCGCCCATTGCGTGAGGCACAACAAATGGCGGCTTTGCTTGACTGGCAAGCCACTGACGCGCCGCAATTGCCGGCCGAAGGCTTGTTGGCCATATGGCGCGAAATTATCGGCATGGCACTGGCCCAGCAGGGCGGGTTGACGATTTATGCCACTGAAGCGGGAATGGCTGAGGCGCGGGCGCATTTTGGGGCCAGCCTTGATTATGTGCTGAGTGATGAACAAACCGCGCTTGCCGCATGTGCTGAAAATCCGCGTGCGGTTGCCGTATTGGCGATGAGCGAGGCGCGTGCGCCTGTCGCACCGCTGACGGCTTTTGCTGTCTTGCCGATTATCAGCTCATTTGTTGATGCGCCACATAAAACAGAGCATAAAACAGAGCATAAAACGGGCGCAATTTGCTATGCGCAAGCCAGCGATGAAACGGCCGATGAAGCGCAAGGACTGGTGTGCCGCGCCGCGCCGCAAGATGGCGATATTGTGCTGGGCACATTGGCAGAAGGTGTTTTGGTGGCGGCTGAAAAGCCAAGTGATGATGATGAGATTTGGGGGCAGATTATTGTGCCGCCGGTAAAGGTGACGTGATGGGTGAGAATAAAAAGCAACCGCAACCCAATGCGGGCATATTGGATATGCCACCTTATGTTGGCGGGCGCGAAACCGTCGAGGGTATTGAAAACCCGTATAAATTATCAGCCAATGAAAACCCGCTTGGTGCCAGCCCGAAAGCCCTGGCGGCACTGGCTGTGCCAAGCGACCCGTCGATTTATCCCGATGGTCATGCCACGGCATTGCGCGAAAAGCTGGCGCAGGTGAATAATATTGAGGCGGCGCAAATTGTCTGCGGCAATGGCTCGGATGAAATTTTACACCTTTTGGCGCAAGCCTATTTGGGCGATGGCGATGAGGTGTTGCATACCAGCCATGCTTTTTTGATTTATAAGCTGACCAGTCGGGTGGCCGGTGCCACGCCGATTGCTGTGGCGGAAACGCAATTAACAGCCGATGTCGACGCGATTATTGCCGCGCTGAGCGAGAAAACAAAAATCGTGTTTCTCGCCAATCCCAATAACCCGACCGGCACAATGCTGGATGGCGATGAATTAATGCGCCTGCATGCGGCCTTGCCGTCAGATGTTATTTTGGTGGTTGATGGGGCTTATGCCGAATATATCGCGCCTGATACGTATCCGCATGCGTTTGATATGGTGGCGGCGCATGACAATGTCGTGACCACGCGGACCTTTTCAAAAGCCTATGGGCTGGCAGCTTTGCGGCTGGGTTGGGGCTATTGCCCACCGGCTATTGCTGATGTGCTTAATCGTGTGCGTGGGCCGTTTAATATTAATGCGGCGGCTTTGGCGGCCGGTGTCGCGGCGTTGGATGACCAAGCGCATATTGAAAAAAGCCGCGCTCATAATCAGCAATGGCGCGATTGGTTGGTGCAACAAATCGGCGGCCTTGGGCTGACGGCGAAAGGCGGCACGGCCAATTTCATTTTAATCGAGTTTGGCGATGCCGCGACGGCGGTGGCGGCGGATGATTTCATGTGCCAGCAAGGCGTTATTCCGCGCAATTTGCTAGCTTATGGTTTGCCCAATTGTCTGCGCTTGTCGGTCGGCACAGAAGACGGCAATCGGGCGGCGCTGGCAGCGCTGCAAAAATTTATCGAGCAGCAATAGAGGCGATGATGGAAAAACCCAATATTGCCCTTATCGGTATGGGCCTTATCGGCTCGTCGCTGGGTCATGCGCTGAAAAAGAATGGTTTGGCGGCGCATATTTCCGGCTATGCGCGCTCGGCTGATACGCGCCAAGCCGCGCTTGATATCGGCTTTGTTGATACGGTGCATGACAGCGCCGTGGAGGCGTGTATTGACGCAGACGTCGTGTTCTTCAACACGCCGCTTTCTGTCATGCAAGCCTTGGCTGAAGAGATTGTGCCAAGCCTCAAAGACAATGCTATTATCACCGATGTCGGCTCGGTGAAGGGCGGCGTGCTGGCCGATATTTCACCGCTTTTGCAAGGGCGGGTGCATTTTGTGCCGGGCCATCCGATTGCCGGTACGGAGCAGTCGGGGCCGGAGGCCGGTTTCGCTGAATTGTTTGAGCAGCGTTGGTGCATTCTCACCCCGGATGACACAACCAGTCTGATAGCGGTTGAGCAAATCGCTAAATTATGGCGCGGCATGGGTTCGGAAGTGGCCTTTATGGATGCCGCGCATCATGATTTGGTGCTGGCCATTACCAGCCATTTGCCGCATCTCATTGCGTTTAATATTGTCGGCACGGCGGCGCATTTGGAAACCGAGACGCGCTCGGAAGTGATTAAGTTTTCCGCTTCCGGTTTTCGCGATTTCACCCGCATTGCAGCGTCTGACCCGATTATGTGGCGCGATATTTTCCTCGATAATAAAGAGGCTGTGTTGGAAATGCTGGGGCGTTTTTCGGAAGATTTGACGGCTTTGCAGCGCGCCATTCGCCATGGTGACGGCGACTATTTGGAACAAGTGTTTTCGCGCACCCGCACCATTCGACAATCGATTGTCGAGGCCGGGCAAGACACGGATGCGCCGAATTTCGGGCGCGATAAATAAGCAGTTTTTCGAAAAACGCGCCTAACGCCAGCGCGGGGCTTGCGCTACATTAAGCGGCCCCAATAGCACGCGCCCATTGCGCAACACTAATGGCACAGATAAGCGGTCTTGCGTATCGCCGCCCAAAGCCGCCCCCAGACCGAATAAAAAAGCGGCACGGCGGCGTTGGCTTTTTTCCAGCAAGCCAAACTCTTCCAGTGCATCCAGTAGGGCGGTTTGACTGAGAAAATCCATATCCAGCTTGCCTTCAAGAAATCCGTCTGTCGCCAGCTTGAGCGAGCCACGGGCAATGACGGTCAGCGCGCCGCGCTCTATGGTGACGCGCTGCAATTTGATCCGATCATTGGCTTGGGGCGCATTTTGTATCCAGCGACGCGGTATCTCGCTCAGCACATCAAAGCGGGCGATGGCTTGATTATTGGCGAAGCGCAATTGCTTTAACACCAGCGCGGCATTAAGGCGGCGTGTATCGTCTTGACGCTGCAAATGAACGCCCAAAACCTGGGCTTGCATATCAAATCGCGTGTTGTTCCATTGCCCTGAAAGGCGCGGCGCTTGCGCCTCAAAAGAGCCGCGCACAATTCCGTCTGCGTCATGCACAAGGCTCATCAAATTACCGTCATGGGCGAGACTGGCTTTATTTTTCCCCGTTTCATTTTGAAGGCCTTCAAAATAATGCGCGCCGCGAAAATCAAACACGGCATGGCGATGATTAAACGGCATAAGCGTGGCTGTGGTGCGGCTGTTTTGCCATAAAACCCCGTCGCGGCGAAGGCGCGGCGCTTGCATATCAAGGGTGATGCGCGCCGGATAGCCTTGCCGGTCCAAGCTTTGCCAGCTTAGCCCTTGGGCCGCGAGTTGGTCGCTAATGCGCGTCGCGGCGATATTCCATAGGCCATAAGTCAGCAGCACTAAGGCCATTAACCCGACAAAAGGGGCAAACAGCCAAAACCTTTTATGGTTGAGAAGCTCGTAAAGGGCGCGCATGACAGCTACTTAACCGGCGCGGGGCAGTCCGGTCAATGCCCATAAATAGCGCGCATATTCGCCCAGCAATAAAGCCATTGTGCCCGGATAAGCAAACCAGCTATCCAGCTTTACTTGCGGCGGCACAACCGGATAAGCAGATAATCGCGCGGTTGGCATGGCGCGGCGCAACTCCAAAAACGCGCGCGGCATATGGTGCGCGCTGGTCACCACAATCAGCGAATTAAAGCCATGCACTTCGGCCCATAAGGCGGTTTCGCGTGTGTTGGCAACCGTATTGGTGGCTTTGTAATCAAGGTCGAGGCAGCAGCGAATATGGGCGTCATTATTATGGGTAGCTGTGCGGGTTTTGGCCTGCATGGCAATCAGCATGTCGAAATCTTGGTCTTCATACAGGCCGGTTACCAATAAACGTTTGCCTTTTCGATTGTCCAGCAAAGCTAGACCGGCCTCAATGCGTGCGGTTGCCGTGCCGGTAAAAACCACAATGCCGTCGGCTTGCGGCACATCGCCCGTTTCACCGGACAGGTTTTCGGCAAAAACAATGAAAAACAGCAGAAATAAACCCAGACCACCGCCGATAAGGCTGCTCAGAGCCGTCACAATCTGACGGCGTTGCTGCGCTCTCTTATCGTCAAAGCGCGTCATGACGGCTCCTAAAGTTGCGCCCTTAAGCGCGACAAGACATAGCGGCGGGTCACTTGCCAGCTCAGAAAAATAGCGGCGAGCGGCGGCGGTGTCAGCCAAATGAGAAACTCAACATGGCGGGCCTCAGCAACTAAAGCGCCCAGCGCATAGAAAAACACCAAGGCAGCCGCCAGTCCGGCCAGAGCTGCAAGAGAGACTGTGCGCACGAAATGGGCCTCAAAGCGACGCGAGATATAGCTGTCTTGCGCGCCGATTTGATGCAGCACATTGAGAATTTCTTCATTGGCTTTCAGGCCGGCGCGCGTGGCGAATAAAATCACGGTGGCGGTCGCCAAAGTCACCATTGTCAGCACCAAAGCGGCAAATAATGTCAGCGCAAAAGCCGTGCTTTCCAAAGTTTCGCGCCAGCGCCCATGCGTATCGAGGCGCGCGCCGGGCGCAACGGCTTTCAATTGCGCTTCAAGGGCTTTTGTTGCCAATTGGCGGTCAGAAGCGGGGTTGATTTCAATCAATATCGGTAGCGGTAATTCTTCGCCAATATTGCCTGTGCCCAACCAAGGCTCCAGCAAGGCGACGAGGTCGCCGCGTTCCAAGACGCGCATTTTTGCGATGCCCGGTGCGGCGTTCAATTCGCGCATCACGGCAGGCAATTGTTCTTCCGCCGATAAAAGCCGTGTTTCGACAATTTGCACGCTCATTGCGCTGGTGGCGCGGGCCAGCCAACGGTCGGCGGCGCGGTCAGCCAATAAAGACGAGCCGAGCGCCAGACAGGCCAAAAAGCTCATCACCATTGTGACGGCTGAAAGTGCCGGACCGGCCAAATTTTCAGGCGGCAAAAGGCGCGGCGCGCTGCGCTGTGTCTCGCTCATAGCCCGCCCTCCATCTGGCTGACGCGGCCTCCTTCTAGATGCAGGCGGGGGAAATCAAATTGCTCCCATAAATGCCGGTCATGGGTCGCGATAATAATCGTCGTGCCCATTTTATTTAGCTCAACCAAGAGACGCACCAGCCTTTCGCCCATTTCCGGGTCAACATTACCGGTCGGCTCATCGGCGATAATAATGCGCGGGCGGGTGATAACGGCGCGGGCAATGGCAGCGCGTTGCTTTTCACCGCCCGACAAAGTAGCGGGCAGCGCGTTTAGCCGGTCGCCCAGCCCAACCCAATTGAGCAATTCAACGGCATTATCGCGCCACATAGTGGGTTTTTGACCGGCAATCAGCAAAGGGAGAGTGACATTATCGTAAACCGATAAATGCTCAATCAGGCGAAAATCTTGAAACACCACGCCGATATGGCGGCGCATTTCAGCCAGTTGCTTGCGGTTTAATGCGGCAATATTATTGCCCATGAGCTGCACTTGTCCGCTATTGGGCATATGCGCGAGAAAAATCAGCTTCAATAAAGAGGTTTTGCCGGCACCTGATGGGCCGGTCAGAAAGCGAAACGCGCCTTGGGGTATATCCAGCGACAAGCTGTCGAGAATATTACGGCCCGCTTCATAGGCCAGCGACACATTTTCCAGTCTGATCATAGCCTGTCCCCAATCAGCTTCGCATCATGACAGATTTCTTGCCGCGATGCACCGCCCGAATTGGGGTTTACTGTCGGTGTTCCGGCCTAGAGCCATTCGGGCAGGTTTTCGCCATCCAGCATGGTTTGATAGCTGGGCCGCGTGCGTACAACGGCAAAGCGGTCGCCATCGACCAAAATTTCCGGCGCTTGTGGGCGGGTGTTATAAGTCGAACCTAAAACCGCGCCATAAGCACCGGCAGCAAACACCGCCAATAAATCACCTTCGGCTAAAGCGGGCAGGGCGCGGTCTTGACCGAGAAAATCGCCGCTTTCGCATACCGGCCCGACAACATCCCAGTTCAGCCTAGCGGTTTCGCTGTCGCTTGGCTCTTGAACCGGTAAAATATCGTGATGCGCGCCGTATAAAGTCGGGCGCATTAATTCTGTCATTGCCGCATCGACAATCATGAAGTTTTTCGCCTGACCGGTTTTGCTGCGCACCACAGAGGTTACCAGCACACCGGCATTGGCAGCGATTAAACGGCCCGGCTCCAACATAATCGTGCAGCCGCTATCGCCCAGCGTATCGGCAATCATTTGCGCATAGGCTTGCGGGTCAGGCGGGGTTTCATTGTCGCGCCGATATGGCACACCCAAACCGCCGCCCAAATCGAGGCGTTGAATGTCATGCCCGTCAGCGCGCAAGCTTGCCAGCAATTCGGCAATTTTCTCAAACGCAATGCGGAACGGCGTCAAATCAGTAATTTGGCTGCCAATGTGAATATCAATCGCATTGGCTTCAACGCCGTCCAGCGCGCGCGCATGGGCGAAACCGGCTTCGGCATCTTCCCACGCAATGCCGAATTTATTTTCCGCTTTGCCGGTCGAGATTTTCTCATGCGTACCGGCATCAACATCAGGGTTCACGCGCAAAGCAATGTGCGCCGTCTTGCCCATATCGCGGGCAATAGCCGCCAGCGTGTCAATCTCGGCCAAGCTCTCAACATTAAATTGCAAAATGCCAACGGCCAACGCGGCGCGCATTTCATCGGCGGTTTTGCCGACCCCGGAAAAGACAATTTTTTCCGCCGGAATACCGGCCTCTAAGGCGCGCATTAATTCGCCTTGCGATACGATATCTGCGCCCGCCCCCAGCTTGGCCAGCGTGGCGATAACGGCCAAATTGGAATTGGCTTTTACCGAATAGCAAATCAGCCTTTGGCTCAAACCCGCGCCCGTCAGCGCTTCATCCAAAACAGTGAAGTGATGGCGCAATGTGGCCGAGGAATAACAATAAAATGGCGTGCCGACCGCTTCAGCAATATCAGCAATGGCACAGTCTTCGGCGTGCAATGCGCCGTCGCGAAAAGTAAAATGGTCCATATTATCTCTCCACGACCGAGGCAGCAGACGGCAAGCTCAAATCGCCGCGTTTGCCGCAAGCGGACACATGGCCGACTATAATCAAAACGGCGAAGACAGTCATGCAACGCATCATTGCTCAGCTCCATTTTGCGCCAGCCAGCTTTGCCAATGGGCCACCCGTTGGCGCACATTTTGGGGCGCCGTGCCGCCAAAACTTTTGCGGCTGGCGACCGAGGCCTCAACAGTCAGCACATTGAAAATATCTTCCGTGATGGCTTTATTGACGCTTTGCATATCGGCCAGTGATAGCTCAGCCAAATCGCAGCTTTTATCTTCTGCCATCGCCACCAGCGCGCCGGTTGCGTGATGGGCATCGCGAAACGGCAATCCGGCCTCGCGCACCAACCAATCAGCCAAATCTGTTGCGGTCGAAAAGCCATTACCGGCGGCTGCATGCATGGCCTCAGCGTTGACGCCAATGGTCTGCATCATGCCGGTCATCGCCGCCAAGCATAAAGACAGGCTGTCCAGCGCGTTAAACACGCCTTCTTTGTCTTCTTGCATGTCTTTGGAATACGCCAAAGGCAGGCCTTTCATAACAATCATCAGCCCGTTGAGCGCACCGATAATGCGGCCGGTTTTGGCGCGCACCAATTCGGCCGCATCCGGATTGCGCTTTTGCGGCATGATGGACGAGCCGGTAGAAAACGCATCGGGCAGGGTGAAAAAGCCGAAATTCGGCGTGGCAAAAATAACAATTTCTTCCGCCAGCCGCGATAAATGCGTCGCGCAAATAGCTGCCGCCGACAATGCCTCAAGCGCGAAATCGCGCGCCGAAACACTATCCATGCTGTTGCCGGTTGGCCTATCAAAGCCCAAAGCATGCGCTGTCGCCTCGCGGTCAATGTCAAAACCCGTGCCTGCCAGAGCCGCTGCGCCGAGCGGATTTTCATTCAGCCTTTTGCGGGCATCGCTAAAGCGACCAAAATCGCGCGATAACATCTCAACATAAGCCAGCATATGATGACCGAAAGTCACCGGCTGGGCCGGTTGCAAATGGGTGAAGCCCGGCATAATCGTGTCAGCATGCACTTCGGCTTTATCGTTTAAAGCCGCCATCAGGGCGCAAATTTGCGCCGCTAAATGGTCGATAGTGTCGCGTACATAAAGCCGGAAATCCGTTGCCACTTGGTCATTGCGCGACCGCGCCGTGTGCAGCCGACC
The DNA here is from genome assembly GCA_965657665.1 of Alphaproteobacteria bacterium. GTDB lineage: Bacteria > Pseudomonadota > Alphaproteobacteria > RS24 > RS24 > UBA8337. The sequence goes on along the minus strand of CBFHPF010000001.1, from coordinate 28,026 downwards.
GGCTGTCGGGCCAATCAATTCAGCAAGGCGCGCTTCAATATTCATGTGAATATCTTCTAGCGCGCGAGAAAACGTAAACTCACCGGCGTTAATTTCGGCTTCAATTTTCCGCAAACCGTCAGTAATGGCTGTGCCGTCTTGTGCGCTGATGATGCCTTGTTTGACCAACATTTCGGCATGCGCCATTGAGCCGCGTATGTCTTGGGCAAACAGACGCTGGTCAAATCCGATGGATGCGTTAATTTCTTCCATAATATCATCGGGACCGCCGCCAAACCGGCCGCCCCACATGCGATTGCTCATAGCCACTCCCCTTTCAGGAGGTATCATGTTGTCACATTTCATCCGTTTTGTCCGCACACCAAAAAGCGCCGCGGCGGTTTTATGTGGTCTCGCTGTGCTGGTTGTCATCGTTGCACAAGTGACGTCTCGTGAGACCGTATACAGGAAGGGCGAAGGTCAAGGCAAGGCCAGTATTGCCGCCGACCGCACGACGAATGGCGCGACTAATGGCGCGATGCAAAATAAAGCCGTGCTGAAAAATTTTGTCACCCATGCCAGCCCACAAGATTTGCCGGATATGGCGTTGCAAATGGCTGATGGTCGCGAGGTGAATTTTTCAGATTTCACCGGCGATTATTTATTGGTCAATTTTTGGGCCACATGGTGCGCACCGTGCCGCAAGGAAATGCCGCAATTGGATGCGCTGGCGCAGCGTTATCAGGCCAGCGGCTTTCGTGTGCTGACCTTGTCGGTTGACCGCGGCGGCAGTGCCAAGCCGGAAAAATTCCTCAATGATTTGGGCGTGCGCCATGTGCTGCGGGCTTATGATCCGAGCTATAAATCGGCGCGCGCCGCCAAGCTTATTGGTCTGCCAACCACATTGCTGGTCGCACCTGATGGCCGCGAAATCGGTCGTCTTGCCGGTGAAGCGGATTGGAACAGCGCCGCCGTGCATCAGCTGCTGGATGGCTATCTCAAATAAATGATTTTGGCTCGACACCTAAGTGTCGGCTTTCTTTTAAAAAGGGGCCCTAGCGGGTTGGCTCTATTTTGGTCCAACACTAACGCGTTGGGACAGGCACATCGCCGCTATAATCGTAAAAGCCTTTGCCGGTTTTGCGACCCAACCATCCGGCCTCGACATATTTAACCAATAGGGGGCATGGTCGATATTTGCTATCGGCCAGTCCGTCAAACAGCACTTGCATAATCGACAGGCAGGTATCCAGCCCGATAAAATCTGCCAGCTCAAACGGCCCCATGCGATGATTGGCACCCAGCTTCATCGCCTTGTCGATGCTGATGACATCACCAACGCCTTCGTGCAGCGCATAGACCGCCTCATTAATCATCGGCAGTAGCAGACGATTGACGATAAAGGCCGGAAAATCTTCTGCCACGCAGGATGTTTTGCCGAGTTTTTCTACCAAATTGCGGGTTGTTTCATAGGTTTCATCAGAGGTGGCGATGCCACGAATGATTTCAACCAATTCCATAACCGGCACAGGGTTCATGAAATGCATGCCGATAAAGCGTTCCGGGCGGTCGGTTGCCGCCGCCAGACGGGTGATGGATAGCGATGATGTGTTGGAAGCGATGATGGCTTCAGGCGGCAGTACAGAGCTGACTTCGCGCAAAATCTCGCTTTTGATTGTCTCATTTTCGCTGGCTGCTTCAATGGCCAAACCGGCTTCGCTCATCAAAGAAAGATTAAGCGCCGGATGCAGGCGTGACAGCGCAGCTTCGTTGTCCGCCTCGGTAATTTTGCCACCGGCGACTTGGCGCGCCAAATTGCCGGTAATGGTGGCAATGCCCGCTTCAATGCGTTCTTGCGAAATATCATTGAGCAGGACGCGGGAGCCGGAAAGGGCAAAGACATGCGCAATACCGCATCCCATTTGTCCCGCTCCGATAATGCCGACCGTGTTCAAGTCTGACATAAAACCCCCTGATATAATGCGTCAAACGGCGAAAGCCGGTCTTACAGACCGGCTTTGCCCAATTCGTCTTCCAGTTCCGGTACGGCGGTGAACAAATCTGCCACCAAGCCATAATCAGCAACTTGGAAAATCGGTGCTTCTTCGTCTTTGTTGATAGCAACAATGACTTTCGAGTCCTTCATACCGGCCAAATGCTGGATGGCACCTGAAATGCCGACCGCAATGTAAAGCTCCGGTGCAACAACCTTACCGGTTTGACCGACCTGATAATCATTTGGCACAAAGCCCGCATCAACGGCGGCGCGTGAAGCGCCTACAGCGGCACCCAGCTTGTCAGCGACTTTTTCCAGCATCGGGAAATTATCGCCCGATTGCATGCCGCGACCACCTGATACGACGACTTTCGCCGAGGTCAGCTCCGGACGGTCAGATTTGGTCAGCTCTTCGCTGATAAACTCAGACAGACCCGGATTGGCTGCAGCCGTTACATTTTCAACAGCTGCGCTGCCACCATCACCGGCCGCTGCAAAGGCAGTCGGGCGGATGGTGATGGCTTTCTTGGCTTCATTGACTTTAACGGTTTGAATGGCGTTACCGGCATAAATCGGACGCTCAAACGTGTTCGGGTCAATCACAGCGGTAATGTCTGACACTTGGCTGCAGTCCAACAGGGCTGCAATGCGCGGTGTAAAGTTTTTGCCATTGGTTGAAGCTGGCGTTGCGATGCTCGCATAGCCGTCAGCCAGAGAAACAACCAGATCAGCCATCGGCTCGGCCAGTTGTTTTTCATATTGTGCGTCATCAGCCAGCAGCACTTTAGCGACACCGTCCAATTTGGCGGCTTGCTCAGCCACACCGGCACAGCCGCTACCGGCGACCAGCACATGGCACTCACCACCCATTTGGGCAGCAGCAGTTACAGATTTAACAGTGGCATCAGCCAGTGTTTCATTATTGTGTTCGGCAATCAGCAGCGTATTCATTACAGCACTCCTGCTTCGTTTTTCAGCTTGTCGACCAATTCGCCGACGGTTTCTACTTTGACACCGGCTTCACGTACCGGCGGTTCGCTTACCTTGACGATTTCAAGACGCGGCGCCGCATCGGCGGCATATTCGCTCAATTCTTTTTCATCAATCGGCTTCTTCTTCGCCTTCATAATATTCGGCAATGAAGCATAGCGCGGTTCATTGAGGCGCAAGTCAGTGGTGATAATGGCCGGCATTGCCAATTTGACATTTTGCAGACCGCCATCGATTTCGCGCGTCACATTTACTTTATCGCCATCAATGCCAAGCTCAGAGGCGAATGTGCCTTGGCTCCAGCCCAACAGCGCAGCCAGCATTTGGCCGGTCTGGTTATTGTCGCCATCAATTGCCTGCTTGCCGAGGATAACCAAATCCGGGCTTTCGGCTTCGACAACACCTTTAAGAACTTTGGCAATGCCCAGCGGTTCCATATCATCTTCGGTTTTCACCAAAATGCCGCGATCGGCACCCATGGCCAGCGCGGTACGAATGGTTTCTTGCGCTTGGGTCGGGCCGACGGAAACAACCACAATCTCAGTTGCCGTACCGGCTTCTTGCAAGCGAACGGCTTCTTCAACAGCGATTTCACAAAATGGGTTCATCGACATTTTGACATTGGCCAAATCGACACCGGTTTGGTCCGGCTTGACGCGAATTTTGACGTTATAATCAACCACGCGTTTCACGGGGACGAGAATTTTCATAAGGTTTCTCCACTAAGCTACCGCGCCAAAATTCCGACGCGCATTGGGAAAGATTTAGAGACTTGCCGGTTATAAGTCAATCGAGCTGCGCATAAGGGACTGCGTCAAAATGCACCGCTTTTGAGGGGGCATATCGGGCGGTTAATTCAGCGATTTTGTCCCGGCTGCCATAATACATCAGCCGTGCCGTTTTCATTGGCAGCGCGGGCGGCAACAAATAATAAATCAGACGCACGATTGATAAATTGGCGCGCCGGTTCGCTAAACGCATCGCCTTTATCGCGTGCAGATGATAATAGGCGTTCGGCGCGGCGAATTAACGTGCGCGCCAAATGCAAATGCGCGGCCGCCGCAGACCCACCAGGCAAGATGAAACTGTCGAGCGGCGCCAAGTCGGCATTGAGCTGGTCAATCTCATTTTCCAGCCGCGTGACTTGTTTGGGCGAAATGCGCAAGGCCTCAAACTTATCTGTTTCAGGGGTTGCCAAATCAGCACCCAAATCAAATAAATCATTTTGCAGGCGGCCGATAAGCGCATCCAAATCAGGGTTATCAGCCAAATAAAGCCGCGCCAATCCGAGCGCAGCATTGGCCTCATCTACCGCGCCATAACACGCAATACGCGCATCATGTTTGGGGCGGCGCGAGCCATCAGCCAGTCCGGTGGTGCCGTCATCACCCGATTTGGTATAGATTTTATTCAGCTTGACCATAATGCCTCTAGAGCTTGTTGCGCCTTATCGGCCGGACAAATAAAAGCCCAGCATGACCAAAACGATAGTGGCAAATTGTAGCCCAACGCGCCAGCGCATAAGTTTTTGCGAGGTCGAGGCCGAGCCGCTTTTCAGCATATTGAACAGCCCCGCCAGCAAGACGAGCGTCACAGCCGCCAAGCCGACCGGAATAAGATAATTAATGAAACTCATAATATGTGCCTTTCGGCTGATGATGTAGCTCGTTTAAGCGGTTTCGGCCAGTCGGCGGGCAATAATATCGGCTTGGATTTCTGCCGCGCCCTCAAAAATATTTAAAATACGCGCATCGCATAAAACCCGACTTATCGGATATTCCAGCGCAAACCCATTGCCGCCATGCACTTGCAGCGCATTATCCGCCGCCGCCCAAGCAATACGCGCCGCCAATAATTTCGCCATACCGGCTTCCAAATCGCAGCGATGGCCGTCATCTTTGCGGCGCGCGGCAAAATAGGTCAATTGCCGACCGGCCAAAATTTCCGCCGCCATCATCACCAGCTTGCCCGAGACGCGCTCAAAGCTATAAATCTTTTTGCCGAATTGTGTGCGTTGGTCGGCATAGGTAAAGCCCAGTTCAAGCGCGCTTTGCGCCACACCAATGGCGCGCGCGGCCGTTTGAATGCGGGCGCTTTCAAAAGTTTGCATTAATTGCTTAAAGCCCTTGCCGGTTTGCCCACCCAGCACAGCGTCTTGCGGCACGTCAAAGCCGTCAAAAGCAATGTCATATTCTTTCATGCCGCGATAACCCAGCACCTCAATTTCACCGCCTTGCATGCCCTCAGCCGGAAAAGGCGTGGTGTCATCGCCGCGCGGTTTTTCAGCCAAAAACATGCTCAGGCCGCTATGGCCTTTCACATCCGGCTCGCTGCGCGCCAAAAGGGTCATCATGTCGGCGCGCGCGCCATGGGTAATCCAGGTTTTATTGCCGGTCAGGCGATAGCCGGTTTCGGTTTTTTCAGCCCGTGTCGCCAGCGAGGCCAAATCAGAGCCGGTATTGGGTTCGGTGAAAACCGCAGTCGGCAAAATCGAGCCATTGGCGATGGCAGGCAGATATTTTTGCTTTTGTTCCGCCGTGCCGTTTTGCAAGATTAATTCACCGGCAATATCTGTGCGCGTGCCCAATGAGCCGACACCGATATAGCCGCGCGATAATTCTTCCGACACCACGCACATGGCTTGCTTGCCCAGCCCCATGCCGCCAAATTCCTCAGGAATTGTCAGGCCGAAAACACCCAGACCTGCCAGTTCTTCAATCAGTTCCAGCGGTATCAGCGTATCATCCAAATGCCATTGATGGGCATGCGGCATGACTTTGTCATCAGCGAAACGGCGAAACTGGTCGCGTATCATCATATGCGTGTCATCAAGGCCGGCATTGGCTTCGGTGCTGCCTTGTTGTGCCATAAGCGCTGCAGCGGCGGCGCGGCGTGTGGCCGTATTGCCCGTTGCTATCAGGCTTTGAATGGCCGGATTGTCAAAGCCCGGCAAACGCTCAAAGCCAATATCATTAGGGCGCACAATTTCGCCTTGGCTCATCGGCAAGCCACCTTGCAGCTGGCTGAGATATTCGCCAATAACAATAAGAGATAAATGCTCATCCAGCGGCGACAGACGCGCTTCGCTCTGCATTCTATCGAGATAAGCGGCCATTTGCCCGATGGCTTTAAGATAGGTTGCGGCCCAAGCGCGTCCGTGACGACCAAACTGGTCGAGATGCGCAGGCGCAGGACCGTTCAGCGCATCGCGCAAGGCGTTGAGGGCGCGGTCTGCTTCGCTGACCATAGCCAGCAAGGACGCGTTTTCTTGGTGTAAAATTTCTTCGGCAGCACTCATGTCAGAAAGACTATCGAATTTTCCGGTGATGACAAGCCGATGATGCCACCCATGACAAGCTGTCGCGCTTTATATTTCGGCATTTCCGAAAGGCGGGGGCAAAAGCGCTTTCACCTCATTGACTAACAAACCCATTTGGCGCAATTCGCGAAACCCGCTATCGCCCGCTTGCTTGGAGAGCCGCCGCCCGCTCGTGTCGCGCACCAGCCCATGATGATGATAAAGCGGGGTCGGGAGGCCAAGCAATTTTTGCAGCAGAATATGGATAGACGTGGCAGCCGCCAAATCTTGCCCGCGTGTAACATGGGTGATGTTTTGCGCCGCATCATCGACCACCACGGCAAGGTGATAGCTGGTCGGCACATCTTTGCGCGCCAGCACAACATCACCATAGCTGAGCGGGTCGAAAGCAATGCGGCTCTCTTCGCCGCTTGCCGTCTCGATATAATAAAACGGTGCGCTATTAGTGCCTTCATTACGCTCAATCATCTGCACGGCTTTTTGCATATCAAGCCGCCATGCATAAGAGCCGCCTTCCCACATTAGCTTGCGCCTTTCGCTATCGGGCAGGTCGCGATGCAGGCCCGGATAAAGCGGTGCGCCATCCGGGTCGCGCGGCCAGCTTTCGCCGTCTGCCGTGCGCTGTGCAATAGCGTTGGATATATCGCGCCGTGTCGCCCAGCACGGATAAACCAGCCCTTGTTGGCGTAATTTATTGAGCGCGGTTTGATAAATTTCAAAGCGCTCTGATTGCACCATGACAGGCTGCGGCCAATCGAGGCCAAGCCATTCAAGATCTTGATAAATGCCATCGACAAAATGCGGTCGTGCGCGCCCGACATCAATATCTTCGAGGCGCACAATAAACTGCCCGCCCGCTTGCGCTGCCAAATCGGCACCGGTTAAGGCCGAATAAGCATGCCCCAAATGAAGCCAGCCATTCGGGCTGGGGGCAAAGCGGGTTTTAAAAGCTGTTGATGTTTTCATCTGCTCTATCATCTGCCTTATCAATGCTGCATAATCCAAGCGCATGCAAATATATAAATCCACCGCCGATTTAACCGCGGCACTGACCCATTTGGCGGCGCAAGACAACCCCTTGGCGGCGGCGTTTGAGCGTTATGGCACACCGCCTTTGCGCGATGCCGTGAGCGGTTTTGCCGGTTTGGCGCGGCTTTTGATTAGCCAACAAGTTTCAACCGCGGCGGCGGCGGCCATTCAAGGACGATTTGAAGCCGCTATTGGTAAGGTAACGGCTGAAAACCTATTGGCTTTGGATGATGACGCGTTGGGGGCGTGCGGTATTTCGCGGCCCAAGCAAAAATATTTGCGCGGTCTGGCGGTTGCCGTGTGCCAAGATGGTTTGGATTTTAAAAAGCTCGATAAAGCCGATAATGACACTGTCTATGACACTTTATTGGCGCTGAAGGGCATCGGACCTTGGACGGCGCAATGCTATTTGCTGTTTTCTTTGCGCCGTGCCGATATGTTTCCCGCCGGTGATTTGGCTTTGCAGCACGCCGTGCGGCTGATGTATCACATGAATGATAAGCCGTCGGCTGAGGCTCTGGCTGAATTTGCCAAGCGCTGGCAGCCTTATCGCGGCGCGGCGGCGCGGCTTTTATGGTCATATTATAATGGCGAAATGGCAGCCAAAAAAAAGTGACGTCTGTCTGATTGGGCAAAACGCGTCTCCGGCGCGCAGGCTTGTTTTAACCGAGACCCTGTGTCACATTTCTGAAATCGCCACAATGTAGTGCATAATTTAACTGGCGAAGTGATTCGTGCGTAGCTTTTAACGAGGTGAACCGGAGACCAGACCATGCAAAGAAACGGAACAGATGCCGTTGAATTTGTGAAAGCCGCACCGCCGGATTTTAAAAATCCGGCTTCGTGTCCGGCATTGGTTTTGAACGCCGATTTTCGCCCGCTCAGCTATTACCCGCTCTCTTTATGGTCATGGCAAGATACGCTGAAAGCCGTTGTGCTCGACCGCGTTAATATTGTGTCGCATTACGATACAGTGGTGCATTCGCCTTCAACCGAGTTTTTATTGCCCAGTGTGGTATCGCTGAAAACCTATGTTAAGCCGCCGCGCCATCCGGCTTTTACGCGGTTTAATGTGTTTTTGCGCGATGGTTTTAGCTGTCAATATTGCGGTCAGCCGGGTGATTTGACCTTTGACCATGTAATACCGCGCCGCGCCGGAGGGCGCACGACATGGGAAAATGTCGTGGCGGCGTGTAGCCCGTGTAATTTGCGCAAAGGTGGGCGTATGCCGAAACAGGCGGGCATGGTGCCGCGCTTAACCCCGCGCCAGCCGACAGTTTATCAATTGCATGAAAACGGGCGCAAGTTTCCGCCCAATTACTGCCATGAAAGCTGGCAGGATTATCTCTATTGGGATACCGAGTTAGAGCCGTAAGGTTTAGATTTTTTCTGACGCGCGAATGGCGACGCGGCAGCCGAAGCGAATAATCCGGCTCAGCGTTTCATAGCCCGGCGTTTCTTCAGCGCCATTTTCCAATGCGGTATCACGATGCTCGGCTTCATCGGCGCGAAACTTTTCGATTGTTGCCCGCAACGCATCATCCGTGCCGTTTTCCAACTCGTCATATTGCGCCGCATAATGCGCATCAATCTCGGTCTCGACCGCCGCCGTGCATGCCATAGCGGCTTTTTCGCCCATCAGCGCGGTAACAGCGCCAAGCGTAAAACCGGCAACATCCCATAGCGGGCCGAAAGCGGTTGGGCGAATATTGCGGGTAACAACCAGATTGTCGAAATGGCTGAGATGCTCTTCTTCTTGCGCCGCCATATGGCGGATCATGTCGGCGGTTTTTTCCATCCCCGGAATTTTGTCAAACACTGCCAATTGGCCATCATAAATGCGCACTGCGCCATGCTCACCGGCATGGTCGACACGTATCATTTGTTGCAAACGTTGTTCGCTCATCTCGCGGTCTCCTCGCGATAGGGGTGTCGGTTATGACGCAACGCCAATACGGCAAGCGCCAGACTGGCCAGCACATTATAGCCGGCAAAAGAAATGCCGAACAATGTCCACGCGGGCGCATCGCAGCGCACAATGGATGATTTTTTCAATGCCGCCATCAGCGCATCGGTTGAGCCGGATATGCCGCCGCCGCTGCCACAACTGGCCGGTCCGGCCCAAAAGCCGTATTCAATTCCGGCGTGATAGGCCGCCAAGGCAGCCCCACCCAAAAAAATAATACCGACAGTAGAAAGCAAACCGCTTATGGCGCGCGGCGCGTGCGGGGCGTAAAAATAGGCCAATAATAAAAGTGGCAGAGCGACGTAATAAGGCACGCGCTGTTTGAGGCACAAAGCGCAGGGCAATAGGCCGCCAAATATCTCGCTGGCCAGCGCCACTGAAATAATGACGAAAGCGATAATGCCGGTCAGCAAAATATCGCGCCGCATGTCTGCCATGCTCATCAGGCCGCTCCCAATAAAATAAAGCCGAGTAGCAAAAGGGCGATAAAGGCAAATGACAGAATATTGAAATAGCGATCAATTAATTGCCTAATTTGCGGCCCGAAATAATAAATCAGCGCGGCGACGGCGAAAAACCGCAATCCGCGCCCAACCAATCCGGCAATTAAAAATGGCGCAAGGGCCAGACCCGCAACGCCGCTGGCAATGGTTGCGACTTTATAGGGCAGAAACGAAATCGCGGCGGCCAATACAATCCAGACGCCCCAAATATCATAAAACGATGTAAATTTATCAAACGCCTCAGTGCCGTTATAAAAAGCGATAATCGGTTGGCCGAGGCTCTCCCATAGCGCATAGCCGATAACATATCCCAGCACCGCACCGGCGACTGAGGCCAATGTGCAAATCAGTGCATAAAGCCAAGCTTTGCTGCGCTTGGCCATCACCATCGGGATGAGCATTAAATCGGGCGGAATGGGAAAAACCGAGCTTTCAATAAACGATACGGCCCCCAACCCCCACGCTGCATGGCGGTGGCCGGAAAGGTGCAATGTAAAATCATATAGCCTACGTAACATGGCCGGAGATTAGCGGTTGCATGCGGTCAAGAAAAGGGCTTTATCAGCCGCAAGGCGGCCTTATTGTCGCTGTCTTCTTGCGCCGCTTTTGGTTAGGGTAATTTATGAGCCGAACACAAAGATGGAAAACCGCTTTACGCCTACTTATCGGTGAGCGCATTGGCGATACGCTGGCGCAATTAAAGCGCGGCCTCGGCATCACGGCTATCGGCTTGGTGTTGGGTGTGATTGTGGCTTATGCCGCTTTGGCGGCTTTCGGCGCTACCCAAATTTTACTTGATTTATGGTTACCTGCGCACCCTGCCGACCATATTGGCTGGAACGGCATTGATTGGGTTTTATTGATTGTGCCGACCGGTGCCGGTTTGGTGATTGGCGGTTTGCTGGTTTGGCTATCGCCTCAAAAGCCGGTCGAGATTGCTGATGTTATTCACGCCGCTCATCGCCCCGATCCAGCTGTTTCGCGCACGGGTGGCTATGTCAGCCTGCTGAAATCGATTGTCGCCATTGGCGCAGGCTCAACCACCGGTCTGTATGGCCCGTTAGTGGTGTTGGGTGCCAGCTTGGCGGCCAGCACGAAAAAGCTGTTAAATCTATCGCCGCAATATGGCGAAATGGCATTGGGTGCAGGCGCGGCTGCGGCTATTTCAGCAGCGTTCAGCGCGCCATTGGCGGGCATTATTTTTGCCCATGAAGTGGTGTTACGCCATTACAGTTTAAGATTCTTCGCGCCGGTGACGCTTGCTTCGGCGGCGGCTTATGTGTTCTCCGGCGAGGTGTTGAACCAGCATATTTCGGTTTTACCGATGTTGGAAACGCGCATGGCCGGACCGCTTGATATTATTTTGCTGATTGTGCTGGGTCTCGCATCCGGTTTACTGGCTGTGGCGGTGATGCGGTTTTGGACTGTCTTGCGCAGCCGCATTGAGCAGACGGGTTTGCCGATTTGGGCCAAGCCTGCTTTGGCCGGATTATTTATCGGTCTGGTCGGGCATTTTGCACCGGCTGTTTTGGGGCCGGGCCTTGATACGATTTCAATGATGATGGCGGGCGAAATTGCAACGCCGGTTTTATTGGTTCTGCTGATTTTGAAAATCATTGCCGGTGGCGTGTGCTTGACGCTGTTTTTCCATGGCGGGGCTGTTGCGCCTGCTTTGTTTGCCGGTGCGGCTTTGGGCGCAATTATGGCCATGCTTATCGGCTTTGCCGCGCCCCTGACCGGCTATCAGCCCGATATTGGGCTGTTTGTTTTGGCGGGCATGACGGCGACCGCCAGCTCAATGTTGGGCGCACCATTATCTTTGATTTTGTTGGGTTTTGAATTGTCACAAAACTATGCCGCTACAACGGCCATTATGGTGACGATTGTGACGGCCAATTTATTGTCTTCGCGTTTGTCTTCGCGCTCTATTTTTGAGCCACAGCTCATGACCAAGGGTGTTGATTTATCGCTGGGGCGGGAAAGCTTGGCCTTGCAGTCGACGCCGGTCACCGAATTAATGTCGCCCGATTATCTTACCTTGCCCAGCGCGGTGCGTGTCGAAGCAGCAATTAATGCCATGGCCGAAGCGCATTGCGCCGAGGCGCATTTGGTCGATGAAACGGGTGCTTGGGTGGGGAAAGTGTGCCTGTATGATTTGGTGCGCCAGCCAGCCGATGGCGCGTGCTTGCCCTTGCAAGAACGCACGCCATTAATTTTGCAAGCTGATGATAACGCGCTGCATGCGCAAATGGCGATGCGCGATTTTATCGGCGAGGGTGTGCCGGTGTTGGATGAGGGCGTGCTTGTTGGCATTATTCATGAGGCGGATTTATTTGCCCATGGCCGCATGGTGACGCGTGCTGTTTGGCAGCATGACCATGATGATGGCGGACGGCGTTAATCGCAAAATCGGCGAACGGGATATTGACGCGCCGTCAATAATCGGGCAAATGAAACGGGCTGGTCAGCCCTTGTGGCGGAATTGGTAGACGCGACGGATTCAAAATCCGTTTCCTTCACGGGAGTGGCGGTTCGAGTCCGCCCAAGGGCACCAGCCGCCTTTTTTTGCCGAGGTGTGTATCGTGCTGCTGACAGCCATATCGTTATTTTTTGTATTTATGGCCATTAAAGGCGCGCTTCACCCAATGGGGCCGAAGCGTTTCGACAGCTATTTTTTCATGATGCTTTTGGTGGCGTTGATTGTTTTTGCCATTCCGCTGCGACAATATTTATATGAAGAAAAATTGGCCAGTGCGGCGGGCAAGCTGATTAACAATCAATTTGTCGGTGTCACTTGCCTGTCGCGCTTGGGCGGTTTTTGGCATTGGAACGCCGCCGGTTTTGTGAAGCGCGGCGGCACTGAGATTTATCTGCAGCAGCGCACTTGCAATCGCTTGCGCAATTATTTATCTGACCCGGCCGAGGCCAATCAAAGAAGCGTCCGAGATTATCGCGATGTATATGGCCTGCATGTGCTGACCCATGAGGCGATGCATGTGGCGGGCATTTATAATGAGCAAGAAGCTGATTGCGCCGCCTTTCAACGCAATCACCGCATGGGCGAATTGCTGGGTGTGCCGCGCCATGTGTCCGGCCAGTCGGCAATTGTGTTGCATCGCTTTAGGCCGAAAACCAAAGGCTATTATTCCGATAGCTGCGAGCCGGGCCGAGCGATGGATGAAAAGCTCGCCGATGCGGTGTGGCGTGCGCCTGATTGAGTTCGGCTACTCACCTCTCGTCCGCCTCTCGTCCGCCTCTTGCCCGAATTGACTTGTCTCGGCTATAGTCAGGCAACGAAAACCGAATTCAGCTTTAACCAAAAGCCGCGAGGATGAACCAGTGTCACAACCGGGTCGAGTGAAGAGAATTTCAGGCGCCATCAAAAAATTGATCGCCGATAAAGAAGACACCAAACAAGTGTTTGTCATTTTAGAGGCGCTGGCGGGTAATTCCGGTTTGCGCGCTTTCGAGCGGTTTAAAAAAACCGCCCATGCGGATGATATTTTATCGTCCGAAAAACCGCTGCTGGAATATCTCAAAGACCGCAAATGGCTGGCAAGCCTCCCGCAAGGCTCGTTGGGCCAGCGTTATTTCAATTTCACCAAGGTGGAGCAAATTACCGCGGACGGACTGACCGATGCGTCGGTTGAAGGGCGCGATGAGACGCGCGAATTGAGCGCGGCGCAGATTAAATATCACGAGCGTATGCGAGATGCGCATGATTTATGGCATGTCACCACCGGCTATGGTCGTGACCCGCTGGGTGAATTATGCTTGCTGGCGGTCACCTATCGCCAATTGGGCAATCTCGGCATTTTGGTGATTATTGCGGCGGGCTTTTTTGTCACGCGCAAAGAAGCACCGCAACTGGGCATTGGCCGCGCTTTGCGTGAGGCTTTCCGTCTCGGCAAAGCCGCCAAAGGTTTGCCGGGCGCGCATTGGGAAGAATTATTGCAAATGCCGCTTGAAGATGTGCGCCGCCAATTAGGCGTAGCGACACCGCTGGCTTATCGCCGCATTGTCGATGCAACGCCTGATTTGCAAACCGCCGGATATTTGGCGGCTGAATAATGGCCATCACGGTTTACGGCATCCCCAATTGCGATACGGTTAAAAAGGCGCGCGATTTTTTAACCGCGCAAGGCCATGACTTCGTGTTTCATGATTTTCGCAAAGACGGCTTGCAGGAAAATATGCTGCGCGACTGGCTGGCGTCACAACCGATGGACAAGCTGCTGAATAAGCGTGGCACAAGTTGGCGCAAATTATCTGATGCTGAAAAAGCCAATGAAGATGAAGCCCATCTCATCGCACTCATGCTGGCCAATCCGACGCTTATCAAACGACCGGTGATTGATGCAGACGGGCAGGTTACTGTCGGCTTCACGGATGATGTGAAGGCAGCATTTGGCTGAGCGATTTTTGTCGCTAGCTCTTTTCAATTTCGAAAATTAATAAATCGCGCCCATCGGCGGCGTTGTTCGGCTCGGTTTTTTGGCTGTGCAAATGGTGGCCGGTTTCGTTTAGAAAATGCGGTACATCAATCGCCGCCATCGGGTCACTGGCCAGCAGCATCACGCGCGTGCCGCTTTCTATATCGCGCAAAGCTTTTTGCAGCCGCAATACCGGCATCGGGCAATTCAGACCGGTCGCGTCAATTTCCCGCATTACTTGTCCTGCGGGCGCCATTACTTGTCTTGGGGACGGGAGTTTGCATATTCAGCCATACCGGCAAATAATTCGGCGATTTCCGCTTCATCGGGCGCGCCAAATTCGCGATACATGGTGGCGCAATTGACGACAATGCGCTCGCGGTCGCCCCAATCGTCAAACACACCCAGCGCAATATCAAACGCTGCTTCTTTATAGCTCATGCCAGCTTCATAACGCTGGCGCGCTTCATGGCGCATGGTGGTGAGATAATGGCGCACTTCTTCGACACCTGTTTTGGTGGTAATCGGCCCATGCCCCGGCACAATGGTTTCGACATCCATGGCCAAAATGCGGTCGCACGCATTAATCCAATTTTGCACCGGCCCTTCCCAAATAATCGGATGACCGCCGATAAATAAAATATCGCCGGTGTAAACCGTGCGGTCAGCCGGCACATGCACCAAAGTATCACCCGGCGTATGCGCCGGGCCGACGGGGATGAGATGCACATCTTTGTCGCCGACTTTAATGGTGGTTTCGTCATCAATCAGCGTGTCGGGCAGTTTTTGCTCAACCGATTTGAAATCAAACGGGCCGAAGCAACTGGTCAGATATTTGCCCATATCGCCCAATTGCGGCGCGGCATCCAAAAAGCCCTGCACCAGACTTGGCGGCTCGGCTTGCATATGCTCAGCCGTGGCGCGATGGGCAATAATTTGCGCGTCAGGGCAGCAGCAATTGCCGTTGCAATGGTCGCCATTATGATGCGTGTTGATAACCTTATCGACGTTTTCAGCCGCCGGTTCAGCATCGCGATAGGCCGTGAGCATGTCTAAAGTCAGCGGCACATCAAACAGCGTATCCACCAGCAAAGACTGGTCGGCATCGACCACCAATCCGGCGTTAGACCAGCCCCACCCGCCATCGGGTTGCAGCCAAGCGTAAGCGCCATTGCCGATTTGATGCAGCCCTTTTTCATAGGCAAATTTCGGATGTGCCATTGATGTTAGATGTGATGACATAATCGCGCGCTCCCCACTCCGTCTCATTATTGTTACGCTAGCGCAAAATCGGGGCGTGTTAAGCGATTATTTTTTGGCGGCGGTTGGTTTTTTGACCGGTTTCACGGTTTTCGTGACGGTTTTCATGACTGTTTTTAGGGCCGCTTTTTGCTTTTTACATTCCGCCTCAGACCAGCCCAAACGCGCCGCCATATAATCGGCAATGGCGTTAACTTGCTTGGCTGTCAGCGCGCCCAATTGGCCTTCCGGCAAGCGGCGCATCACCACATCGGTTAACTGCACCGCCATTTCTTCATTGACGGCAAATGCAATGCGCGCCGCCAAAACCGCATCTAATGCTTCAAGACCCTTAACATCACTGGCCATCATGGCGGGCAGCAAGCGACCGTAAAGCCGCGATAAAACATCGATATCGGCGGTTTCAATATGAGGGAACTCAGCCCGCATATCATCCATGAAGCGGCTTAAATCATCGCGTGGCGTGCACGCCAATAGCGTTTGCGCACTGCGCTTGCGAGCAGGCGGGCGCTCTAAATGCTGCATGGCTAAATCAGTAATTTGCTCAGCCAAGCGGCGCGAGGTTGTCCATTTACCGCCCAAGGCTGAGATAAAACCTTGCGGCCCGTTATGGCGTGCATGGTCATAAATCTCACTGCCGCGCGACAGCCCATAAGTCGCGTCTTCCTTGTCATCCATATCGGCAACCAAGGGGCGCAAGCCGACATAGGCAAAGATAATATCGTCTTCGGTTAATTTGGCATCGGGCAAGGCGCGATTGGCTTTGTCCAACAATAGCGCGATATCGTCTTTTGTGACGGCAGCATCATCGGGCGCATCGTCAAATTTTGTGTCAGTTGTGGCCAACAGGCTGAGGCCCATATAAGGTGTCACGAATAAATGTTCATCTTCGAGTGGCACCGCCAGCGCGGCCCCCCGCGTTAATGAGCGGGTCAGCAAATGAATGCCTTTGGAGCGCACAAGCTTTTTGCGCAAGCCACCCGATTGTACTTTCGCCATCAGCATATCGGCCCAAGGTCCGGCGGCATTAATCGTCAGCGCAGCCCGCAATTCGGTTTTTTTGCGCGATAATTTATCAGTTAGCTTGGCCCCGACAATGCGTCCATCTTGATGGATAAGCTCGTTCACTTCGGCATAATTCACCGCCACAGCACCGGCCTGAATGGCGGTTCGTAGCATCGCCAGCACCAGCCTTTCCGGCGATAGCATTTGCCCATCATGATACATCAAGCCGCCGGTCAAGCGTCCTTGCGGGCTATTGGTGGGGGTGTTCGGGCTGAGCCCCAAAACTTGTGCCGCCGTCATGTGCCGGTGGCCGGGCATTTTTTGCATCGGGTCAACCGCGCGGTTGCGGTCAAAGGCGAGAAAATCATAAAGATACAGCCCCAGCTTCAACATGGTTTTGCTCGGTTGGGCTTTTTCATAAGTCGGAATAATAAACGGCAGCGGGTGCACCAAATGCTTGGCGATGCGCGCCCAATGGCGGCGTTCGCGCAAGCCCTCGCGCACATTGGCAATGTCGCCATTGGCCAAATAGCGCAGCCCGCCATGCATCAATTTGGTAGAGCCGGCAGAAGTGGCAGCGGCGAAATCGCCTTTGTCGACCAGAGCGACAGACAGGCCGCGCAAAGAAGCATCCAGCGCAATCGCCGCGCCGGTCGCGCCACCGCCGATAATCGCCAGATCAAATTCATCCGCACCCAAGGCGGCAAAATCTCTTTGCATGTCTGCCTCTCATCATCGCGGCAACTTGTTTCATGTCTGCCGCGCAGTATAAACTGTTTACGCAAATTAGGAGATAGCGCATGTCGGCATTTCAAACAAATCATCTCACAGCTAATGGCATATCGCTGTGCTATGCGCGCTTTCAACCGGAGACGAAAATTGATGCGCCGCCGCTCATTCTCATTCGCGGGCTGGGCACGCAGCTTATTCAATGGCCGCTTTCTTTTATTGAGTATTTTACCAATGCCGGTTTGGAAGTGATTGTTTTTGATAATCGCGATGTTGGCGAAAGTCACAAACTCGATGCCGCCGGTGTGCCCGATATTATGGCCCTCATGGCGGGACGTGATGCCGGTGCTAGCTTTCCCGTGCCGTATCAAATCGCTGATATGGCGGAAGATGTCATTGGGCTAATGGATGCGTTGAATATCGAAAAAGCGCATATTTTCGGCATGTCTTTGGGCGGTATGGTGGCACAGCATTTGGCTTTTTCGCACGGGGCGCGGGTCAGTCATGTCATGTGTGTCATGTCGACCTCCGGCCATGCCGATTTACCGGCACCTGCCGTGTCAGATTTGGCGCCGCCCGATAATGTCGATGATAAAGAAGCGTTGAGCGCTTATTTGGTCGATGTTTTGGGTGAGCATATGAGCCCGGCTTTTGTCACCCCGATGGAAACGCGGCAAGCTTTGGCGCGCGCCATTGCTGAACGCAATTATCATCCACCGGGTATTATTCGCCAAATGGCGGCGGCAATTGCCGATGGCGACCGCACCCCGCGTTTGGGCGCAATTAGCGTGCCGTTTATGGTTATTCATGGCGATGCCGATACGCTTATTGATATTCGTTGCGGCAAGCATATTGCCGATAATGTGCCGGACGCGGTGTGGCGACCGGTGGCGGGTATGGGCCATGATATCGGGCCCGGGCTGGAAGCGGAAATCGGGCCGGATATTTTGTCGTTCTTGGGACTTTAGAACGCGCTTTTAGTTAAATGGCTGCGCCGTGTCGCTTGACAAGCGGCGGCGCTTTGGCTCATTTAAGAAAAATTTTGAGATATATCAGGAGATGGAAATGTCAGTATGCATCGTTGGCTGGGGCCACACGAAATTCGGTAAATTGGAAGAGCACGGGCTGGAAGATTTGCTGGTCGCGGCAGCCAATGAGGCACTGGAAGATGCCGGTGTCGAAGCACAAGATATTGATGCGATTTATGTGGCTACGTTTAACGCGGGCATGTCTGAACAAGATTTCATTTCTTCGCTGGCTTTGCAGGTCAATGAAGCGTTTCGCTTTACGCCTTCGACACGCGTTGAAAATGCTTGCGGGTCGGGTTCAGCGGCTGTGTTTCAAGCCGCCAACGCCATTGAGGCCGGTCGCGCCCGCCGCGTGCTGGCGATTGGCGTCGAGAAAATGACGCATTTGTCTTCGGCTGATGTCGGGCGGTGCTTATCGCGCGCCTCTTACATGCCGGATGAAGGCGACCAAGGTCTGACTTTCCCGGGCATCTTCGGCGTTGTGGCCAATCAGTATTTCCAAAAATATGGCGACCGCTCAGATGCGCTGGCGCAAATTGCCGCGAAAAACCATAAAAACGGCTCGGTCAATCCTTTGGCGCATATGCAAAAAGATTTCGGCTATGATTTCTGTCGCGCCGAAAGCGAGAAAAACCCGATTGTCGCCGGTCCGTTGAAGCGCACTGATTGCTCAATGATTTCAGACGGCGCGGCGGCCATTGTGCTGACCGATGCCGATACGGCGCAAAGCCATGACAAAGCGATTGCTTTTCGCGCCCGCGCGCAAGCCAATGATTTCTTGCCAATGGCCAAGCGCGATGTCACCGCTTTTGATGGTCCGGCGCAAGCTTGGTCAAAAGGTCTTGAAGAAGCCGGTATCGCTTTGGATGATTTGTCGTTGGTTGAAACGCATGATTGCTTCACCATTGCCGAGCTTATTCAGTATGAGGCGATGGGTCTGGCTGAAAAAGGCAAAGGCGCGGATGTGTTGGCTGATGGCACGGTCTATAAAGACGGCAAATTGCCGGTTAATCCGTCCGGCGGCTTGAAAGCGAAAGGCCATCCGGTTGGCGCAACCGGGGTTTCCATGCATGTTATGGCGGCGCGTCAATTGATGAATGATGCCGATGAGATGCAGGTAAAAGATGCCAAGCTGGCCGGTATTTTCAATATGGGCGGTTGCGCAGTGGCGAATTATCTATCTGTGCTGGAGCGGGTTAAGTAAGCGCTTAACGCATTTATTGCAGCAAAAAATAAAGCAGTCATCGCATGCGATGACTGCTTTTTTCATGTTTAGCACAGCTTTAAAGCGCGCTTATTTTGCGGCTTGTTTCAGATAAGCAATAATATTGTCACGGTCTTTTTGTTTACGCAGACCGGCGAAAGCCATGCGGCCGCCTTTGACGACTTTGCGCGGGCTTTGCAAATAAGCAGCCAAGTTTTCTTCATTCCAAACTTTTTCGGCAGCGGCATATTTAACCATCGCCTTGGAATATTTATAGCCGTCAATCGAGCCGATGGCGCGACCGACAATGCCGTTCAATTGCGGGCCGACACGGTTTTTGGCCTTATCGCCAATCATGTGGCACGAGACGCATTTTTTATAAACTTTCGCCCCTTTTTCGGCATCACCGGCAATGGCGGGCGTGCTGATGAAAGCAGTGGCGGCGAGGGTCAGAAGAATTTTGCGCATGGCGTTGCTCCTTTTGTTTCATTGCTGATATAAGCGGTTTGGCTTTATCTGCCAAGCGCCAAGCTGTCGCAAGCAGCTAGGGAACCAGCCAGCTCATTGTGTCATTTTGTAAATCAAACAGGGCGCGGCGATGCCCGCGCGCCGCCAAATAAAGCCATTCAATCGTGTTCACTGTAGCGCGCACCGGCACGAAATGGTCTTCGCCATCATTGGTGGCCGTCGCATCAAAATCAACTGCATAAGGGTCATCCAATGGGCTGCCCGGGGCGGCGGTGACTTGATAGCACTCGCGGCTCATTGGGCGGGTGGCCTGCCAAGCGGCATCATAATTCTCGCCGTCCAGCATTGTGAGGGTGACACTGAGGCGCAATTGAATTTTAATTTGCGCATCATAAAAATGCATCGCCGCGAGCGGGTTTTGTTTTAATTCAGCAATTTTGCCGGACCGCGTATCGGTATGAAAGCGCAGCCAACCGGCAGCTTCATCGCAGCCGCGCAAAACAACTGTGCGAATGGTCGGCGCATTGGCGGCGGTAATGGTGGCGACGCTGGGCGTATGAAAGGCGCTTTTGCGGTCTTTTACGCCGCGCGCCAACATGGCCCAGGCATAATCGCGCGAGGCCGCTAAATCATCATAACAAGACAATAGGGGCGGGCCTTTGCGCTTTTCATCGGATGATAGCGGCTGCGGTTTTTGATCAAATGGCGTATCGGTCATGGACGAGATATAGGGCGCATTTGTCGCCGCGCCAAGCGGCGCAAGAAATATAGGAGCCGTCGCGCCAAGCGGCGCAAGAAATATAGGAGCCGCCGCGCCAAGCGGCGCTGAAAGCTGCCAGATATTGCTTCTGGCTTTTTGTTCGGTTTGGCTTCAGAATCAATGAAACGAATCAGTTGACGGAGCCTGTGATGAAACAGCTTATTCTTGCCGCGTTTTTGAGTGCGTTTGTGGTCGCGCCGGCGGCAGCGCAAAACTATATCGGGCTGAGCGGCGGTCTGATGTCTTATGAGGACGGCGCAAATGAATTGGACAGCCAAGGCTTCACTTTTTTTGCCGGTGGTCAGTTTGACCCGCTTTTGTCCATTGAGTTTGCCTATACTTCTTTGTCGACCGTGGAAGTCAACAATAAAGATTATAACGCTTCGGTGATGTCTTTATCCGGTGTATTGCGCTCGCCCGGTGAGGGCTTTGAGCCGTTTTTGCGCCTCGGTTTGGCGCGCGGTGACGCAAAATTGCATAATGTCGATAATCCCTATGATGAAGAAAAAGACGGACTTATCTTTGGGCTGGGTGCCGATTTCACGCTGAATTATAACAGTTCGCTTCGGTTTGAATATGTTGAGACCGATATTGATGGTGCTTCAACCGACCGGCTGAGCTTTGGCACGATTTATCGATTCTAAGCCGATTAGCTTTAGAGAATTTATGGTGATCCCGGGTGGATTCGAACCACCGGCCCCCAGATTAGGAATCTGGTGCTCTATCCAACTGAGCTACGGGACCACTTAACCGAAAACTAACCGCGGCTAAGCTATTCGTCCAGTGTTTGGCGCAGAGCAGTCTTGTCAAAAGCAGAGTAGTCTTGTCAAAAAGCTGTCTCTTGACCATATGAGACGAAACAGGTCAGTTGGTAAGATGCAAAAACCAAAAAAATTGTTTTCAAGATTATCGTTATGGTTGGTGTTGTGTTTGGGGCCGGCTTTGAGCGGCTGCGGCGGCGCTACACTGATGAGCGAGGCCGATGAGGCGAAAATAGGGGCCGAACAACATCCGCAAATTATTCGTGAATATGGCGGCATTTATAACGACCCGAAAGTTACCGCCTATATCGAAAATATTATGGGCAAAATCGGGCGTTATTCTGACAAGCCGGATATGCAATACACCATCACCGTGCTCGACACGCCGGTCGTCAACGCGTTTGCGCTGCCCGGCGGTTATACCTATGTCACGCGCGGCCTATTGGCACTTGCCGATAATGAAGCTGAACTGGCCGGCGTCATCGGCCATGAAATTGCCCATGTGACGGCGCGGCACGGGGCCAAGCGTCATAGCGCGGCTGTTGGAACGGCGGTGGCGGCGGGCATTGCCGGTATTTTTCTCAATATCACGACCGGAGTGAATGCGCGCGCCGCGGGCGATGTGCTGTCGGTCGGCGGCCATGCAATTTTGGCCGGTTATAGCCGCGATAATGAATATGAGGCCGACAATCTTGGCATCAAAGCCATGGCGCGGGCCGGTTATCAGCCGCAAGCGCAGGCCGATTTGCTGGCCTCACTAGCCGCTTTCAGTAAATATCAAAGCGGCGGTAAAACCGCTAAAGCCGGTTGGTTTTCGACCCACCCCAATAGCAAAGAGCGGGTCAGCAAAGCGCGTGATAAAGCCCGCGCGGCCCGCCTCAATGTGAAAGGTGAACCGCTGGTCGGACGGTTGCGCCATTTGGCGGCGATTGACGGCATGGTTTATGGCGACAATCCGAGCCAAGGGATTATTCGCGACCGTCAATTCGCCCACGCCGATTTGGCTATGCGGTTTACCGTGCCGCCGGGCTTTCGCCTGTCAAACGGCGCCACGCGGGTTACGGCGGCACATAAAAACAAAGTTCAGATTATTTTTGATCTCGATGAGCGCGTGGCCATTGAACCGGCCGATGATTATTTGCAAGGCGGCTGGGCGGCCAATAATCGTCTGACGGATATGCGTAAACTGACCATTGGTGGTCGTGAGGCGGCAATGGCCGTGATGCAACAAGATGGCGGCATTGCGGTGCTGTTGGCTATTGTTGAGAGCGAGGATCGGTTTTTGCGTTTCGGGGTGCTGGCACCGGCCGGACAAGAAAGCGCCGCGCGCGCAGCCATGGCCAGTCTGGTGCGGCGCATTGATTTTCTCAGTCCGCAAGAAGCGGCAAGCATTCGGCCTTATCGGCTAAACATCGTTACGGTAGAAAAGGGCGACACGGTGTATGGCCTGTCGCGGCAAATGAAGGGTGCTATTGCCGATAAGGAAAAACTTTTCCGCGTGCTCAATAACCTTGGGCCGAAGGACGGCCTGCAGATAGGGCAGCAGGTCAAGCTGGTCAGCGGCTAGCGATAAATGGGCCTATAAAAGACCGGCATTATGCGGGTCACCATTGGTTTTGGCCATTAGGGAACCGCGCAATTTACCAAGCGCTTCATGCTCAATCTGGCGCACTCGCTCTTTTGAAATACCCAACTTCTTACCAAGATTTTCCAAAGTCACGGTTTCTTCAGCCAAACGGCGGGCCCGAATAATGGTCATCTCCCGTTCGTTTAATTCGGTCAATGCCTCGGCAATCCAGTTTACTTTTTGCTTGCTGTCGAGGCGATTTGAGGCGGTTGCATCCGGCAGGGCGCGGTCGCAAACCAGAAAATCTTGCCATTCCGTCACGCCGCCATCGCTGGAGCGGTCGGAAATCGTCGCATTGAGCGAGCGGTCATTAGCCTCCATGCGGCCTTCCATGGCGACGACATCTTCCATGCGCACGCCCAATTCACGCGAAACGTAATGGCGGCTTTCTTGTGTCATAGTGGCGCCGATATCATTAATGCGGGCACGCAGACGACGCATATTGAAGAACAGCGATTTTTGCGCGGAGGTTGTGCCGGTCCGGACAATCGACCAATTACGCAAGACATAATCTTGGATTTGCGAGCGAATCCACCAGCCGGCATAGGTTGAAAAACGCACTTCGCGATCCGGGTCAAACCTCTCGGCGGCTTGCATCAGGCCAATATTGCCCTCTTGCACCAAATCGCCCATTGGCAGACCGTAATTTCTGAATTTGGCGGCAATGGCCACGACCAGGCGCACATGGGCTGATGTCAGCTCATGCATGGCTTTTTCATCGCGCTTGTCCTTCCATCGGCGGGCCAGATTTTGCTCATGCTCTACCTCGAGCATAGGCAGCTTCATCGCTTTTTTGATGAAATTGCGTCCTGATTGAACTGTTTCGCGTGTGTCGATATGGGCCATGTTAAGCACCTCCATAGAAGATACGCAGACAAGGCAAAATCGGTTCACGGCATATTGCCGTTTTTTACAAGTTTTTAGGCAGCGTCTGAACCGGGTTGACGACGCGCGCCGCCGGTGGTCTTGGCCAAAATGGCCTCAAGCTTCACAATCGCCGCATCCTCAGTGGTTTTTTCAACTGTTGCCACTTCGCGGGCCATGCGCTCAAGCGCTGCTTCATAAAGCTGGCGCTCTGAATAGCTTTGCTCGGGCTGGTTTTCATTACGGAACAAGTCGCGCACCACCTCGGCAATGGCGATAAGGTCGCCACTGTTAATTTTCGCTTCATATTCTTGCGCGCGGCGTGACCACATGGTGCGTTTAACACGGGCGCGGCCTTTTAGCGTTTTAATCGCCCCATCCATGACTTTATTGTCGGCCAGCTTGCGCATGCCGATTTGCTTGGCTTTTTCCAGCGGCACGCGCAGGACCATTTTTTCTTTTTCAAAATTAACGACGAATAATTCCAGCCTCATGCCGGCGATTTCTTGCTTGGCAATTTCAGTGATTTGACCGACGCCATGGGCCGGATAAACAACATGTTCATTAATCCGAAAACCAAGCGCTGAACGACGTGTCACGGCTTCCTTAACGGCCGCTTTGGTGGCCGGCTTTTTGGCCGTTGCGGCTTTCTTAGGCGCAGGCTTTTTCGCAGTTGTTTTAGCCGTCGGTTTTTTGGCAGGTGCTTTTTTCGCAACCGGTTTCTTGGCCGCGGTTTTTTTCGCAGCCGGCTTTTTGGCTGCGGTTTTCTTAGGCGCAGGTTTCTTCGCTGTTGCCATAAAATGCTCCTGTCCTCAATGCTAACTCGCCATTCAAGGCATGCATTGAACGCTTACACTTGGTTAAAATCACCGGAAAAACGGCGTATCATCTCCGTATATGCGGAGTATATCACAAAAATCCAGCCAATTCAAACGCTTGGCCCGAAACCCGTTTAGCCGTCGCCCGTGCCCGGGTTTTCTGAGAAATGTTCGGCAAATTTATTGGCTTTTTGCAGCCAATCATCAGCATCGGCCGGTGCGTCTTTGCGTATGGTGATATTCGGCCAGATATCGGCGAATTTCGTGTTTACCTCGAGCCATTTTTCCAGCCCGTCTTCGGTATCTGCCTTAATCGCATCGGCCGGACATTCCGGTTCGCAAACGCCGCAATCAATGCATTCGTCAGGGTGGATAACCAGCATATTATCGCCTTCATAAAAGCAATCGACCGGGCATACTTCCACGCAATCAGTATATTTGCACTTAATGCAGTCTTCAGTGACGATATAGGTCATCGGGTCTACTCTCCTGAAAGGGCCGCTTCAGCTTTTTTGCGCGCCAGACCGGCCTGCTGGTCAGTCACATGAATCAGACCGGCAACACGGCGCATCAAATTGGCCTCAAAATCGTCAATCACGCCATCGGCCAAAACGATTTGCCACAGCAATTCGACCAGCATTAGTTTATGCGCCTCGCTAAAATGCTTGTTTATGTGATTGGTAAATTGAAACAAGTCACCGGCATTTTCGGCCGCTTGCTTGGCTTCACCAATCAGTGTGCCGGCCGCATCGGCGTCGAGGCCAAAATGCGGACCGACCAAGCGGGCCAGTAATTTCTCTTCAGATGCGTCCATGACGCCGTCAATTTGCGCGGCGCGCACCAAAAGCGCAGCAGCGGCAATGTGCAGTTCGTCTGATTGTGGTGCCGCGGTTTCCGCCACAGGTTCAGCAAACATTGATTTCATTTTGTCTAACATGGGCAACTGTCTAACTGCTTAAATTTAACCGCGCAATGATTGTTTTGGTCGCATCCTGCCATCATCGCCGATAGTCCGGTTTAGCCAATGCGCCCTTTGCCGGTAAAATCAGTCTCAGCGCGCCGTTGTTTTTTGGTCGGTCGACCGCTGCCCGCGTCGCGATAGGCCGCGCCTTCGATTATTTTCTCAGCCCGTTTTTTCGGTTGCGGTGGGTCGCGGTCAATATATAGCGCTTGCGCTTCAGGGACCGGGCCGCGGCGGATGCTCAAGGCGACAATCTCGATGACGCGAATATGTTGATTAAGAGGGAAGGTCAGGACATCGCCGGCCCGCACACTGGCGGCAGCACGGTTTTGTTTTTGACCATTAACCCGAATATTGCCGGCCGCTGCCAATTTGCTGGCCAGCGTGCGGGTTTTGAAAAACCGCGCATGCCACAACCATTTATCAACGCGCATGGTGGCAGGCGGGGATGGCGGCACGGTTTAGGCTCCGTCGTTTTCTTGTAATTGCTTCAACACGGCAAATGGAGAGGACGGGTCAGCTTGCTTCTCAGCCGGTCGGCGCGGGCCACGCGATTTGCCGTTTGGCCCGTTTGTCGCTTTCCGCGCATTGGTTTTCTTGCCGGCTTTGTTGTTCGGGCTGCCATTTTGCTTGCCTTGGCGGGCATTTGATTTGCCCTGACGGGCTTTGCGCGCATTGTGTCCGCGCGGGGTTGGCCGCCACAAAGTTTTTACGATGGCTGTTTCAGTATTTGCCTCAACATTTTCTTCAATGTTTTCTTCAGCAGATGCTGCGACAGATGCTGCGACAGATGCTGCAACAGGCTCTTCAGTCTTTTCAGCAGCTTGCGCATCCCCGGGTGGCGTTTGGCTTGTTTCTAAAGCTGTCTCTTGCTCGATAGCCGCATTGGCGTCGACTTGTTCAGCCGCCTGTATTGTCTGTTGTATCGGCTGTTGTATCGGCTGTTGTTCTGCTTGGTCGGTCTCTGCGCCACTCGTCTCGGCAGTATTGGTCTCGGCAGTATTGGCCTCGGCTTGTGGCGCGAGCTCAACCTCGCGTGCCTGATAGCCGAGGGCGGTCAGTATCTCCGTCAAGTCTTCAGCCCCGCAGCCCATAATCGACATCATCGCTTCATTGGCTTCAAAACCCTCGCGATTATCGTTCAGCAGCGGGCGGATAATATCGGCCAGCCGTTCCAGCATATCAAAGCGAATGACCCGCGCTTTACAGGTGTAAAACCCGGCAGCGCGATAGAGCCAGCCGGGTAATTTTTCGGGTTGCGCCGAGGTCAGACCGGCGGCCGGCAAAGCAGCCAGGGTTTCACCAATAGGCCGTGGTTTTTCATCGCGCTGGGCGCGTCGCATATTGTCATCAATCAGGCTTAGCAGGGCCAAAAGCCGAGCCGGTGCCGGCTTCAAAAGGCTTGGCATAAAGACATGGTAAAAACCGAAACGGACGCCGCATTTTCTCAAAGTGGCGCGCAAATCTTGGTCCAGCTTGGATAATAAGTCGGCGATATCGCGGCGCGGCAAGCAGCCTTTATTTTCCAATAATTGATATGCCAAACCGCGAGCCAGTCCAGACAGCTCAGCATTTTGAAGGGTTTTCAGCGGTTCCAGCTGTTGCGCGACCTGCAAGCGCAGCCAGTCGGTCAGACGGGCTTGGGCTTTGGTGCGGGTCTCGCCGGTCAATGTTTCATCGGCCGCCAAAATCGCTTCCGGCGCCAAATAGGCAAGTCGGTCGCTGTCTTGTGTGCCTTGTCCGCTGGCGATTTGAATATGGCCGATAATCGCATTTTCCCAGACAATGTCGCCTTGCTCGGTCAATGAGAAGGCACTATCAGCGGCGATGGCAATGGTGTTGGCGCGTTGGCGCAGGGCATCGCCGACGGCTTTTTCAACGGCCGCACGGGCGGTGCCGCCGGGCGCTCCTTTTAAGCGAGGGTCGCGTTCGACATGCAGGCCGCTCAAACGGCCCATATATTCTCCGGCAATCACAATATCGCCATTGGCTTCAATATCCGCCACAATTTCCTCTTTTCCTACCAGTCGCCGCATCAGCGCCGATGTTTTGCGATCAACAAACTGGCCCATCAGTTTCATATGCAGCGCATCCGACAAACGGTCTTCCACGGCGCGGCTCACCCCTTGCCAATGCACCGGGTCTGCGAGCCAGTCATTGCGCTGCGCAATATAGGTCCAAGTGCGGATATGCGCCAGTCTTGTTGATAGCGTGTCTAAATCGCCTTCGCTGCGGTCGCATCGTTCAATGCGCTCGGCTAGCCAGCTCTCGGGTATCATGCCGTCATCGCCGCATAAAAAGGCAAAAATTTCACCGACCAATGCGG